>JAOZTN010000198.1:0-1014 GCA_029942245.1 Bacteroidales bacterium | reverse complement strand
GGCAAACAGGTAGTTTTTCCTTCCCAGGGCGATTGGCCGGATAGCATTTTCTGCCAGGTTATTATCTATTTCCAAAGATCCGTCATTCAGGTAATTCATCAGCTTGTCCCAGCGGGGGATACAATAGGCGGTTGCTTTGCCCATTGCTGATTTTGGCAATACTACTTTATAAGTTTCAACAATCCATTTTCCCAGTTCATTCAGCACTGGCAGCGCCTCATCCAGCCTTAAGGCATGTCTTTGTTCAGGGCTCAGGTTTTCCTGCTTTGCCTTCCGCTCAATAGCGTATAGCTTTTGGAACATACCCATGGCATATTCTGCCCTGGTTTTATCGTAATCCAATGCTTTTTCAAAACCCCGGCGGGCATGTGCCATGCAGTTAAGCAGTGTTATGGACTTTTTCTCTCCAAAGGAGTCATATACTTTATAACCGTCGGTTTGTAAATAGCCGCTAAAGTTTTTGAGTAGTTTGGATGGCCCTTCACGGGATCTTCCATCCCGGTAGTCAAACAGCACGGTCTTTTCAAGAGGCGAGTGGTACACCCAGTGATATCCGCGGTGTGTCTTTCCTTTTTTGCTTTTATCCAGCACCTGGATAGGGGTTTCGTCTACCTGAAGGTAGCCTTGTGACAACACTCGGTGTTTGAGGGTATCGTATAATGGCTCCAATAAATTGCAAACAGCCTCCTGCCAGCCATTAATGGTTGATGCGGATATTTTAACCTGCTCACGTTTAAAGCGTTCTATTTGCCGGTATATAGGAAGATGATCTACGAATTTGTCGATCATCACCTGTGTCAGTAAGCCGGGACCGGCAATACCTTTTTCTATGGGGAAAACCGGAAGCTCTGCTATAACTCCTTTATAGTTTAAAGATTCCTCATCCTGTGGTTTGATGTATTTGGGACGGATATACCTTTTAATAAACAGTTTTGCCGGTATAAGTTCTAGTTGGTCTGTAACTTCTTTGCCAATACACTTCATGCCTGTGGTATCCTCCTTAGGCTCAATAAT
>JAOZTN010000197.1:0-1071 GCA_029942245.1 Bacteroidales bacterium | reverse complement strand
TTTGGCCAGTTTTTCCGGGCATAATTTAACTTCTGCTTTTTCTTTTTATCAACCTCCTTTCCTGATAAAGCCTTATCAATTTTATTAATCGTTTGTCTGACTTTTTCAGCATCGATCTGTTCGAACTCATCAGGCGTATTATTTTCCAATTCTTCTTTGGCAACACTCTCGGCATAACTCCACAGCTCTTTAAGTTGCCGCTTTATCCTTTCCCTACTGGTTTTAATGCTACGGCCCCATACAAATGTATATCGATTGGCATTGGCCTCTATCTTTGTTCCATCCAGGTAAGCTGCTTCTTTTAAAGATACATGGCCTGCTTCAACCAATAATAAAACAACCTGACTGAACACTTGCTTTAAAACTCCCTTTAAACGCTCACTCCTGAAGCGATTGATTGTATTGTGGTCAGGATAGCTCATACCGCTGAGCCACATAAAGTGAATGTTCTGATGAAGGGCATCTTCTATCTTGCGACTTGAGTACTGATTGGTCAGGTATCCATAAATCAACACCTTTAGCATCAAACGAGGATGATAACTGGAGGTTCCTCCTCCTTTAAACTTTTTGATCAGAGGATCGATATCAATATGATCTATTACCTGATTTACTACACGTACCGAATGATTTTCATCGATTAACTCATCTAGTGAAGGAGGTAAAAGCATATTTTGCTTGGGATTGTAGTCTTTAAATACTACTTTTGATTTATTAGATTGCATGCCTCAAGTTACTAAACTTGATGGCTTTGGAGGGGGAGGCATCCCCCTCTTTTTTAACAATCTTATTAACAAATACCTCGATAAATAAGAAAATTAGAGATATGAAAAAAGGCTGCCCTTTTGAGACAGCCTCTTTGCTTTTGTATGCTACAGATAGGATAACACATGAGCGAATTTATACTTTACCACTTGAATATTTTATCATTCTTTGAGAACAAATAGCATTGCCCAAAACATAGCCTACTATTTTGGGTATTAAAACGCTAACCGAAAACCTATTTTGACAGCTAAGTGATATCCGCATCAATTAGCAAAAAGGACTTCCTTTTTGTATATTTACAAATACGAA
>JAOZTN010000196.1:0-1108 GCA_029942245.1 Bacteroidales bacterium | reverse complement strand
TTATCCTGTTTTTCTTTAGAATCTCTTTTCTTTGATCCTTGCTTTCTTACCTTTAAGTTCACGGAGATAGAAGATGCGTGCCCTGCGGACAACACCCCTTTTATTCACTTTTATCTCATCGATAAAGGGAGAAGAAATAGGGAAAATTCTTTCAACACCGACTCCACCTGAAATTTTCCTTACTGTAAAGGTTTCAGTTGGGCCACCGCCAACGCGCTGTAAAACCACGCCCTGGAAATTTTGTAAACGTTCTTTGTCACCTTCTTTGATCTTATAGGTAACAGTAATCGTATCACCTGCTTTAAAGGCAGGAAAATCTTTTACTTCTATCTGGTCTTCTACGTATTGTAGTAATGCTGTCTTGCTCATCTTGCGTGTATTAATCTATCTTGAAAAACGGCTGCAAAAATACGAGTCTTTTATTTAATAACAAAATGTTTTTCGCCTTTTTGCAGAGCAAAAAGAGTGTTGGGTTCTGGGTGTTGGGTGTTGGATTGATTTTTGATTGAAGGATTAGTTATAAAACCTCTTGATTATCAGGCTTATCTATCATTTTATTGATCTTTGGTTGAAGGATCCAGATGCCAACGAAATAGAACCAGATCATGATAATCTCTGCAATATAATCTGACACTGTAGTATATCTTTGATATTCAGTGGTTTTTAGCACCCTTGCTACAAAATACATGCAATAAAAACTGCAGAATATCGCCAGGAGGTGGAAAGGGATTATCAACAAAAAAGTAAATGGGAATGCTTCAATTCCATCATGAAATTGCGTATACATGAGAAGACCGAAGAGTGGTAAATAGACAATGGGATAAAAGAAACAGATCTTGAAAAATACTGTGTTAAGTTTTAATTCCTCAGGAAGTCGGTCATTGAGGATGATCCCGGCAGCCCAGGTCCAGCCATACTTGACAATGGCAGAAATAAGTCCGAGTATGATAAAAACCGGTATAAACCTGAGGCCAATATAAGGATCATGGCCATGATTCCTGATTGCTATCCCGATCATGAAAGCAATTGCTATAAAGTATAATACGAAAGGAATGGCGAAATGGAGGATGAAAAGCTGCCAGTGTTTTGCTCTAAGAAATATATTCAT
>JAOZTN010000195.1:0-1182 GCA_029942245.1 Bacteroidales bacterium | reverse complement strand
ACTGCCGGAATACTCATCAAAAAGGTTACTATAGCTAACTAATAATCCTAACTGCTGGACTCTTCGGAGTCCTGGCAGCATGGAACAAGCAAGAGGCGCCGCAAATGCGGTGCCTCTTTTTTTTTAATTGTAAAATATTTGATATATCTTTGTATGTTGTAAAAGAAAAATTAGAACTAATCTAAATATTTTCAGTTTATTAACTTTAACTCTCAAGTTTATGAAAAATGCTACTAAGCTAGTGTGGTTGATGATGTTTTTTGCATTATCAATCAGTTTTGCATTTGGTCAAACAAGTGCAAATCAAATGACTCTGGAGCAAAAGATTGCTTACGACAACAGCATCGTCGGTAAGCAAACTTCCTTGATTGAGAACAATGAAGCCAATGTTACGACTCGTAACAGTAAGGCTGTTCTTCTCGATGAGGCTTTTGGTACAGGAATCCCAGGAACCTGGACGCAGGCCGTTTACAGCGGCACAGGCGTCTGGCAATGGTCAGGTGCCATTGGGCCTTCATACGGACAACCGTCCAATACTGATGGTCTGTATGCTACTGCCGACAGTGATGCCAACTCTTCATGGATTTTTGATGTAGGGCTCTTCACTCCGTCTATGGATATGACAGACGGATATGTGGTCCTTATCGACATGGACCGTAACTTCCAGGATATCGGTGGTAACGATATCGCGGGTGTTAGGACTTATTCAGGAGGAACAGCTCCTGGAAACCTTGAAGAAACACTTTTATGGATAGTTGGTATCGATGACCCTTTAACAGGTGTTCATGCTCAATATAATATCAATGCAATGGCTTATGCTGATCCAACCGATGTTTATATTGAGTTTTATTACTCAACAGCCGGTGGAAATTATCAGTGGAACTTTGCCGTTGATAACATCTATGTTGACCTCCTTATGGCACCAGGCGAAATGTGGGGTTATGTATTTAACGGTGGCGGCCTTTCTATTAATGGCGCCTCAGTTGGTATTGAATCAGAAGGACTCCTTACTACTACTGATCCTTCAGGATGGTATTCATTGCCAGTAGTTCCCGGTGGTCCGCAAGAAGCTTTTGCATGGAAACAAGGTTACAATGTAACTCTTGAAATGGTAAATATCATACCCACGGGATCAGTTCAACAAGATTTTATTCTTGCTGCACCTACCATGATCGTTTCACC
>JAOZTN010000194.1:0-1393 GCA_029942245.1 Bacteroidales bacterium | reverse complement strand
TCACAAAGGGACTTTATCCTGGAACAGAATATAGAAGACCATGAAGAATAAAAGAATAATGATAATCAGTGGAGGACAGTCAGGCGTTGACCGGGCTGCTCTCGACTTTGCTCTCAAGCACAGGATCTCATGTGGTGGATGGTGTCCGCTTGGGAGGATGGCTGAAGATGGCAAAATACCCGATCGTTACCCGCTAAAAGAAACAGAATCTGAAGATCCTTCCTTCCGTACAAGAAAAAATATTGAAGATAGTGATGGAAGCCTTATCATCTATTCTCATGAAATGGATGAAGGGACCAGGTATACCCTTCAATATGCCAAAAAGGAGATGAAACCCGTTTACCTGATCGGTCTTAAAGATGGTATCAACCTAGGTGAGTTTAAGCTGTGGATCGAGATTAATCATATCAAAACCCTGAATGTAGCAGGGCCCAGGGAAAGCAGTGACGAAGGGATTTATGGGTTTGCTTTGAATGTTTTAAAAGAACTCTTTAAGTAGTTCATTCCCCAGTATCATCCTGTCTTTGTCCTGCATATCTTTCCTCACTTCAACATGTTTAAAACAGGCCCGTTTCAACAAACCTGCTACTTCAGTGGCATTCGATTCGTTGCATTCAAAATACAGGCTTCCTCCCTCAGCCAGATGATCTTCCGAAAATGCGATGATCTCCTTGTAAAATATCAAGGGGTCTTCTTCAACAAAAAGGGCAAGGGCAGGCTCATGATCAGTCACATTAGGTAACATCTTTTCCCTGTCGGCAGGCGTAACATACGGTGGATTGCTCACGATAAGATCGAACTTCAGCAAGGCTGAGCGGGCCTCTGCATCTAAAATATCTACAGATTCAAAAAACACTTCAGTGCCCAACTCATGGGCATTTTCTCTGGCTACGGCCATGGCCTTTTCAGATACATCAATTGCGAACAGCACCGCCTCCGGTATCTTCGCTTTCAGGCTGATAGCGATGCATCCACTGCCGGTTCCAATATCAAGAATGCTTAATGGTTCACCGGCCTTCCCATGTTGCTGAACAATCCACTCAACAAGTTCTTCCGTTTCTGGTCTTGGAATAAGTACTGCCGGGCTTACTTTAAATTCCAGTCCATGAAAATAAGCAGTACCCGTAATGTATTGCAGGGGTTCATGGTTTTTCAGTCGTTTGAGGCATAGCTGAAGGAAATGTATCTCAGATTCGGTAAGTCTCCTCTCCTTTTCCAGTACCATTTGTCCTGTTGTGAAACCTGTTAAATGCGAAAACAGTCCGTTTATGATGCCTCTCAACTCCACTGAGGGGTAGTAATCTTCCAGCTCTTTTCTCATCAAAGACTGTAATTCACCTAGTTCTGCCTTTCGTATTTCCACTTCCCGAAATTAACGATTTTCCGTATATTT
>JAOZTN010000193.1:0-1502 GCA_029942245.1 Bacteroidales bacterium | reverse complement strand
ATTTCCTCTATAAATCCCTTTTCCCATTATAACGCTTTAGGTGAGCGAATTTCCTCTGCAAGTTTGGCCTGTTAAGGCATTAACTTATGTCTGTGTGCTTAAATTATCTTGACCAGTTTGAGATCGAGGTTGCTCAAGATGTTTTTTGAGCATTGCCATCACAAATATACCCGGCCTTTACGTGGTGGAGAATCCTATTACTTCAAGTTTTTCGAGTTCTCTCCTGTGATATTTCATTTTCGATTCAATCTTTTTTGGATCGTAAACAGGTAACAATTGCGCATTAAAAGGTTCGTTCTCTTGCAATACATGCCATACTACAGTCAACAGTTTTCTTGCTATTGCTATCAATGCTTTTTTTCTTGACTTACGTACGCATAACTGTTCAAATTTACTCTTGTAATGAGAGCCTTTTGTTCTTGATGCCGCCCATGCACATTGTACTATAATTCTGCGCAAATATTTATTCCCTTTTGTAATTGCCTTGCTTTTGAACTTTCCGGCACTTTCATCATTTCGTGGACGTAATCCAGCCCAACCGGTAAGTTTTCCACTATCTGCAAAGGCTTGCATATCTCCACCTGTTTCTGATATAATTTGCATGGCTGCTTGCTTTCCAACACCAGGAATACTCATAAGCAACTCCATCTCTCTGGTGTAATGTTCATCACAGAGTGCTTCCATCTTCATTTCCAGACTGTCTATGTGTTTCAAATGGAGTTTGTACTGCTCATGGGCAAGCGAAAGAGTAAATCGATGATGCTCTTCAACTTTTCCATCAAGTGATAATCTAACTAATTCACCTTTAGCATTCAAAGTTCTGCCATGAATGCAACAAGCAAGCTCTTCTACTGTATCCTGACCCGCAATAATTTTCTCAATAACTTTTTGAATACTCACCCCATGATTATTGCTCATCAGTGATGTAATCCGAATATTACACATCTCCAGGATTCGTTCCATTTCCTGGTTAACTCGCGTTATCATTCCTTGCATTTTAACAAACCGTCTGCTATAGGTGCGAAGCTGTCGGATTGTTTTGCATGGAATCATGCTGCCTCGAAGCATCCCTTTGTGCAATAATTTTGCAATCCACTGTGCATCTTTAACATCACTTTTCCTGCCTGGCATCTGTTTTATCAGAAAAGGGTTAACCAACATCAAATCAAAACCTGCCTCTTCCAGAATATTCCACACCGGGATCCAATAAATACCAGTGCTTTCCATTGCTATCTTTTTCACACCTCGCTCTCGGAGCATGTGAGCCATCTCACGCATATTCTCAGAGAAAGTGGCAAATTCGGTTACCTTTCCATATTTCTTACCATCATAAATGGCACAGAAAATGGTATCTTTGTGTACATCAAGGCCGCTGACTTTCATAAGCTTATATTTTAAGTTTAACAATACAATTGAGCTGCGAGCTCGTAAATGACAAAGATAAAGCTGTGGCCTTGATTTTTATTTGTCTGTGTATAATTTCGTGATTTTATGTAAGTTTG
>JAOZTN010000192.1:0-1861 GCA_029942245.1 Bacteroidales bacterium | reverse complement strand
AATGTAATACCTGAGTATTATTGGTTCAATGGCATCGCCGATCACCAGCTTATAACCGATAAGATTGATACTATTCCGGTACAGATGAACACCCTCGACGGTTCGTACCGGGATAAGGGAAAATATCAAAAGTCTCACCAGCCCTCAAAAATATGGCCCGTAAAAGTACACCGTGGAAAACAGATCTATGATCCGGTGAACATGACCCTGATCCAACCCAAGCTCTGGGATAAGGAAGAAGGGAAAGGTGCCTATTGGGTTGATTTTGACTGGAATGCAGCATCTGAAGCCGGTATGGCCTACATTGGCCTTCCTTACAGTGGAGAATATGATTTTGTAGAAACTGAAATGTATTGGCCTTTGAGCCACATGGTTTCTCCCGCTGAACACTCCTTAAAATGCATCGACTGCCATACGAGAAATAACAGCAGGCTTGAAAATCTCACTGATTTTTATTTACCTGGCAGGGACAATAACATGAAAATTGAAGCTTCGGGGATTACCCTGATATTTCTTGCTTTTATCGGAGTGATGGTGCATTTGATATGCAGGATAATTTACCGGAAACGCTGTCCTTTAAACCAAAAACTAGAGGGAGGGAATGAGTAATGAAAAAAGTATATTTATATAAAGGCTTTGAACGCTTTTGGCATTGGACACAGAGTTTACTGATCTTTTTTCTGATGCTGACAGGCTTTGAGATCCATGGGACCTATCAATTAGTGGGATATGAAAACGCTGTCAGATGGCATGATAATGCCGGATGGGCTTTTCTGATACTGATAGTGTTTACTATTTTCTGGCATGTAACAACGGGCGAGTGGAGGCAGTATGTGCCCACTTTAACTAATATGAAAGCACAGATGAATTACTATCTGATAGGAATATTCAATAATGCCCCTCATCCAACCGGGAAACGCCTCCTGAGCAAGCTGAACCCAATTCAGCGGCTGGTTTATTTTGGCCTCACCATCATTGTAATTCCTGTAATGGTTATTTCAGGGTTTATGTATCTCTACTTTAACTATCCCTTACAGGGTATCGAGATCGACAGCCTTATGCCGATAGCTTATATTCATACCGTTGGAGCATATGTTCTTATTACGTTTGTGATCATCCACCTTTACCTGATCACAACAGGACGTACGCTCACATCTAACCTTATTGCCATGATCACCGGATGGGAAGAAATGGATGAACATGAGGCCGAGGAAGCGGTTCAGGATGTTATTGATAGTGCAAGTCAATATGTAAAGCCGGTAAACGGTGATAAAAAGAAAAAGAAAGCCAAGAAAGACAAAACAGACTAATCAATTTAGAAACCAACAAAATATTTAACCATGTATAGATATGTAAAATTGTTGTTATTGGTTACCATATCGATAACATTCATGATGACCTCCTGCTCATGTCCTTGTGAAAAAGAAGTATCAGGGCCTGATGAAATTGTTGCCCAGGCACAGATTGGCCTGGATGTGATAACAAGCGGTGAGCTGAAAGTTATGATGGACAGCCTGGACGTATTTTATCTTCTGGATGTCAGGGAGATGACAGAATATGCCTATGGCTATATCCCGGGGGCTATTAATATCCCGGGCGGGGTTCTCATCTTCAGGATGGGAAGCGAAGATTTCTGGGATAATGAAATGATCTATTCTCCGGAAAAAACAGACAAGCTTATTGTTTATTGCAAGAAAGGAAAGCGATCAGTTATCGCAGCGAATTACCTGGAGAGGCTTGGGTATAAAAATGTTAAATTCCTTGAAGGCGGATGGAAGGCATGGGAAATGGCCTATCCTTTAGAGTATGAAGAAAACCTGGATGCCCTTGGTGGCGGAGGTGATGATCATGCGGATGCAGG
>JAOZTN010000191.1:0-1868 GCA_029942245.1 Bacteroidales bacterium | reverse complement strand
TGTAGGCTCGGGGCTCCAGGTGAAGTATACCGTTGGGCGGTCCAGCACAAGGACATCCTGCGTGATGGAGTCGCTGCAGATGATGCCTGCCGAGTCGGCGTATACGATGAGCGTTACCGGGTATATGCCTCCTGCGGGGAACTGGTGCAGTGGGTGCTGCAGGTTGGAAGTGGTCCCGTCGCCGAAGTCCCATTCCCATTCTACCAGGAAGAATCCCGGAGGGGCTGTAGAGAGATCGGTGAACTGTATGGAGTCGCACAGGTAAATATTGTATGTGAAGTCTGCCTCGGGTGGTGCGGCCACAAAGATGAGCCTTATCATGGTGCTTATACATCCGTTTGCTGCTGTGACGGTGAGCGTTACCTGCATCACGCCGTAGGTGGTATATACGTGTGTGGTATTTTGTCCCGTTCCGAAGCTTCCGTCGCCAAAGTCCCATTCCCATAGCGTGATCACATCGGTGCTCACTCCGAAGAAGTTGATGCCGGTGTTCAGGCATGCCGATGTGGCGCTGGTAGAGAAGTCCACGTCGGGGTGCTGAAATACGAACACCTGGTGTATGACCGTATCCTGGCATCCGAAGTTGTCGGTAAAGGTGAACATGACATCATAGGTTCCCGGTGTGGCATAAGCATGTGTAGGGTTCATATCTGTGGAGAAGCTTCCATCATCGAAGTCCCACATCCAGTTCACGAGCGTGGATACCCCTGTACGGGTGAATGACACGATATCGTCGATACATACCGAGTCTCCGCCGTTGACCATAAAGTCGGCATCGATCTGCGGGCGTTCATAGAGGTTGGTCTCGATGATGCTGTCGCATGTCCATACTGAGAACAGGGTGTCGTGATAGGTTCCGGTGTTGTATACCCATCCGCCACCGGGCAGCAGCAGTGAGTCGTTGAAGCAGATGGTATCCATGTGCACCTCAAAGAATGTAGGGTGAATGGTTAGCTGCATATAATCTACCGAGTCGCAGTTGATCACGTTGGAAGCTATGAAGGTGAAGTTCACCACGCCTGTCTCTCCCGCTCCGGGGAGGTATACGGGCACTTCCACTGTGGGATCTATGATGGTTCCTGTTCCGTCGTGGTTCCACATGCGGAATATCTCGTTGTATGCTGCGGGCACCTGCGCACAGGTGGCGAAGTCAAAAGGTGAGTCCTGGCAGTGGTCTTCATCGCTGCCTGCAAAGGCATAAGCCCCTTCGATGACCTCCAGGGTCATATAAGAAGTATCGTTATAGCATGGTGCTATGCCGTAGGCGACCATCCGCAGGGTGATAAATCCCAGCTCTGTGGCACCGGGTGTGTATATGGGCCCGATCAGGGTAGGATCATTAAATGTTCCCAGTCCTCCTGACCATAGTATGGAGCTGTAGTTGCTGGCCATGGGGGCAAAAGGCATGGTAGAAAGGTCAAAGGGCACATCCTCGCAGGAGATCGAATCCTGCCCGGCAAAGGCCAGCGGCAGTGGGTTGACCACAATATCGTGCTGCCTTTGTGAAGTACAGAAGGTCAGCGTGACGGTGTAGGTGCTGGGTGTAATAAATATGTTGGTTACGTTGCGTCCTATGGCATTGTTGCCATCGCCAAAGTCCCATACGTAGTTGGTAAAGTTGTATATCCCAATGGCAGTGAAGTCTACGATATATCCTTCACAGGTAGGAGAGAGGGTCATGTTAAAGTCGATGACCGGCTCAACGACCACCCGCTGGTGCACGATGGTATCGGTACAGGTGTTGCCGTTGGAGGCGATCAGGGTGATGTCATAGGTGCCGATGGCAGCATATACATGGTTGATCACCTGTCCGGTGCCGGTGTTGCCATCGCCAAAGTCCCATTGCCAGGAGTTGATATCGGGCGTGC
>JAOZTN010000190.1:0-1900 GCA_029942245.1 Bacteroidales bacterium | reverse complement strand
GGTCCTGGTGGTGATATCCCTGAGAACTTCATCGGATACAACCTCTACCGTGATATGGACAATATCGCTTATATTCCTTACAATGGTGAGGATACTACACACTACTTCGATTATGATCTGGAGCCACTTTGCTACGGATATGACGTAACTGCTGTTTATGACCTGACTCCTTATGGATTCCCAGGCGAAACTGCTGAGTCTATGTACGAAGGCACATTCGACGTTTGCGTTGAATTTGGTTGGCCTCTGACATTTATCGAAGACTGGAATACTGGTTCATTCGATCCAAACCTCTGGACTCACGGTGACAACTGGGTTGTTAACGGTCAGTTCGGTAACCCATATCCTTGTGCTGAATTCACTTGGGATCCTATAATCACCGATTACAGGTCAGCTCTTGAGAGCTATCCTATCGATGGTAAATACGAACCTATTTCAGGTGACGAGTACATCGACGGACGCATTTTCTTCGACTTTGACATTGCCCTTGAAGATAACGGCATGTCAGGAAACGAGATCCTGCACGTACAGGTTTGGGACGAAGGTACATGGTATACCGTTACTTCTTTCGATAACGCTGATGGCAGCTTCGACTGGACATCAAACCACTTTGAAATTTCAAACCACGCATTCGGAAAGATCTTTAAAGTTCGTTTCGCTGCAGAAGGTCTGAATTCATCAGGTATCCTGTCATGGTTTGTTGACAACATCGTTATCTATCGTCAGTGTGACGCTCCTGAAGAACTGGAAGCTACTGCTGATGGTTACATGGAAGACGAGATTTATCTTACTTGGTCTGCTCCAGCAGGCGGCGGTGGAACACCCGGCGGCGGCGAATGGATCATGTGGGATGACGGCGTAAACGTTGATGGTATTGGACTCACAGGTGGTGGCGTATTTAGCGTTGCTTCTAAGTGGGATGCTGATATGATCACACAATACGACGGTCAGTACATCACCAAGATTCGTTTCGTACCTTACGCAAACGTTGTAGCTACAACCTTTACCTTGAAGGTATGGGAAGGCGCAAACGCTGGCACCATGATTTACGAACAAGCCGTTAGTGGCATCCTGGCTGGTGACTGGAATGAGATTATTCTCACAACTCCGGTTGCTCTTGATGTATCTCAGGAACTGTGGTTCGGTTATACTGTTGATTCACCTGACGGAGAAAATCCAGCAGGTTTCGATGACGGTCCTGCCGTTGCCGGTTATGGAGACATGATTTCCCTGGATGGAAGTGCATGGGATCCAATCGGAGCTTTAGGCCCATTCGATCTGAACTGGAACCTCCAGGCATACGTAGGTGATGCTGATGGTGACAATTCAACACCAATGACCTATGTTGACAACACTGATTACCGTACGCCTAATGCAACTCCTGTTGCAGGTGGTGTAGTAGCAGGTGTTGTTGTACCTGAAGATCACAGCACACGTGCTCTGTTAGGATACAACGTATTCTGGAACGATAGCGAAACAGCGTATGCTTTCCTCGACTTTACAGAGGATACTACATACCTGCACAAAGCTGAAGGTCCATTCGCCGTTGGCTCACTGCAGTGCTACTATGTAACAGCAGTATTTGAAGATTGTGAACCTGAGTCTAATGAGGCTTGCTGGATCGCAACAGGAATCGAAGATCCTGCAATGGCCGATGGCGTTGCAGTTTATCCGAACCCTGCTCGTGATATCCTGAACATCACTTCTTCATCCGACATTACTCACGTAACTGTTATGAACTACGTTGGCCAGGTTGTTTACAACCAGAAAGTTGTCGAAGACAACGATCTGCAACTAAGCGTTGCAGGCTATGAAACCGGAGTTTATATAGTGAAAGTGGAAACCACTGCCGGAATACTCATCAAAAAGGTTACTATAGCTAACTAATAATCCTAACTGC
>JAOZTN010000189.1:0-2064 GCA_029942245.1 Bacteroidales bacterium | reverse complement strand
ACCCTCAACACCCAACACTTTTTTGACTTTCGGGTCAGGATGTCGTATATTTATATCGAATCAGCCAATTGAGATATGCAAAGATTCCTTGTACGTATTGTTTTGAATATGAATCCGCTTGGAGGCATTAATTCTGACTAAATCTATCTCACCCAATTAATAGACACTTTGCCCGGCTGAAGGTGATTGTTTAAGTCTAATCAAAAGCTCTTGTGATTGTTATTATTGTGCCTGTATGCTCAGGTATGGTATGCTATTGTATGGAGGCTATTACTAACCCAAAAAACAATATATCATGAAAAATTTATCACTCTTCATTCTGATCATTTTTTATTGTACTGCGCTCAGTGCTCAGGTCATCCACGTACCCGGCGATCAACCAACGATACAGGCCGGTATCGATGCGGCCATGAATGGTGATACCGTTCTGGTTGCCGAAAATACATATTATGAAAATGTCCGTTTCAAGGGCAAAGCCATTACGCTGAGCAGCGAGTTTATTATGGATGGCGACACCAATCACATTAACAATACAATTATTGATGGTAGTCAACCAGTGTATCCCGATAGTGCGGCCTGTGTCATGTTCGTGCATGGAGAAGACACAACTTCTATTCTTAATGGATTTACTATAACCGGAGGATCAGGAGTCTGGACCACAGGATTCAATGTCCGATCAGGCGGAGGGATCTATGCATATGAAGCAGGTGGTAAGATCGTGTATAACAAGATCATGTATAACCAGGTAGAATCAGATAGCGGAGGGGGAGCAGGACTTGTATTTCTCGGGGGAGATAGTTTCTGGGCCATTATCGACAATAATACGATAAGTCATAACACCAGTATTTCGCATGGTTATTCAGCGTTTGGCGCAGGCATGTCAATTTTGGTGAATGCCGTCATCAAAAACAATATTATCGAACACAATACGTGCACAAACACTGATCAGATGGCTGATGGAGGTGGAATAGAACTTGAATTGTGGGCAACGAATTCTGATCAATATGCCTACGTTCATAATAATATTATCAGGAATAATAGCGTGGATGGCGCCACTTGGGCCATGGGCGCAGGGATTATGTCAATGCGTGTACCCTGTGAAATCACAAATAATAGTATCTATAATAATACAGCAAATGCCGGGGACCGGTGTTTGGGTGGAGGATTGAGAATTCTCTTTCCAGACCTTAAGGTCATCGTTGAAAACAATGAAATTTATGGTAATACATTAGTTGGCGACTATGGGCAGGGAGGGGGAATTGACATTGGTGGTGCAGCCAATTTGGTTATTCTTTCAAATAACGATGTATTCAACAATGAAATTAACAGTACAACAGCATCCTGGGGAGCAGGAATAAATTTTGTTCAAAATGAAAACCTCCTGATAACGAATAATTACATTCATCACAATACCATTGCCGGGGGAAGCTGGTGGTGTGGCGCAGGGATATTTAATGAAAGTACTTACGGAACAATGGAACTGCATAACAACATAATAATAGACAATACAGGAACCGGAACTTCATATGGGGGAGGGATTTGTCTATATGATACAGAAGAAGCCTCCTATGTCATTTCTTCCAATTTCATCAAGGGTAATCACTGCAATTACGGGGGTGGCATCTGGACCTTCAACACCTATGATATCGCTCTGACCAATAATATATTCTCAGATAACATGGCCTGGTCGTGGGGTGGTGCATATGCACTCAGACAGGCTACCGATGACTCTCCTCTGAATATTTCAATTGCCCATTCACTGGGTGAGGAAATTATTTATAATTCCGTTTCGGATACAAGCCTGCATCCCATGGTGGCAAACAATACTTTTTATAACAACACTGCCGGAAATTCCAGTGGGGCTATAGATTCAGACCAGGATGAATTTACACCTATAATTTTTAATAATGTTTTCTGGAAGAATAGCGCTCCAAATGCAAATAATATTTGGTACGGGGGGCCGGATACCCTCACCATCTCTCATTGCCTTATAAACGAAGCTGACACATCTATTGATTGTAATTATACCGGTCATGGGAATATCTTCGAGGATCCCCTTTTTGA
>JAOZTN010000188.1:0-2082 GCA_029942245.1 Bacteroidales bacterium | reverse complement strand
CTGTTTCATTGTTTCACTGTTTCATTGTTTCACTGTTTCATTGTTTCACTGTTTTCTTATCCGCCGTAGCTTAGGCGAAGGCGGGCATTGTTTCATTGTTTTGGGGGGAGATGTATAATTTATAAGCATTATATATATCTTATTTGCAAAAAGCTGTATTTTTGACCCATCAAAAAAAAACCATAAAAAATGACTATTCCTGACAGTTTAAAGTACACCAATGACCACGAGTGGATCAAAGTAGACGGTGATGAGGCATTGATCGGCATCACGGAATTTGCACAGAAAGAACTTGGCGACATTGTTTTTATCGAGGTGGAAACCGAAGGTGAGACCCTTGCAAAAGGTGATGCTTTTGGAACCATTGAAGCCGTAAAGACTGTTTCCGACATGTTCATGCCGGTAAACGCTGAGGTGCTGGAGTTCAACGAAGAGTTGGAAGCCAACCCTGAAATTGTCAATAAAGACCCTTATGGTGAAGGATGGATCATCAAGATCAAGATAGCTGATATGGCTGAGATCAACGAGCTCCTCGATGCTGATACTTATAAAGAGCAGATTGAAGCATAAGATCCTTCATGTTTAAAAGACCCTTATTGCCTGGGCTCATATGGACGTTGTTGATCGCAGCGCTTACTCTTATGCCCGGCAATTACATTCCCCGAATTACTTCCTTCCTCGACTGGTTCAATCCGGATAAGATCGTGCATCTGATCCTTTTCGGCACCTATACATTTTTACTGCTCGAAGGATTCAGGCGACAGGAAGGTCATATATTCCTAAAAAAACGCCATATACTCCTCGCCCTGTTTATTGGCATAGTTTTTGCATTTTTTACTGAAGTGATGCAAAAGCATGTCATCCCCGGACGAAATGGGAATATATATGATTTCCTGGCAGATGTGCTTGGCAGCATACTGGGGATAACTGCCTGGCGTTTCACGAGAAGAAATGACAAGAAAAACTTGCATTCTTCTAAAAAATATAATTAATTTAGCGATTCGGTATAAACTGCCGGAATGAACTGTAAACAACTGCACTATGGAAGCAAAAAAATCACCAAAGGCTGATCTTGAGGGCAAAAAGGTTATTTTTACCCAGATAGGCCTGGTCATCGCACTGGCTGCTACATTGCTTGCCTTTGAATGGAAATCATACGACAAATCTATTGAAGGTTTTGGTGAACGTATTGTGGAAGATATCCCCGAGGAGATCATCCCCATCACCGAACAGAAAGTTAAACCTCCTCCTCCTCCGCCTCCACAAAAAGTGATACAGATCAACATTGTGGAAGATGATGTTGAAGTTGAAGAAGACCTGCTGATCGATGCAGAGGCTGATGAAAGCACTGAGATCGAGGAATATATTCCCATTGAAGTTGAAGAAGAAGTAGTATCGGAGGCGGCCATCTTCACGGTGGTTGAATCCATGCCGGAGTTTAAAGGTGGTATGGCCAAACTCTATACCTATCTTGGTAACAACATCAAATATCCTGTAATGGCCAAAGAAAGCGGCATCCAGGGTAAGGTATATGTTACCTTCGTAGTTGAGCGCGACGGATCCATTACTGACGTACGTTTACTCAGGGGTATTGGTGGCGGATGCGATGAAGAAGCCATCAGGGTTGTTGCAGGAATGCCGAGCTGGAAACCCGGTAAACAACGCGGGAAACCTGTTAGGGTACAGTATAACCTTCCGGTTAGGTTTACATTGCAGTAAAAATATTTTCCTTATATATGGAAGCCCGGTGCATGCACCGGGCTTTTTTTTGTACTTCTTCTCTCATCTATCGACTTCTCCGACTAGTTTTATATATCTTCCAAGTACAATCAACTTACCCACCAGACTCTTTCTTAAGATTTTTCTTTGCAGTTTTTATTGATGTAGTAAAAATCGCCAGCAATTCATTGTTCTCCTTAAGCAAATTCACTAATAGTCCCAACTGACAAAAATTCTCTGCCTTTTCAAGGATCTGTAGATTGATGTGGGTTTCTCTCAGTTCTTTAAGAACGATACTTGATTTATGAATGAAATCTCTTTTCGACTGGGCATTTTGGGCCTCTCCATAGTTTAGAGCAGAAG
>JAOZTN010000187.1:0-2279 GCA_029942245.1 Bacteroidales bacterium | reverse complement strand
TGAAACAGTGAATTAGTATCTACCAGCTACACCTTCTCATACAAGCTTAAATAATTCTCCACCGTATCATTGAAATGAAATCGTTTAATGGGTGTTTCTTCCCATTTCCCGGAATAAGCTTTTTGGAGTGCGAGTAGCAGGCCTTCTGTGTTCTGTGAGGCCATGGTGATGTATTTTCCTGATACCACCTCCGCGAGGGCTCCCTGTCCGGAAGAGATCAATGGAATGCCCAGGGCAATAGTTTCTGCAGCCGCAAAGCAGAAGCCTTCGCTATATGAAGGGATCATGATGCATGTAGAATTCAAGAGCGTTTCCTGCAGCTCGGCATAGCCCAGCTTGTGAAGCAGTGTGTAGCGTTCACGTGGTATCTTTTGCAATTCCCTATTAATCTTTTTTAGAAAAGACTGTGGCCTGTCGGGAAGGATCATTTGCAAATGAGTATCGGGATATTCGGCAAGGAAAGCGGGAGCTGCACCAAGGATGAGGTCGAGCCCTTTTGAAATGCCCAGCCGGCCAAAATAGGTGAAGGTGAACTGTTTCGGAGGGGTATGCTCTGATGAGTCGAAGTCTTTGTAATCCAGTCCGTTGTAAATTCTGATGATCTTTTCATTTTTTACACCCAGCCTTTTCAGGCTTTCGGCTGTATAATCAGATACAGCTATGAAGCGGTAAAAACCCAGTCGAAGGATAAACCATTCATAAGAATAATACAGCCGCCTGCTTATAAAGCCGGCGTAAGGGAGTTTGAACCAGAGTCTGCCCCAGGCCTCATGAAAAGTGATCAGAACCTTCTTACGGGCCAGGCATCCCGCCAGGCGTGCAGGCAGAGCAGCATTGAAGGATGTAGTATGGATAATATCGCAATTTTTAGCATCCTTCGCCATGCCGAAGATCCCAAAAAAAGTAAAGAGGAAGCGAGAGCGTATCTTCAAGCGTTTTACTTCAACACCATTTATCACCTCATAGGTGGGGAGGTCTTTGCGAAACCTGCTGGTGATCACTTTTACGCTGTGACCTTCTTCAACCAGCTTCTCCGCCAGGGTTTTGAAAAGCTTTTCTATTCCCCCAATATTGGGATAGTACAATTCGAGTATGAACAATATCCTCATGGCTGAAGCTTTTTTATTTCCCGGTCAAAGTCCCTGGCATATGCATCCCAGCTGAATTTGGCAGCCTGTATACCTGCCCCATCTGCAAGCCTCTTCCTCAGACCTTCTTCATGGGTGATCTTATACATGGCATTGGCTATCTCTGAGCATTTTTCAGGATCAAAATATATGGCAGCGTCGCCCCCTACTTCAGGCAGGCTCGAAACATTGGATAAAAGACAGGGTGCGCCACAGATCATGGCTTCAACCACAGGAAGGCCAAAGCCTTCATATAATGATGGAAACACAAATGCCTCGGTATGGCTATACAAGGCAGCAAGAGTAGCGCGTTCGACGTATCCGCATATGACGATCTCATCCCTGAAAGGATGTGAATCGAGTTGTTCGTAAAAATCTTTACTCTTCCAGCCTTTCCCGCCCGCGATCAGCAGGAGATGGCCCGATGCAGACTTTTCCTTGAACATCCTGAAAGCTTCCAGCAGCCTGATAAGGTTTTTCCTGGGTTCTATGGTGCCCGCATATAGAAAGTATGGCTTCCCGCCGGTGTATTTTTCTATGCTGCCAGTATCCGATATGTACTCCAGGCTTTCGTCTCTTCCCAGATAGATCTGGCTGATCTTTTGCTTTGTTGAGGGAAGATACTCCAGCAGATCTTTAGACGTATTTGCCGAGTTGGTGATGATCAGTGAAGCCCTTCTCAGTATTCCTTTCAGAAATATTTTTTGCAGGTACTGGCTGTGAAACCGGTGCAGACCAGGGAACAGGATAGGGGTAAGGTCGTGGATCACTGTCGCCCGCTTTATACGTTTTGGAAGATTAAAAGGGCCAAAATGAGCCGGTTCTACCACCAGGTCGGGCTTCAACTTCCTGAGCCTGTAAGGAATGCCGATAAACATACGCCATGCTGCATGCCCGGGAATAGGATAGCTTTTGACAACTATTTGTCTTTCAGGGGGAAACAGATCATCTTTCTTACTGCGTAATATGAAATATTCAGAATTTTTATCAATTTCAGCCAGATGCGTAATCAGGTTCCGGGTATAATGATGTATACCGGCTTGCTGGTTGTCGAGAGGATCGGCTAATATGACGATGCGCATGTCCTGATTAATCTTTGAGCGAATATAGTATTTTTTGGTACAAGGTACCGGGTACCAGGTATCAGGTATC
>JAOZTN010000186.1:1352-2417 GCA_029942245.1 Bacteroidales bacterium | reverse complement strand
ACCAGTAACCAGTAACCAGTGACTAGTAAAGTATCCACCACAAATAAACTCCATACATCCCTATCATAATCCCGCCTTCAACCCTCGATATCATCCGTCCTTTTCCGGTGTATACAAATACTACCAGTGTGACAGTGGCAACGAGTACCATGATCAGGTCGAAGATGCTTCCCGACTGAAAGGGGATGGGATGGATTACTGAGCTGACGCCTAATACCAGCAGTATGTTGAAAATACAGGATCCAACGGCATTTCCGATGGCCATCTCGGGGCTTTTCCTTATGGCAGCCATGATAGAGGTTACCAGTTCCGGCAGGGAAGTGGCAATGGCAACGATAGTAAGGCCGATGGTGGCTTCGCTCATGCCGAACTCAGAAGCAACAAATACAGCCCCCTCAACGATCCACTCACCTCCAAAGTATAATCCCACAATCCCGAGGAGAATAAAAACAATGGCCATCCATGCCGGCCTTAGCTTGCCTGGCTTTTCATCTTTGGGAGTCTTGCTTGAGCTACGGAAATATATATACAGAAAGACGATGAGCAGTATAAGGAAAATGATTCCATCTACCCGGCCGATGATCTTACTGCCTTCTTGCATGGTCCAGCCATCCTGAACCATAAAAAACAGCAGCCCTACTGCAAACAGGCTGAAAGGTATGTCGCGGTAATAGGTTGGTTTTAATACAGGTATAGGCTTGATCAGGGCAGTAATCCCCACAATCACAAGTATATTCAGTATGTTGCTTCCAAGTACATTGGACACAGCCAGATCGGTATTCCCATTTAAGCTTGCAAAAACATTGATGATGAGCTCCGGTAAGGATGTTCCGATGGCCAGGATAGTCAATCCGGTGATTCCCTCGGGAATGCCCAGCCTCCGCCCGATATTTGAAGCACCATCGATCAGCAGTGTTGCTCCGCCGATCAATATTACAAAGCCGAGTATGAAGAAGATGTATTCCAATCTTATTTTAATGAGTCATTTCGAGCGATTGCGAGAAATCTATTCTTACTGATTTTCTAACAGATTTCTCCCTCCGGTCGAAATGACAGTTTATCTTA
>JAOZTN010000186.1:0-1252 GCA_029942245.1 Bacteroidales bacterium | reverse complement strand
GTACCAAAAATGGCCGTCCCAACCCTCACATTCGTGCTTCCTTCTTCAATGGCCAGCAGATAATCTCCACTCATCCCCATTGAAATTTCCCTGAATGATTTATTTTCTGGAAAGTAGTTGTTTTTCAGACTATTATAGAGATCCCTGAGCATAATGAATTCCCTTTTGAGGATTTCTTTGTCGTCGGTGAAAGTGGCCATGCCCATAACACCGCAAAGCCGAATATGCTTCATCTTAGTGTATTCCTCAGATTCGAGTATCTGGCTTGCCTCTTCAAGGTCGAGTCCGAACTTGCTCTGTTCGCTGGCAATATGAAATTGCAATAAACAATTTACCACACGCCCATTCTTTGCAGACTGCTTGTCGATTTCTTTGAGTAGCTTCAGACTGTCGACAGATTCGATCATGCCTACAAAAGGGGTAAGGTACTTCACCTTATTCGTTTGCAGGTGGCCGATAAAATGCCATTCGATATCTTCGGGTAGCTCAGGCTGTTTGGCGATCAGGTCCTGTGCTTTGTTCTCCCCAAAAACTCTCTGCCCGGCCTGATATGCTTCCATGATATCCGATACCGGCTTCGTCTTGGATACAGCTACAAGCCTGACATCAGCTGGAATTTTTAACCTGATATGATTGAGTCGTTCTGTAACACTCATAAACACGACAGTTGAGTTTTTACGAGGTTTATTTGTTGCGAAGATAGGAACAATTTAGTACTTTGTAGCTTCCATTATATTGATATTTGCGCGATATGAATTTAAGGGTTGCAATATATGATACCCTGGTGAACAACAGTTTGCTGGTTAGGGTGCTCGATCTTGATAATGAAGGAGGCCGAGGGACAATTAAAGTATTTGTCAGCGGTGTCCAGCCTATCATCGAGGTAGATGTTGAGCATATGACTCTTTCCCCCCTGGATATTTTTATTCCCAAAACACCTATCACAGGCGAGATCCATCAAGTTACGGCTAAACTATACGCCCGCGATCTGGTACAACTGCACGATACAGATACCAAGATGATCAAGATGGGGAAATAAGTTAACGGTACGCGGTGCGCGGATCGTGGTACGTGGGGCCTCTCGACTTCCATCGGGACAGGCGTCAAGAGTCAGGTGTATTCCCAATTCTTCCTATAAGCAACACACCCTGTAACAATGAAACAGTGAAACAATGTAACAATGAAACAGTGAAACAATGAAACAGTGAAACAATGAAACAGTGAAACAATGAAACAATGAAACAGTGAAACA
>JAOZTN010000185.1:0-2423 GCA_029942245.1 Bacteroidales bacterium | reverse complement strand
AGTTCTGCGGGTTGAGGTGCGGCAGCTGGGGGGTCCCTCTTCACTCTCCCGAGGATTCGGGATCGCTCATCGGGATGACCGTGATGTCGAGCCAGCCAAAACTATAAATGGAACATGAGGAAGGGGCAATGTAGAATGGACAATGATTACTTTACTGTTCCATTGTTCTTTTATCCGCCGAAACTTAAGCGAAGGCGGGCACTGCTTTATTGTTGGCTGCCATGCTTTCTTCTTGCTCTGCCAGAGCGATGATCTCATCCATGAGCCGGCCAAACATGCCGAAATTAAGTTTCGAGTACTGAGTATCGAGTATCAAATAACGAGTATTTACACCATTACCCTCTCTTCGTTACAAAATTATTTCATATTAACACCTACTTTGTAACAATATATATTACTTTTATCCCTAACTTTGTTACAAAACAAGCTATATGTTTCATCGTACGATAATTGAAAATTTGAAAAAGTGGGCAAAAAAACCCGACAGAAAACCACTTGTTCTCAGGGGGGCAAGACAGGTAGGAAAGACGACCGTAGTAGATATGTTTTCGGAAGAATTTGATGAATATATTTATTTGAATCTTGAAAAGCCGGAGCATAGAAGAATTTTTGAAGACGATTACTCTTTTGATGATTTGCTAAATCGACTCTTTTTCCATTTTGGCATTGAAAAAAATGATGCTTCTAAAACACTTATTTTCATCGATGAAATACAGAACTCACCTAAAACAATTGCTTTACTAAGATACTTTTATGAGAATGCAAATCATCTTTTTGTAATAGCCGCAGGGTCATTACTTGAAAATATTCTTGATCATAATATTTCTTTCCCCGTTGGAAGGGTTGAATATATGTTTATGCATCCATGTACTTTTCAAGAATATCTTGGGGCAATGGGAGAAAAGCAAAGTCAAAAAATATATCAGGGCCGGGAAATCCCCGCTTTTGCTCATGACAAACTATCTCAGTTATTTAAAAATTATGCCACTATTGGAGGAATGCCAGGAGTACTTAAAACCTATTCGCAAAATCAAGATTATACTGCTTTAGAATCAACATACAGCGGACTAATAACTTCATACTCCGAAGATGTAGAAAAGTATGCCAAATCCTCCTCTTTGAGGCAATATATCAGACATATTATCTCAACTGCTTTTACAGAGGCGGGTGCCAGAATAACATTTGACAAATTTGGCAATTCCCCTTATCGTTCCAGAGAGATGAAAGAAGCCTTCACGACATTGGAGAAAACGATGATATTGAAATTAGTTTATCCGATTACATCCACCAAATTACCAATTCAGCCAGATATGAAAAAGAAACCACGGCTGCATATATTTGATACCGGCCTGGTCAACTTTTCATTGAGAATTTTTGACGAATTAATTTCAAAAAAATATCTTAACGAAGTATATCGAGGAAGGATTGCCGAACATATAATTGGACAGGAGATGTCGGGAACAAAATTTTCCTTAAATGATTCCCTGGAATTCTGGGTCCGTAATAAAAAAGGATCTGGTGCAGAGGTAGACTATATTGTATCCCATAAGGGTTTATTAATTCCGATAGAGGTTAAAGCCGGTGCTTCCGGCAAGTTGCGATCGCTGCATCAATATGTTGAAGCCGCACCACATGATTGGGCTGTCCGCTTCTATTCCGGAAAAATGCAGATTGACGATGCAAAGACAATATCCGGGGAAAAATATAAGCTTATCAACCTACCCCATTATATGGCCGGAAGAATTAATGATGTCCTTAATGAGATAATAAATTAGTGCTGGGAATACATCGAAAGAACTGTTAATTATCCTCGGGGCAAGCCCACGAGGTATTAACCCAATTTCATTCCGCAATAGCGGAACCAGATTTTTATAATACCCCTCTGTCCCGCCAAAGCGGTACATCTCCCCTGAAAATCAGGGGAGCTTATTAGGAAAGCTCGCGGCAAGCCACGAGGAATAATTTAATTAAAGCATGATTATAAACAAGCCTGGGCTCTAAACCAGAAACTTATAATTAACTCCAAACTCAACCCTCAAAACCAGTATATTTGTCTTGTGGGTTTGAACAATCTTTACAACATCAGTGAATTTAAGGTGCATGGGAATGAATTTTCCGCCAGCATTGGTTTTGACCCTACTCATGAGATATTTTCCGGCCACTTCCCGGGCCAGCCTGTAGTGCCCGGCGTTTGCCTCATCCACATCGTGAAAGAGATAGCAAATATGATATCGGAAAAAGATGTGTTTCTAACAGAGGGAAGCAATATCAAATTCCTGAAGGTGATAGCCCCCGGGGAAAATGCCAAGCTTCAAATTCAGGGAACACTCACCCCCGAAGCAGCTGAGCAAATCAAAATAACAGCAAAGATCTTTACCGAAGACTCTGTCTTCTTCAAATTCCTTGGCCGCTTCAACAATGAA
>JAOZTN010000184.1:0-2463 GCA_029942245.1 Bacteroidales bacterium | reverse complement strand
GAAAGTATCGACCTGATGGGGCCACTACTTCACAGGCTTTCCGATCACCTTTCTGTAAATCCTTCCGAAGAGCCTGGATTATACCGCGTGTTAAGCGATTCCTACTTCCGTAAGATCGAAACTATGCAGTTCGCATTCAAGCATGATGATGGCAAGCGAGCCCAAAATATTGACCAGGCAGAAATCATCATTTTGGGAGTTTCCAGGACTTTTAAGACCCCCCTGAGCATCTATCTTGCTTTCAGGGGCTGGTATGTGGCGAATGTGCCCATCATACTGAACTTTCCTCTTCCTGACGAAGTTTTCCAGATATCAGGCGAAAAGATCTTCTGTCTCACCACCTACCCTTCAAGGCTTATCCAGCTACGCCGTGCACGCGAAGAACGCCTGAAAGGAGCTACCGGAAACTATGCTGACCCTGTTTACGTGAGAAAGGAGATCAATTATGCCAACCATATATTTGACTTACATCCCGCCTGGCAAAAGATAAATGTGACCAGCAAATCCATTGAAGAGATAGCAGCTGAGATCATTGCTTTACTGCCAAAAAAGATGACCTTCGAAGAAGATCCCAATGATGAGATATAATGAGTTTGGGAGTTCGAAAAATCACTTTATCATCTTTCCCTGCACCTTGAACCCGCAAAGCTTCCCGGCTTGTAAGTATCATTTGAAAAAAATGAGCAAAAAAAAACCGGGCCTGAGCCCGGTTTTAATAAAATCTATATGCTTAACGGCTAATGGCAATGCGTTTTGTTGTTACATAACTTTCATTGCTAATTTTTATGATGTATATTCCGTTGTTTTGATCTGAAAGGTCAATGATACTTTCATTGAAGTTTTCATACTCAGCCACAAGTGATCCGGTAACGCTGAATACAGAAACCTTTGCATTTTTAACTCCTTTAATGTTAACAAGGCCTGTAGATGGGTTGGGGTATACCTCAATTTCCACATCATTAGCATCATCGATACCAACTGTGCTAATGCAGAAATCAAAACTCGCTTCAAAGGTGAAAGAGTCTCCGGGAATTTCTCCTAAAACAACACCATTCCAGGTCAATTCAATATGACCGGTTACGCCACCATATGACATGCCATCTCCATATTCATCATAAACAGTGAATGTGTAGCATTGCTCATTTTCAAGACAGACTGGAAGTTCATATACGGTTTGTGTCCCGGTATAACCACTACCTGAAGCTACCACTGTTCCATCAAAGAAAAGTTCCCAGCTTGTTTCCATGGGGTAGTTGTCTGTTAATATATCAATAACAATCTCCTGGCCATCAGTATTAACGCTAAAATTTTCGGTGAGCATGTTATTCGTTGTATCATCATCAGGTAAATCATTTGGATAATTTGCTACAACTTTGAATTCATGGTCTCCACTTCCAATGTCCATAATTTCTGGTAAGTCTACCACTTCAATGCCGTATTGAACAATATCTCCGGTCCAGGTGAATGTATTTTGCTCTACATCATCAACATATGAAACGAGCTCAACAGTAGTTAAGTTTTCCATTCCATAGTTTTGTAATCTGATCTGAGGCGTAATGGCTGCATAGCAACTCATGCCGGTAGGTGCATTAATGCCGAGAATATTTGCATCGTTTGAGGTGGTAGATAAGGGGGGACAATCTTCAGCAAGAGCATAGTGCGCTGCGGTTCCTATCTGCCCATTTTCATTTATAATTCGGTTAGGACAAACCATATATATCGTTGGCCAGTAGCCAATGGCATAATTTGAAGTTACCTGGTTATTGTTTGGTGCAACAGTAGGAATAATTGGGTAAGGGGTGCCCTCAACCCAGTTTCCCTGAGATCCTGAACCACCATTTAATTGGGCGATGGTTCCTTCATCACCTTCAATAAAGAAAACCATCACATCATCTGTAGTAGTTGCACTTACGTTAGGGTATCCTGCAGGGCCATGATTAATATACAGATCTTCAAGGGCACCTGAAATGTGGTAACTCCAGCATGGCCCACACCAGACGGCTGAAAAATCGATAACAACTGTATAGCCACTGTCAAGATAAGTATACATATTATGCGTTACTCCATCAAGATCTTCCATTGTCCAGTCAGGAGCAATACTCCCGTTTGGCAGTTGTGCAAATGTGCTTCCTGCTATCATCGCACTGAAAATAAAAAGTAATAGTTTTTTCATGATTTAGTGTATTAATTAGTTTTAGTTAGTGACAAAGCCTTGTTGAAGGGAAAGGATGTCGTTTTTTGAAAATTTATTTGTTTTAGTTTAATGTATGTTCTTTCCTGCTTGTCACAGCAAATATACATAATAAAATATGTACACTCCTGATTTTGTATGCTCCCCACCCCCACCCCCCGCCCGCCACGATTGAAATTTTCAATCAGGCGGGCATTTTTTTTACATTTCACAGTAGAACAGTGAAACAGTGAAACAATGAAACAGTGAAACAATGAAACAGTGAAACAATG
>JAOZTN010000183.1:0-2476 GCA_029942245.1 Bacteroidales bacterium | reverse complement strand
ATCCGATAAAAGAGATCATCCGGCAAAATGGAGAGATCTTTTTCATGTTATACAGAGGGGAGGCCATCGGAACCTATGTCCTGCAAAATCTGGGTGAAGGCTATTGTGAACTTTCCAAGTTTACTATTAAGAAAAAATACCGGGGCCGGAAATTAGGTCAACGGCTGATGGGGCATGCTGTTGAGGAAGCCATAAAGCTTGGATGTAAAGGCATACTGCTGCATACACATCACAATCTGGAAGAAGCAACACAATTATACAAGAAGGCAGGATTTAATGAAATCGAAGGACATAGCCTGATGAAAGATCTTTCAGGGAGATGTTCAATGACGATGCAACTAATTATAAATCAGTAAAAATAGATTATCATGAAAAGTTTAAACCGTACAGCAATTATTTTATTCCTGGGAATACTTTTTTCCTGCTATCAGCTTGGATATTCGCAGGAAACCGACCTCATCCTGGATGCCAGTGAAAGAGTTCAGGTTGTCGATAGCATTGCAAAGTTCATGACAGAAAGATATGTATTTCCTGACAAGGGAAAAGAAATGGGTGACCTGGTTCTGGAGAACCTTAAAGCCGGAAATTATGATGATATCACAAGCCCTCAAGAATTTGCACAAAAGCTTTCGGAAGACCTGCTTACCGTAAACAATGATCGGCATATCGGGGTCATGTTCATGCCTGAGCGTATCGCCATGATCAATGCAGCCGAGGAGGATGAGGACAACACCGAGCTTGAGGAACTGGAAACACGTTTTAATGAGTTTGGAAATTATGATTTTAAAGAGATCAAGATCCTGCCGGGCAATGTAGGTTACCTTAAATTTAATTCCTTTCAGGACGCCAGTATTGCAGGACCTACAGCAGTAGCAGCCATGAACTTCCTGGCACATACCGATGCCCTGATCGTCGACCTGACAGAAAATGGCGGTGGCAGCCCCTCGCTTATACAATTGATCACCACATACCTGTTTGAATATCCCCAGCATCTGAACTCTTTCTATTATCGCGAAGCAGATGTGACCAGGCAATTCTGGACCCTCACACATGTTCCGGGAGATCGCATGCCTGAAACGGATGTATATGTGCTGACAAGCTCAAGGACCTTCTCGGGTGCGGAGGAATTTACATATAACCTCAAGAACCTGGAACGGGCTGTGATTGTAGGGGAAACCAGCGGCGGCGGAGCTCATCCCGTAGCACCATATATCATCAACGACCACTTCATTGTGCGGGTGCCTTTTGGAAGAGCCGTTAATCCTATCACTGAAACAAATTGGGAAGGCACGGGCGTTGAGCCGGATGTTAAGGTTCAAAAAGACATGGCCCTGGATATGGCCTATATGATGGCACTCGACAGTTTGCTGAAAACAGAAGAAAATGAAGATATCAAGGGTGAACTGGAATGGGCACGTGATGGCCTGAAGGCCAGGCTTAAACCTGTGACCATTGATGTAGAAACACTGGAGAAATACACCGGAACCTATGGTCCGAGAAGCATTTTTATGGAAGATGGCAAGCTCTATTACCAGCGTGAAGAGCGCCCTAAAATGGCCATGATCCCTATTAATGAAAATACCTTTTTCTTTGAAGAATTAGCATATTTCAGGCTTCACGTGATTATGGAAGATGGTAAGGCAGTTGCCCTTGAAGGCATGTACGAAGGTGGCCGTGTCGACAGAAATGAAAGGACGAAATAAGTTTAAAGCAGAGATTACTCGATGCTTTCGGGAGGTGTCAGCTGGTTGCTGATCATACGGTAATTGTATTGCTGAACAATGGCTTTGATGAGGGTTTCCATTTTATCAGCAACCTCCTGTTCTTCATCAAGCAGGTTATGCTTTTGCTCGGGATCAAGCTTGTTGTTATATAAAGAAATCGACTTTTGACCATCGAACAGCAGGCTGTAGTCACCACTGGCAACATGGAATATATCATTCGCACACTGAAAGGCCACACGTTGATCACCCTGCCGGAAAGCACTTTTTCCAAATGCAATGAAAGGCTTGTTGTATCCCATATAATCAAGCACTGAAGGAATAATATCGCTCTGCTGGAAAGTGAAATCCTTTTCACCAATGAGACTATCCCCCGGAAAATAAAACAGTATGGGTATGGAATACTGCCCCGCAGAGTTTTTATATTTTTTCAGCTGAAAATCGTTGAGACGATACTCTTCTTCCTTATTGCTGTTTTCCGCCGAAGTGACCGAGTGGCCTGTATGATCGGCCAGCATAACAAAAAGTGTATTGTTAAACCATGGCATGGAAGAAGCTGTTTTAAAAAACTGCTGTAAGGAATAATCGGCGTACTGTATGACCCTGTGTATTTTCACATTGTTTTCAGGAAACTGCTCGTGAAATTTTTCAGGAACCTCATAAGGATTATGTGAACTCAGTGTGAATTCGAGTGCAAAAAACGGTTCTTCAAAAGTGTTCAACTGTTCGGCAAAGAACTGAAGAAAAGCATGGTC
>JAOZTN010000182.1:0-2481 GCA_029942245.1 Bacteroidales bacterium | reverse complement strand
ATCCAGCATCCAGCCAAAGATTATTACCTTTGATGCGCAATAAAAGAACTCCCATGGCAAAGATCCTGGTTATAGACGACGAGAAAGGCATACGCAATACCCTGCGTGAAATTCTTGAATATGAAAAGTATGCGGTGGAGGACGCTGCCGATGGCCCGGCAGCCATTGAGCTGACCGACAAAAATACCTATGACGTGATCCTTTGCGACATTAAGATGCCGGGCATGGATGGCATGGAGGTGCTTGACCACTTACTGTCGAAGACAGATACACCTGTGATCATGATCTCCGGGCACGGTAATATCGATACCGCCGTGGAAGCCATCAAAAAAGGTGCCTTTGATTATATTGCCAAGCCTCTCGACCTAAATAGGTTGCTGGTTACTATTCGGAATGCTATGGACAAGGCTAGCCTCATCACCGAGACCAAAACGCTGAAGCGAAAGGTGAGCAAGACCTATGATATGGTAGGGGAATCGGAGAAAATGCTTGAGATCAGGGAGATGATAGAACGTGTGGCACCCTCGGGGGCCAGGGTTTTGATCACCGGCGAGAATGGCACAGGGAAAGAACTGGTGGCTCGCTGGTTGCATGAGAAGAGCGAACGTGCCAAATCACCATTTGTTGAAGTAAACTGTGCTGCCATCCCGTCGGAACTGATCGAGAGTAAGCTGTTTGGACATGAAAAAGGATCTTTTACATCCGCTATCAAGCAGCGAAAAGGTGATTTTGAGCTCGCCCATGGCGGAACCCTCTTCCTGGATGAGATCGGTGACATGAGCCTTTCTGCTCAGGCCAAGGTGCTGCGTGCCCTGCAGGAGAACAAGATCATGCGTGTAGGAGGGGAGAAAGATATTAAAGTGGATGTGCGCATTATCGCCGCCACCAATAAGAAACTCCGTGAGGAGATCGATAAAGGTAATTTCCGTGAAGACCTGTATCACAGGCTGAGTGTGATCCTGATCCATGTGCCACCACTGCGTGAGCGCCAGGATGATATCCAAGCCCTTGCAGAGCATTTTGCTGCCAATATTTGCGAAAGTTCAGGAAAACCCGTAAGCCTCTTTTCAGAAGATGCTTATAAGGAACTGAAAAAGATGCCCTGGACCGGCAACGTTCGAGAGTTACGCAATGTGGTCGAACGCCTCATTATCCTTTGCGATCAGGAGATCGGCGGTGCCGACGTGAAGAAGTATGCGCAGCCATTAGGCCAATAAATTGGCCTGAGTTATGGGTGTTGAGTGTTGGGTGTTGGATGAAACATATTTTATAAATTCTATAACCAAATCAATCTCTTGTAAAGAAATTCATCACTGCACTCATCCATCGCATTGCAACAAAGTATTATCTTTACGGTTTATTTAGTTTAAGTTTAAATTGAAAACGATTCATGTACAAGAATATAGTGATTACAGGTACAGGCAGTTATATCCCAACAGAAATAGTCTCAAACAGCGATTTTTCCGGGAACAAGTTTTATGACGAGGGAGGTGTTCCCTTTGATATTCCTCATGAAGAAATTGCTGAAAAATTCAAGGCAATTACCGGTATAGAGCAAAGGAGGTATGTTACCGATGATTTGGTGTCTTCTGATATTGGTGCTATTGCTGCAGAAATTGCCATTAAGGATGCCGGAGTGGATCCTGAGGAGATCGACCAGTTGATCGTGGCGCAAAACTTCGGCGATGTAAGAAAAGGAACCATACAAACCGATATGGTTCCCAGCCTGGCTTCCAGGATCAAGCATACACTTGGGATCAAAAATCCATCATGTGTAGCATACGATGTAGCTTTTGGCTGCCCGGGATGGATTCAGGGCATCATACAGGCAGAAGCTTTCATCCGCTCGGGGCAGGCAAAAAAATGTCTGGTGGTGGCCACAGAAACCTTATCCAGGGTGATTGACATGCACGACAGGGACTCGATGATTTATGCTGATGGTGCCGGGGCTTGTATGATTGAAAGCAGGGAAAGTGAAAAACAGGAGGGAGTCCTGGCTCATAGCATGGCTTCCCATACCTTGGATGAGGCCCATTATCTCTTCCTCGGAAAAAGCAATATGAAAGGAACGGATTCGAAGGTACGGTATATCAAAATGCACGGCAAGAAGATATACGAATTTGCTCTCACACATGTACCTGCTGCCATGGAAGCAGCAATGGATAAAGCAGGTGCCGATATCCATGAAGTAAAAAAAATCTTCATACACCAGGCGAATGAAAAGTTGGACTTTGAGGTTGTTAAAAGATTTTATCGTTTATACAAAATCAGGGAGATCCCTGAGAATGTCATGCCAATGAGTATCCAACTGCTGGGGAATAGTTCCGTTGCCACAGTGCCCACCTTATTCGACAGCGTTAGAAAAGGAAATAGTGAGGAGTACCATAAGCTTACCAAAGGAGATCTTATTCTGTTTGCCTCCGTTGGCGCAGGAATGAACATTAATTGTATTGCTTACCGGTATACAGGGGACTAGGTTCT
>JAOZTN010000181.1:0-2558 GCA_029942245.1 Bacteroidales bacterium | reverse complement strand
CATACCACACACCACATACCACATACCACACACCACATACCACAAAAAAAGCCGTCCCACTTTCGCAGAACGGCTTTTCATTATATGAAATATTGTTTATTGATTGATTCTCATCTTGTAGAATGAGCGGTAAACAAATACCAGCGCAACAGCAAGGAAACCGAGGCCGATCCATGGTGCAATATCCCTGAACTGTTCGGCAAGGGCAATTTCCATTGCCAGCAGTCCGAACAAAGTGGTAAATTTAATGATTGGGTTCAGCGCCACAGAAGAGGTGTCTTTATAAGGATCACCAACCGTGTCGCCAACAATTGCGGCATCATGCAGAGGCGTACCTTTTTCCTGCATGTCCACCTCAATCACTTTTTTGGCATTATCCCATGAACCTCCGGCATTGGCCATAAAGATCGCCTGAAACAGGCCAAAGAATGCAATAGAGATCAGATAGCTGATAAAGAGAGAAACCGGTCCTGAATAATACAAGGCTTCTTCTGCACCCATACCTTCTCTGAAACCTGCCGGTGCGGCGAGGAAAGCAAAAGCCAGTGCAAAAGAGAAGATAGCGATAAAGATGTTCCACATCCCTTTCTGGGCATATTGTGTACAGATCTTCACCACCGCCTTTGATTTGTTCACATCGGCTTTCTTTTCAGCATTGGGATCCAGGTTAATGTTTTCCCTGATATATTCAGTTGCACGGGCAGCACCTGTGGTGACCGCCTGTATGGAGGCGCCCGTGAACCAATAGATCACCGCACCACCAAGCAGGAATCCAAGGATTGAATATGGATTCAGCAGGTTAAGTATCTGTTCCGGCTGTATATGCAGCGTATGCTGGATCACCAGGACAAGTGAGAAGATCATGGTGGTAGCACCCACAACAGCCGTACCGATAAGCACAGGCTTTGCCGTGGCTTTAAAAGTATTTCCGGCACCGTCATTGGCCTCCAGATAATACTTCGACTTTTCAAAGTCAGGCTTGAAACCGAAGTCCCTTTCTATCTCCTCGCTGACACTCTCCTTATTCTCTTCTATCAATGAAAGCTCATAGATGGACTGGGCATTGTCAGTCACCGGCCCATAGCTATCAACAGCAATGGTAACCGGCCCCATCCCAAGCATACCGAAGGCAACAAGTCCAAAGGCGAAAACTGACGGATATATCATGTGCTCGCTAAGGCCATATGTGCTGGCATAATAAGCAATGAACATCAGTGCAAAGAATACCATCCCTTGCCAGAAGGCACTGAAGTTACCGGCAACAAGGCCGGAAAGTATGTTCAGTGACGCCCCTCCTTTCTTGGATGCCTCTACAACTTCATTTACATGAGCCGATTTAGGGCTGGTAAAAAGTTTGGTAAATTCAGGGATCAGGGCAGCACCCAGAGTTCCGGCACTGATGATCACTGACAGAACGATCCACATGTCATGAGGCAGATCGCCGATGATGAAGTAGCTGGCAACAAAAGTCACGATGATCGAGAGTATAGAAGTGATCCAGACCAGGTTGGTCAGGGGCTTTTCAAAATCAAGTTCATCAGCATGTTGATATTTCGCTTTTGTGAGGGCAGCGTTGATCCAAAAAGCCACGATAGAGGTGATGATCATCAGTATCCTCATCACAAAGATCCATGTAAGCAGGCTGACCTGATCAGCTGCACTGCTTACAGCAAGCAGGATAAATGAGATCAGGGCAACTCCCGTTACTCCGTATGTTTCAAAACCATCGGCGGTGGGTCCCACGCTATCGCCGGCATTATCGCCAACACAATCGGCAATGGTACCGGGATTTCTGGGATCATCTTCTCCAATCTTGAATATCACTTTCATCAGGTCAGATCCGATATCAGCGATCTTGGTAAAGATACCGCCGGCAATCCTCAGGACAGAGGCAGCAAGGGATTCACCAATGGCGAAGCCGATAAAACTGGCGCCGGCATATTCACCCGGCACAAAGAGGAGAATTACCAACATCATGATCAGTTCCAGGGAGATCAATACAACACCAATACTCATCCCGGCATTAAGGGGGATATTGAGCAGCTTGATGGGTTTCCTCTCGAGAGATGCAAAAGCCATCCTTGAGTTGGCCAGGGTGTTCATCCTGATACCAAACCAGGCAACACTGTATGATCCAAGAATACCGACTACTGTCCATCCGAGGATGATAAGCACACCCTTCAATCCGAAATTGGCATCCGACAGCCAGCCAAAGTAAAAAGCAACAGCGGAACCAATAAAGAGAAACAATATTAATAAAAACTTTCCCTGCTGGATAAGGTATACTTTCGCGGTTTCAAAGATCACCTGGGCCACATCCAGCATCGACTGATGTGCGCGGATCTTTCTAACACGCATGAACTGGTACAGTCCAAACATAAACCCGGCAAAAGTGATCAGGAAACCCCAGTAAAGGATACTCTGGGATTTAATCTCCTCGGGTATTACGAGATCAGCTTCGCCGGCAAAAGTCAGCACAGGAAGCATTGAGATTGTTAATAGAGACAAAATCTTTCTCATGTTATAATAAGTTTTGGTTAATGAAGTCGCAAAAATAT
>JAOZTN010000180.1:0-2916 GCA_029942245.1 Bacteroidales bacterium | reverse complement strand
ATCCAGTATCCAGCATCCGCTTAACCTATATCTAAAAAAGGTTTCTTATCTTGGCTTGAGTATTTACCAAATTCAAGCAAAATGAAATTTTCAAAACACATCAAATGGCTTCCCATTGCTTTGATAGCAGTGCTTTTCCTGACTTCTTGCACAGCAGGGAATACTAAATTTGATATGGACCCGGCCGGGTTCTGGATGGGCCTCTGGCATGGATTGATCTCCCTGGTTACCTTCGTGATCAGCATTTTTAATGATAATGTGACCATTTATGAGGTTAACAATACAGGATGGCCTTATAACCTCGGCTTCATCCTGGGTATTTCTATCTTTTACGGAGGATCTTCCAAGGGAACCTGTGGTATGAAGAGATGTTGAGATAGTTTGAAACTCGGGTTGCTTTAATCGAAGAATTTCCATGAGAGCCCAAACCTGAAACCTGCATCCATCATAGGGTAGGAGGGTACCATGTAATAATTATATGGACCCCAAAGGGCGTTGATGTGTGAATATTTGAAGAACATCCTGGCCCTTTTTATGCGGAAGTTGAAAAATACATCTGCATAGATAAAATTCCCAATCTCTTTGTCGCTTTGTACATAGAAACTTCTGAGTGCAGGCATATAGGCATCTGCATAATAGCTGGTATTGTAATAAACCCTGAATCCAGGCTGTATGATGGTTGCACCTTTGAAGAGGGGTACGGTTACAAAAGCAGCAAGATCTGCCAAGATCTGGGGCAAGGCAATGAAATCTTTATTCGATGCAGTTTGATAGGCCACCTTGGTATCGATACCAATGATGCTGAACCTGAAGTCTTTGTATACTACTGCTTTGAATACATTAATCCCTCCATCTGCCTGGTGGGGGATGGCCTCTGGATTGAGCGCAACATAATGGCTAAGTTGTTGATATTCAATCCCTGCTTTTAATCGTTGTCTTTTGTAATAAAGCGAAAAGACACTCATACCCATGCGCTTGAAATCATTGTCCCAGAAGAAATTATTTGCTGAATAGTGTTGATAAAACCATCCGGGTTTCTGATTTGCCAGGTCGAAACCCAGTTCGATCCTGCCATATTTCTTTTCAATTTTCCCCGGTATGTAGGCAAAACGTGCTTTTGCCCTGAAATCACCTCCATTATAGTCGCCGGTCACGAATTCAGCCATACCGCTGATCATATATGTTTGCCGTATGAGCCAGTAGATTCCGGCGGAAGGGATGATCTGGTTGAAATATTTCCGCTCATCATAGCCACCCAGTTCATGGTATTCGTGTCTCACTGCACCATAAATATAGAATGGTTTTCTTTCAGTGGAGTCGAGGTAGCCCAGGTTTGACCACATTAGCTTGTTCACGATCTGGAAGTGATATACAGAATCAAGCGTCAGTACAGAATCTTTATAGATGTTATCATAAAATCCTGCAGCAGGATCACTATCCATGTATTCCTGGGTTTGTTTGGCATAGGAGAAGGTATGTGTGATCCGCCCCGCATGTATGTTCCTTCTAACATAAGTACTGTCGTTCAGTTTTTTATGTTGCTTCTGTATGTTGAAAAACTGGTTGGCGACGAAGGATATTTCCCTGATCTGGTTTTCTGCTGAATAGAGCCCGACGGGAATAACATTTCGGTCTGAGCCGGTATTATTCTCGAACAGGCTGTCTGCTGCCAATCCGCCATTCTCGTATACATAAACTTTATTGAAGAGGTAGCTGGCAATGACGCCATACCTTCTGCTTTTAGTGAAATATTGCCCGCTGATGGCCAGGCTTTTATTATCTGATTTTTGTCTCTGGTACCTTCCTGGGGCAAATATGTATCTGAAATCGGCACCAAGGCTGATCCGCGGGGAGATCCGTGTGTGGAATTTAGCACCCAACATTTGTTCTTTTTTAGGACCCAGGATGTAGATCAATTCCGAAAAGGGATCTTTAAGCTGATAATATTCAGTGTTTTCCTTAGTGAACAGATATGCATCGAAGCTACGGATACCAAAGTTAAATCCGTTGGGATGTATGGGGTTGAATAAGAGATCTTTATAAAGTAGTCCCGGGTTGCCCAGGCTGGCGAAAAATGGTGTGACTCTGAAGATTTGATCATAATTCTGTACACCGGAGATATGCATTCTGTAGCTATGCAATCGTCCGAGGGCCAGGCTATCGACATTGTGGCGATAGAAGTGTACATCGGATGTATCTTTAGATTCAATGAGTGTATCGCATTCCTGTGAAAATGATACAGACAGGAATCCGGCAAAAAGGATCAGAGTAAGAAATGCTTTTTTGATCATCATTGAATTAACGAGAAAACGCTTTCATTAATATTCAAAGATATGAATTATACTTAAGTTTTGAGTGTTGAGTTTTGGATGTTGAGTGAGTTATTTTCGATACTCGATGCTCCATCTTCGATTTTCGAGGAGATAGAAGAGGGCATAAAAAAAGCCCCACTCAAAAGAGCAGGGCTTTAGAAAAGTTGGCGACGACATACTTTCCCACAATAGCAGTATCATCTGCGCAGGCAGGCTTAACTTCTCTGTTCGGAATGGGAAGAGGTGGGCTCTGCCGCTATAGTCACCATAAGATCTTCGTCTTCAATAGCTTGTGTGCCAGGGAAGATCTAATATTTTAGACATATCGGGAAAGAAAATACAACGAGTATTATGAATGAAAGTTTCATTCTGGTAGAAAGCTAACGGGTAATTAGTACTACTCGGCTTTGACATTACTGCCTTTACACCTGTAGCCTATCAACGTCATAGTCTTTAACGACCCTTAAAGGAAACCTCATCTTAAGCTGAGTTTCGTGCTTAGATGCTTTCAGCACTTATCTCATCCAAACATAGCTACCCTGCGGTGCGGCTGGCGCCACAACAGGTACACTAGAGGTTTGTCCAACCCGGTCCTCTCGTACTA
>JAOZTN010000179.1:0-2934 GCA_029942245.1 Bacteroidales bacterium | reverse complement strand
CATGGTATATACGGATGTAATCTTCTATACCTGTTTTACGGTAGATAGTTGCCAGGGCACCATCCCAGTTGATGTTGTCGATATTACGTTTTACGTGTATGGTCATCTCCTCAAACTCATCCCAGTCGAGTTTAACGGGTATCTGGAAATATTTCATCGATTGGACCTCATCATCCTGCAGGGTGCAGTCGGTGATAGGATTTAATAGAAAATATTTTGTCACCCTGATCAAGCCATAGTAAGGTTTCACTTTTTTCCCGGGGAGGAATGCAATGCCTTCTTCCTTAAGGGCTTTCAGTATATCAGGAATTTTTTCATAGCTGTCCAGGTCTTTGATCCTGATGCTTTGTACCATGCTGTTCTTGAAGTATACCTTAGCCGGTGATCCGTCAAATGAGAACTTGTGTTTTTTCTTTACCGACTTTACCGACCTGATGATAAACTCATCGGTATATTTTGTCTTGGTAAGCAGAAACAATGATTTAGGCATGTCCTGGTCCGGAACGGTTGTTCCATGATACCCTGGAAAAGGATGTTCAGATTCCAAAACGAGCTTGCTGTAACCCAGGCTCTGGAGGTTTTCTTTTTTCTCAACATGACCAATGGTCTCTATAACTCTCTGTGACATAGGGATATTCTTTAATGGTTCGTGATTAAATAATTCTACTGTTAATAATTAACAATCAAAAACCAAAAATGTTTACATGGGCGATGGGCATCAGGCTGCAATAATAATTCTGCCTACTGCCTACTGTCTACTGCCTACTGCCTACTGCCTACTGTCAACTGCCTATTTTCAACTGCTACTAATCTTCCGGTGCAAACATTGGATCCCAGGGTGGGAGGAAGATGGGCTCGGTATCGAGAATGTCGAGGGCTTTACGATCGATAAAGCTTTTGTGGATCACCAGGCGGAACATATACTCCTCAAACCACTTATCAGTCATGATGAGGTATCCTTCATGGCCGGTCTTTCCCCAGCTGTTCTCCAGCAGCCATTTGTCGATGCTACCATCAGACAGGATATTCACAGCTACCAGGCTCATGCCATGGGATGAACCACTGTCATGGGTCCTGATGCGACCGGCTTTGTCCATGGAGAAGTCAACTCCAAAGAGTTCGTCATAGGAAAAATTATTTATATCGAGCAGGCCTTTTTCACGTTCCAGTTGCTTACCAACATCACAGGAAAAGTACATGGCTTCATTGGCAATGATAGACGCTTTTGCAAAGTCTTTGATCTCATCGATAGGAAGATTAATATATTTCCAGTTGCTGCCTTCCTGCATATGGCGGTCATATTCGATCTCATATAGTTTATAGTATTCCCTGGTGGGGTCATTCATGAACATCACATATTCACGCAGATCGATGCCAAGCATCTCATCGTAAAATGATTTCGGAGTATAGGTTTTTATCTCACTGATATTGCCGTCCTTATCTTCATACTGCCAGTCGAATTTGCTGGGTGGCTCACCCAGGCAGAGGACAAGTATCCTGTATATCTCACCCAGCATATGTAGTTTTTCTGCCCTGAGTTCAGTTTCACTCTTTCCTGATTCGTACATTTCACGCATTGTAAGGGCATCTTCCCTGAGCTTTCTTCTGAGAAAACGTGACATCAGGCGTGTATTTTCGCTGTTCTGGCTTTCCGGCATCACAGTAGCCGGTACAGCACCGTACTTTTCGAGAATATCAACCACACCTGTCCACTGCCCGCCATCGCCAATGGGGCTTTTTAGAAGCCAGTCTACTTTACGCTCAGAAATATCCAGTTCCGCTGTCGCGATGATCGATTCCAGGAAAAGGTTGGCTTTTTCCAGCTGGTCCCAAAAGAATCCGTAATTCTCCGAAAACTCGAAGTCTTTCATATTATACTTCTGAATCACCTTTGGACGTAGCACATTAAGTCCGGTAAACAGCCAGCAGCGCCCTGATGACTTCTGATTGGTGATACCCGTGACTTCAACCTTGTTGGAAAAGTAGGGATTGACCTTGCCCAGGTTTTCGCGGTTTACAGCCAGTTTGCTGATATCGTTTGAACTGATGGCATTCATCAGTGCCCGTGTATCATCATCCATGTTTATGGATTCCTTGATCTGATCCAGTTCATTTTTATTCAGATTGCCCTGTGAGTGGGCGAAAAGGGATGCGGAGAGCATCAGCATAAGCAGTGTGATCTTGTATAGACTTTTCATGACAAAAAGATTAAATATATTTTTTCAGGATCTTTCCAAGCTCCTCATAATTATGACAAACCGGCAATTGTGGGAAATCTGCGATGACATTATCGGGAGGGCAGAACAAAATGCCAACATCGGCCTGCAAGAGCATGCTGGTATCATTGTAGGAATCGCCAAAGGCAACAACTTTATACTCCAGACTCTGCAGTGCCTGTGTTACTTTCTTCTTAGGATCGGGCTGACGTAATTTATAGCCTGTAATGCGGTCTTCCTCATCAACGATCAGGTTATGACAGAAGATGGTTGGCCGGTCGAGCTGGTCCATGAGGGGCTCGGCAAATTGTGCAAAGGTATCGGACACGATAATGGCCTGGGTACGCTTCCTTATCCACCACAGGAATTCTAAAGCACCTTTAAGGGGCTTGATGGTCGCGATCACATCCTGGATATCTTTCAGCTTCAAGCCATGCTGATCAAGGATCTTGATCCTCTGGTTCATAAGCTTATCGTAGTCAGGTTCGTCACGTGTGGTCATCCTGAGTTCTTCAATACCTGTTCGTTCAGCCACGTTGATCCATACTTCCGGAACAAAAACGCCTTCCAGGTCAGAGCAAATAATGTGCATATCAGTTGAATTGGTTAAATCGGTTAATCGGTTAAATCAGTTGAATCAGTTAAATCAGTTAAATCAGTTAAATCAGTAATTAGTGATTGGTTATTCGATATCTATTGTTTATTGCGTACTGCCTAC
>JAOZTN010000178.1:1701-2955 GCA_029942245.1 Bacteroidales bacterium | reverse complement strand
TGTTTCATTGTTTCATTGTTGCACTGTTGCACTGTTTCACTGTTGCATTGTTTCACTGTTTCACTGTTTCACTGTTGCATTGTTTCATTGTTGCATTGTTTCATTGTCCTTCGTTCCTCGATTTTCGATTTTCGTTCTTCGTTCTTCGCTCTTCTGTTCTCCTCCCCCTGTCCGCTCTATGTGGAAATATTACACATAAAAAACGTTAAAATTTTCTAAAACATATCCTTAAAGGCATGTTAGTCAGGTGTATGGAGTTTTTGGCATAGGCTATGCCTATATATAGTATATAATAATTAAAACCGGAATAAAATGGAAACAAGAACTCTGATCAACAGACTCCTGGCCTTAGCGGTCTTCATAGGTTTCTTTGCCTATGCGGGTCATGGCCTGGACCCCCCGCCGGAGTTGCGGGCGCCTCTCACCGTCAAAGCTTTACTATTAGTAGATGAAGCTTATGGTGCAAGCCTCAATATTGAGGATAATCAAAACAGTATTTTGGAGAATTTTGCGGAATATGGATGGGAGGTCAGTATAGCATGCTGCACTCCGGAAGTAAATCCTTGTCCCTGGGCAGGCATGCAGGGCTGTGAGGTGATGAACCCCGACATTATGACCTACCAGCTTGATAATGCGCTGGAATGGGATGTGATCGTTGTAGTGCCTGGAGGATCGCACGCCAACTTGCTTAATTGCCCCTTTGTATTAAGTATATTGGCACAGGCCAATTCGAATAACATTCCTATTGCTGCCTGGTGCCGTGGCGTACGGGTACTGGCTGCTGCCAATGTGCTGGAAGGTATTGAGATCACCGGGCATGACGACTATATTGATGAATACCAGGCAGCAGGAGCTGTTTACCTGGGTAACTTCGAACCTCCTACCGAGGATCAGGGAATCATCACCTGCGTGAATGCCACTGAATATCGCCAGGAAATGTGTGCGATGATACGGGATGCCGTTGAAAGCAGTACGTATGTGCAGGAACGCATGAAGAAGAGAAGAGATAAGATCGATTTTAAACTCTGCCCCAACCCGATAAAAACATCATCATGCATACAATTCGATCTGGATCAGAATGCCATTGTTCATATCGCTGTGTTTAATCAGCAAGGGATCATGGTGATGGATGTTGTGAAGCAACAATTCCTGCAGGGTACGCAGCGGGTCACTTTCAGTCCTGCTTCATTACCAACTGGAATATACTACGTATATCTGTTCTGTGAAGGCAGGATGGGAATGCAGAAGTGTATG
>JAOZTN010000178.1:0-1601 GCA_029942245.1 Bacteroidales bacterium | reverse complement strand
GCCTGGCGCCCGGTTATGAACATCTGCTGTATTAATTTGTTATTTAACTGCTGCATATTGACTATCAGTCAAATGATGTATTATCTTTATGCAATCAATTGATCACAAATTATTCAATAATAATCAAATCCAAAAACTATGAAAATGATGACAAAGAGCCTGATGTTTGCTATTCTGATGCTTGCATCTGTTGCTATGATCGCTCAGAAGAGCGATAAAGGAGGTCTGAAAGATATCATTCAGAATATCAACAATAAAATGGTGGGTGCTACCCTCAACGGTGATTATGGTAAACTCATGACTTATTATGATGAGAAAGTTATTTCCCTGCCGAACTACAACCCAATGATGCGTGGCCTTGATGAAGTAATGGCACATCAGCAGGAATCTGCAGCCAAGGGAAACAAAGTAACAGCTATGAAGCTGACAACAAAGAAAGTAAGCGAGAAAGGTGATGTTGTTATTGAGATTGGATCATATACCATTACAGTTGAGATCGCAGGCATGGCTGAACCAATGTCTGACAAAGGAAAGTATATGACCATCTGGAGAAAGACGGGCAAAGATTACAGGATTCTTTATGAGATGTGGAATACCGATATAAACCCCATGTCAGCAAGCAAGAAAGGATCTGCCAAGGGAGCACCTGATGGTAAGAAAGGGAGTGATCTTCAGAACGATAAAGGAAAGACCAGGTCCGGAAAGAAACCGGCATCTACCAAAAAGGAAGAGATTTAAACATATAGCCCCGCAAAATTGCGGGCTTTTTTATTGTTCTTTTGCTAATTTGTGAGGATCGCATCAGCACTCATCCAATAGGCACTGAATAAGCCTTCCCTGGAGCTGATAAAGAAGAAATATTTCCCGTCAGCGGTAATGTGCGGGCACATCTCATGGTGTTCAGTGTTGATGGGGTGGGGAAGTGCTTGTGAAGCTCCCCAATGTCCGTTTTTGTCTTTCCGGCTGATAAACAGATCCGGCTTACCATTCACTGACCGTGAGAAGATGAGTATATCCTCTTCAGGGCTTACATATGGGGTGCACTCGCTTAGATTTGTATTGATGCACGAGTCCATCTTATATGGTTCATGGTATATGCCACCTTCCAGTTCGGAACAATAGATATTTCCTGTTGAAGCAAAATAAATATTGCCGTTTCCTGCCATGCTGAATTGCCAGTGCAGATCGAGTGTATTTACATTTCCCTCCGGTTGCTGCGGCTGACTGAGCTTCCCGCTCTTCATCTCGCTGTAATAAATATAATCCCTGTTTGCTTCCTTGTTGTAGGATGAGAAGAAAAACTTGTCACCACCGTACGACAAGCAGGGGTCGTCGGAATTGCCCAGATCGCTGTTCCTGAAAACGGGTTCCGGAGAGCTCCAGTAATTGCCATCATTTTTCGAAACCGTGATGCCTTCACTGTCCATACTCTTAAGGTACATTGATCTTCCATCTTTGCTGAATATGGGCACCGAATGCAGGTCATCGGGAATAACTCCGCGGGCAAAGCGTACAGGCACACTCCCCGGTGGTTCCTGACCAAGGTAGGTGCCGGATAATTTTTCAATAGAGTTCACCTGCCCGGATAGCAGAATGAAGCA
>JAOZTN010000177.1:0-2956 GCA_029942245.1 Bacteroidales bacterium | reverse complement strand
TATCTCAGGAACTGTGGTTCGGTTATACTGTTGATTCACCTGACGGAGAAAATCCTGCAGGTTTCGACAATGGTCCTGCCGTAGCTGGTTATGGTGACATGATTTCACTTGACGGCAATGCATGGGATCCAATCGGCAGCTTAGGCGCATTTGACCTCAACTGGAACCTCCAGGCTTGCGTAAGTGAGATGGACGATGTTGATACATTCATTCCTATGACGTATGAGCCTACAGACTACCGCACACCTAATGCTACCCTGGTATCCGGTACTGAAGTACCTGGTGTTGCTGTACCTGAAACTAACAGCTTACGTGCTCTGCTCGGGTACAATGTATACTGGAACGAAGACGGTGCTGGTTATAACTTCCTCGAATTCACTGAGGATACTACTTACCTGCATGTAGTTGAGAATCCATTTGCAAATGGCTCTATTCAGTGCTACTATGTATCCGCTGTATATGAAAATTGTGAGCCAGAGTCTAATGAGGCTTGCTGGGTTATAATGGGAATCGAAGATATTACACTCACCGACGGTCTTCTTGTATATCCTAACCCTGTTTCAGAAATGATTACAATACAGAGCCGGGAGGAAATGCAAATGTTCTGCCTCCTCGACCTCAGCGGCCGGAAACTGTTCTGTAACGAGAAAATAGGTGTAAAACACTTCAGCCTGGATGTATCCGGCTATGAGCCTGGAATCTACCTGATCAGGATAGATACAGAGCAGGGAGAATTTGTGAAGAAAATCGTTGTGGCGCGCTAAAGCGCTTGAATGAATAGTGATTAAATCCTAATGATTATTGATGATTGGTAATGAAGAGATTCTAATCATTCTGGATTCATCTATCACAACTACAAATCTCCACTAATCACTAATCATTAGGATATAATCATTCCTGCCAGCATCCAGCATCCAGTATCATTGTTTTAACTAAATTTGCCCGAAGCAAATAATGCCTGTTATTCGATGTACTCCGTAAGTGACCTGGCCATACATTATTCCGGAAACTACCTTTTCCGCAACGTGTCTTTTATTATCAACAAGAAAGACCGCGTGGGGCTGGTGGGCCACAATGGTTCGGGTAAGACCACGCTGCTTAGGATACTGGCCGATATGCAATCACCGGAAACCGGTGATGTGGTGATCCCTTCTACCGCCCGTATAGGATACCTTCCGCAGGAGATGGAGCTGGTGAGCGATAAGACGATATACGATGAAACCAGTGTCGCTTTTGATGAGATCCTGGCCCTGAAACGCGATATCGATCGATATGGTGAAGAGATTGCGCACAGAGATGATTATGAATCTGCTGCATATAATAAGCTGATCACCGGCATGTCGGAAGCCAATGAGAAGTTCCAGATGCTGGGTGGAGCCTCCATGGATGCCGATGTAGAGAAGGTACTGGCCGGCCTGGGCTTTAAGCGTGAAGACTTTTACCGTCCGTTGGCAGAGTTCAGCTATGGCTGGCAGATGCGTATAGAGATCGCTAAGATCCTGCTCCGCAAGCCCGACCTCATACTCCTTGATGAACCTACCAACCATCTCGACATAGAATCCATTCAGTGGTTCGAAGATTTTCTGGGCAACTATTTTGGGGCAGTTGTACTCGTTTCTCACGACCGTGCATTCCTCGATAACCTGTGCAACCGTACCATAGAGATCAGCGATGAGCGGATTTTCGATTATAAGGCGGCCTATACTGAATATGTGCAGCTGAGGGAAGAACGCCTCGAACAGCAGCTGGCTACATACAACAATCAGCAAAAACAGATCCGCCAGGTGGAGCGTTTCATCGAGCGTTTCCGCTATAAGAATACAAAATCACGGCAGGTGCAATCCAAGATCAAGATGCTTGATAAAATGGATACGGTTGAGATAGAAAGTTTTGAGAATGCTGCCATACATTTTAAGTTTCCGCCTGCACCGCGCTCGGGAAAGGTGGTGATTGAATGCAAAGAATTGGGCAAGGCTTATGGAAGCAATGTGGTGCTTAGAAAGGTTGACCTGTCTGTTATAAAAGGCGACCGTGTAGCCTTTGTCGGTAAGAATGGAGAAGGGAAAACCACGCTTTCAAAGGTAATCATGGGCTTGCTGGAATATAGTGGTGAACTGAAATTCGGGCATAATGTTCAGATTGCTTACTACGCACAGGACCAGGCTGAAATGCTGGACGGCAACAGAACTGTTTTCGAAACCATCGATGATGAGGCCACCGGCGACATGCGTAGCCAGGTAAGGAGTCTGCTGGGCGGATTTCTCTTCTCGGGCGAAGATATCGATAAGAAGGTTAAGGTCTTGTCGGGAGGAGAGAAGTCGAGGCTGTCACTGGCCAGGCTGCTGCTCAAGCCATCCAACCTGATGATACTTGATGAGCCTACCAACCATCTCGACATGCGTTCCAAGGATATCCTCAAGAGTGCCCTGCTACAATACGATGGCACCCTGATCATCGTTTCCCATGATCGTGACTTCCTGCAGGGGCTGAGCAATAAAGTGTTCGAATTCAGGAAGAAAGGAGTGCAGGAATACCTGGGCGATATTTATGACTTCATGCATTTTAAGAAGCTGAAAAGCCTTCGTGAGCTGGAACAAAAGAGCACGGCCGGAAGCTCGAAACAAAAGGATGCTTCAAAGAACAAGGCGGTTTATGAGCGCAGCAAGCAGCTCGATCGTGAGATCCGTAAGTTGAATACACAGATCAGAAAATCAGAGAAAAAGATAGGGGAAATAGAAAACAATATATCAGAGATGGATACCATCCTCATGGACCCCGAACAACATAAAGAAGCCCTGAAAGATCCGGAAGTATTTAAGAAATACAACACTTTGAAAACTTCGCTTGAAAAAGAAATGCAATCCTGGGAAAACTTGAGTTTGGAAATGGAGACGCTGAAGGAAGAACAGGACGCCATGAGAAATCCTTCCTGAATGATGAGATCCTAATGATTAAT
>JAOZTN010000176.1:0-2980 GCA_029942245.1 Bacteroidales bacterium | reverse complement strand
CCTACTGCCTACTGCCTACTGCCTACTGCCCCTTCTCCAAATAATCAATCGCCCGCAGGAAAGTTTCGTCAATGCGATGGTAAATAGGATAGAAACCATCATCATCGTAGAGGTTTCGGGCAATAAAGGCTTTCATCAATATCTTGATCCGGCTTTTTGATTTCCTGATACCTTCAGGGTCTTTTTCAACACCCATATCTTCGGTATAGTCCAGGAAGTTATTGAACATGGCATTGCTTATATTGAAACCGTCATCAAAGTCATTGAATGTGGCGTACCTGGCCAATTCATCACGGTGGGTATCAGTATACTTAAAAGCAAACTGGAAGATCAGTCCGCGGTCGAGCATTATGTTATAATAAGCCGGATAATCTTTGGAATCGTAAGGCACATAAATGTCGGGCATGATCCCACCTCCACCGTATACGGTCCTTCCTCCCGGAGTAGTAAATTTCAGTGAATCATCGAAGTGTATACTGTCGGCACTCTGGATCTCTCCATTATGGAATCGCTCATAAAAAGAGTCATAATAATCTTCAGTACCATTTTCATAAGAGCGCTGTATGCATCGGCCCGTAGGCGTATAATAACGTGAAATGGTCAAACGAACGGCAGAGCCGTCAGGCAGGTTCAGCTGTTCCTGAACAAGCCCTTTCCCGAATGACCTCCGGCCAATGATCATGCCGCGGTCATTATCCTGTATGGCACCTGCAATGATCTCACTGGCGGAAGCAGAGCCTTCATTGATAAGGACGATCAAATTATAATCCTGAAACATTCCCTTTTTAGTAGCATAAGCATAACTCCTTGGCCTGTTATTGCCTTCTGTGTATACGATCAGTTTTTCAGCTTCGAGGAACTCATCGGCCATTTGAGTGGCCTCATAAAGATAGCCCCCTGTATTTCCCCTGAGGTCGAGGATCAGGCTTTTCATGCCTTTATGTATCAGGGCATTCAGGGCAGCCGAAAATTCCTCATAAGTGGTGGCAGAAAACTTACTGACCTTGATATATCCAATAGTATCGGCCGCCATATATGCTACATCAACACTGAAAGTAGGAATAACATCGCGTACGATGGTAAAATCGAGCAGTTCATTTATGCCTCTCCTGTATACGCTGATATTGACTTCGGTGCTCCTGGGGCCCTTTAATAGTTTAATAGCGCCATCACTGCTAAGTCCGGTACCAGCCACCAGGCTGTCACCAACCATAACAATGCGGTCGCCGGCCAGCAATCCCACCTTTTCAGAAGGGCCGTCAGGGATGGTTTGTATCACGGTAATCGTATCACTTTCCATACGGAATTGTATCCCTATCCCTTCAAAATTACCCATCAGGTCTTCATTCACTTCCGAAAGCACATCAGCAGTAATATACTGGCTATGAGGGTCAAGATCCTCCAGAATACCCTGAATGGCATCTTCGGTAAGCTCTTCCTTCGAAACAGAGTCAACATAATTACTCAAGATATACCCCATCAGGTCTGAAACCTTATTGTATCGGTCGCCCGCCGGGGCAAACATTCCACCATGGACATTGTTTTGAGGAGAAAGTTTAAGGCCTGCCCACATCCCGAGGATCATGATCAGGGCAAAAACAATGGGTAGATAAACACGGTATTTCTTTACTTTAATTGGCATATTCACAAAGTCTTGATGCTGAAAATTGTTGCAAAGCTACAAAATTGGATCATGGCCGGGTATCAAACTTTTTACCAATGGTCGTTTTCTCGAAACGAATGGCAGCAGAATTAATACAAAAACTTGATATCTCCGGCATAAGTCCTTATATTTATGGGAATTAATTCACGAACCAAAGCCTATTCCCATGAAAGCACTCATCACTTTTGTTTCTTTCTTCGTCTTGATTCTTTTTGCAAACCTCATTCAAAGCCAGCCGGGCAGCCTCGACGAATCATTTGGTACCGGGGGAATAGTCACTGCACCCCTGACCACCCATGGTGAGTATGGCTATACCGGTACGATTCAAGCCGATGGTAAAATTTTAGTGGCCGGATTTCAGGACGTTAGTGGCAGCCAGAATTTCGCCGTAGCAAGATATAACACCAACGGCTCCCTGGATAATAGTTTCGGCACCGGGGGCCTGGCTCTTTTCGATGCCGGGACAGATGCCGATGCTGCATGGACTATGGCCTTGCAGGATGATGGTAAGATCATACTGGGTGGCAGTGTTTACAATCAGAACACAACTTTTGACGATTATGCACTGGTACGCCTCAATTCTGATGGCACGCCTGATAACACATTTGGGACAGGTGGATTGGTAATGACTGATATTGATGGAAATTGGGACAATGCTTATGATATGGTATTGCAGGATGACGGCAAAATTCTACTTGCAGGGGAAGGATATACAAACAGCAACCGCAAGGTATGTGTAGTCAGGTATAATACCGACGGTACACTGGATGCTTCTTTTGGTGCCGGTGGAATTGCCATTAATGTTATTGGCTGTGGTGAAGAAAGAACCAGGGCCATCGCCTTGCAGGCTGATGGGAAAATCATTGTGGCAGGGTATTTTAATGAAGGAACAGACGATCAAGCTTTCGTCACAAGGTTCAATTCCGATGGCACAGTTGATAATACATTCGGAAACAATGGAACAGCAACTCTGGACATTGCAGGTAATAAGGACAGGTTTTGGACATTATATGTTCTCCCTGACGGGAAGATCCTTGCCGGAGGAACAACTGATCCAGCCGATGATCCTGATTATTTACTTGTCAAATATCTTTCCGATGGTACCCTTGATAATAGTTTCGGGAGTAACGGCATGGCCCTGAATAATTTTGGCGTCAATGATTTCCTGAAAGATATGATTGTCGATGCTGATGGTAAGATCCTTACTGCGGGTGGGGGATTTTCTTTTGAATTGATGCGTTTTCTTGATACCGGATATCCGGATACGGACTTTGGAACCAACGGAATAGTAAATACAAGCATTGGTAATTTTTGTTT
>JAOZTN010000175.1:0-3003 GCA_029942245.1 Bacteroidales bacterium | reverse complement strand
TCCGGATTTTCTCCTATAATGACCCGGTACATCTTTTTCTCCATTTGGACCATCCTGCAAATGACGGCCAAACTGACCCCCTAAGGTCGTTTGAAAGTGACCACCCCAGGTCGTTTTAAATTGACCCCCCTTGGCCGGCTCAAATTGACCACCCCTAAAAAGGACGATTTTTTCACAAGTTATTGAAGTCATAATTTCGATGCTGAACAGTTAAATCAGTATTAATTATGGCTAATAAACCAATAACTATGAGTAAACTCAGAAAAGTATTACAGCTTTATTTAAATGGAAAAAGCAAGAAGTTCATCAGCAATTATTTAAACCTTTCACGCAACACAGTTAAGAAATATATCATTGAACTCAATGCCTTGAATCTGAGCATTGAAGATATCAAGAAGTTGAGTGACCTGGATCTGGAGAAGCTATTTATTGAAAAGCCTCCTGTAGTGCAATCAGCACGAGAAACAGCCCTGTATAAGTTCTTTCCCTATATGGAGAAAGAGTTGAAAAAGACTGGCGTAACCCGTATGATCATCTGGCAGGAATACATAGCCAAACATCCGGATGGCTTTCGGCGGACACGGTTCAACATCCGGTATAATCGATGGATCAAAAAAGTCAACCCGTCGATGCGAATGACGCATAAGGCCGGAGACAAACTCTATGTTGATTATGCAGGGAAGACGCTGGAGATAGTTGATAGGAAAACCGGTGAAATAACTCCTATTCAGTTCTTTGTAGCTACCCTTGGAAGTAGTCAGTACACCTATGCAGAGGCCAGCATGAGCCAGCAACGAGATGATTTTATTCATTCCGTTGAAAATGCCTTGCATTACTTCGGGGGTGTGCCACAGGCCATTGTTCCTGATAACCTTAAAGCGGCTGTTACAAAGTCGAATCGTTATGAGCCTACACTGAATGACACCTTCCTTGACTTTGCCGAGCATTATGAAACGACAGTCTTACCGGCAAGAGTGTACAAACCAAAGGATAAATCCTTGGTTGAAGGAGCCGTCAGGATACTATATACGCGTATTTACAGTGTGATCAGAGATCAAGTCTTTTATGACCTGGCTTCTTTGAACCAGGCCATTTTACAAGCTCTTGAAAAGCACAACACAACTAACTTCTCAAACAGGAATTACTCTCGTAAGATGTTGTTTGAAGAAGTAGAGCGTAAAGAGTTAATGCCACTTGCCCGCACACGCTATGAGATCAAAAACCAAGCCTTTGTAACGGTAATGCAAAATGGCCATATTCATCTGTCAGCCGATAAACATTACTATAGCGTACCCTATCAAAACATCCGTAAGAAAGTGAAGATCCTTTATTCATCAACCCAGGTAGAGATCTATTATAAATACAACCGAATAGCCATACACAAGCGTAACAAAGCACCTTTCAACTATACGACCGTTACCGATCATATGGCTACTGCGCACCGGTATATGACCGAGTGGACCCCACAGCGCTTTATCAACTGGGGAGCAGCTATAGACGAATCTGTTAAAACATATATCACCCGGGTCCTTGAAAAGAAACAGCACCCCGAACAGGCTTATAAGAGCTGTATGGGAATCTTATCGATGGAGCGCAAGCTTGGTCGCCCCAGGCTGATCAATGCATGCAGAAGGGCTCAGGAGTACGGCATTTATAATTACAAGATCATTCAAAGGATACTGGACCAGAATCTTGATCAAATCCAGGATGAACCTGAAATAAATAAGCCACTGCCCAAACATCAAAATATCAGAGGTAAGAATTATTATCAATAAAAATAAAAACAAAGACAATGAATGACACAACATTATTTAAAATGAAGCAAATGAAGCTTTATGGTATGCACCATGCTTTCCTGGGAGCTATTGAGACCGGAAAGATGGATGGGTACACTCAGGATGAACTGCTGGCAATGCTCATCGAATCCGAATATGATGATCGGCATACCCGGCGTATTGAGCGTGGGATCAAAAATGCACGCTTTCGTTACAAGGCCTCGGTTGAGAATATTATCTATGACCAGCTGCGTAACATTGACAAGAATACGATCATACGCTATGCAGCTGGGGGATACATCAAAAAGGGTGAAAGCTTATTGATTACAGGAAGCACCGGCGTAGGGAAAAGCTACATTGCATCTGCCCTGGGGTATCAGGCCTGTATTGAGGGCTACAGAGTTGTATATTACAACATAGCCAAACTGCTGGCACGATTAAAGATGGCTAAAGCTGACGGTAGCTATCTGAAAGAACTGGCCAGGATAGAACGCCAACATCTGCTGATCCTGGATGACTTTGGCCTGCAGCCCATGGATAACCAAAACCGCTTGAACCTACTGGAAATCATTGAAGACAGGCATGGAAAAGGATCGATAATAATAACTTCTCAGCTACCTGTAAGTGAGTGGCATAGTGTTATTGGAGAAAAAACAGTTGCGGATGCTATTCTTGACCGTATAGTTCATCAATCACATAGGATCGAGCTTCAGGGTGAATCAATGAGAAAGAAGCGGGGGAAACCAGAAAACATGAAACATGAAGAAAATTAAAATAAAAACGTAAATTTGTTTAACCAGGATAGCTTGTGAAAACGTTCTTTTTGAGGTTGAATTTTAGGGGGGTCACTTTGCGCCGACTTAGGGTGGTCAGTTTGATCCGACTTTAGGTGGTCACTTTCAAACGACTAAGGGTGGTCAGTTTAGCCGTTCTATGCACTTATATTCCTTATTCCAATACTTTTGGGGGATTGATTTATTGATAGTGAAATAAGTTGATTTTCTGTTTTCTGTTAATCGTATGTAGATTTGTCTATTCCCTTCTTTTGTTTTCCTTGACCACAAAATCGGTGTAATTGTCCTACTCATCAGTATCTTTTTTATATTTGTTAAAACATTGTTAAAACAAATATACAAAATTTACTGATTTTTTACTATTTCCAATTTATTTATATTGAGTGATTTACAATTATTTAGATAAAATATAGGACATATTAAGTAGTCCTGGA
>JAOZTN010000174.1:0-3092 GCA_029942245.1 Bacteroidales bacterium | reverse complement strand
ACTGCCGGAATACTCATCAAAAAGGTTACTATAGCTAACTAATAATCCTAACTGCCTGGACTCTTCGGAGTTCTGGCAGCATGGAACAAGCGAGAGGCGCCGCATTTGCGGCGCCTCTTTTTTTATGGCATGCAACGATATTGTATATTTATTTGTCTTACATATTAAAGAAGGCGGGCAGCGAATTCGAATATTTTTTCTGCTTACCAAAAAGCCAATAGCTATGGTGCATCGTTTATCAATTGCTTTGAAAGCTAGCATAGCCCTGCTTATTCTGCTTCTTATTTTGATACAGCCCTTGAAGGCACAATATATCCCACCGCCTACTAATTTTCAGACGGAAGTTATTAATAGCAGTGCAGGAGTAATATTTGTGTCATGGGATCATGATATTGATACTAATCTGTCATTTCAGTTTTATATAGTCTACAGAGAAGGTTTACCAATGGGAACTTCTACATGCAATATATTCATGGATACACACTCTGATTATGGTACATATTGTTACGGGGTACAGGCATTTTATGATCAGGGTTATTCTGCCATGGTTGGGCCTTTATGTGAAGATATCGTTCCTGTTCCGGAAATGGAGACGGCACCACCCTGGTTAGAGGCGACTGTTCCTTTGAATACACCTAATTATTATCCTGATATCTGGGGAATATTGAATGAAGGGGGTGTCAACTTAAGCTATGAAGTCATTGGATTTGGAGGTCCAACACCACCTCCCGGCTTCATTACCGAAGTTACCTATGATTCAGGTACTGTGATGGCAGGCGGGGGACTAGTTAACAGTGAAGTAACATGGTCATCGGTGGGCTATACACCCGGGACATATTATCAAGATCTGGTCATAGAATCAGATGACCCTTATAACCCGGTAGATTTGCTCACCAATATCATGCACGTTGGCCCTCTAAGCTTTCTTATCGGTGATATTACAGATAATTTCAGCCAGGATTCACTGCTCGGAGTGAAAGTGTCTGGAGCAGGGCAACAAACCCAGACCGATGCAAACGGTCATTTTTCCTTCAGAGTGCCGATCAATACCACATTCGAGCTGACACTGGAAAAACCGGGCTATGAAACTTTAAGCATTCCTGTAACTACCGGAATACAGGGAAGCTCATTGCAGCTGGATACAAGCATGTTTTTAGCACCAACAAACCTGAGTTGGGTACATGCTGAAACAGATTGCAATGATCCGGCCCCGGCAGAGGTTAGCTGGTCAGTCCCGGGATATACAGCGGAACTGATGTATGACGATGGAGGATGCGATGATTATTATGCATGGGAGGAAATATATGGCGAACATGCCGTAAAGTATACCCCATCAAGCTATCCTGTACACATAACAGGGGGCAGCTTCTATGTAGGACGGGGTGTTTATCCTGTCGGGAACTGGTTAAATTCTACTGTTGCTATATTAGTTTATGATGAAGAAGAATACAATTGCGGAGTGCCGGGAAATGTACTTGATTCAATAGTGGTTACGGTAGCCAATTATGAATGGGTGGAGTTCAGTGGCCTGGATGTTGAGATAGAAAGCGGCAGTTTTTTTATTTCCGTCATGCAACTGGACAGCATGCCTGATACACCGCCGATTGGGATAGATAATTCAATTCCCTATTTGAGTAAAAGCTTCTCAAGGCGTGGTGGAGGCCAGTGGCGCTCGGCAATATATGAACACCGGAATTTTATGATCAGGGCCCTGGTCGATTATGAGTCTGATGAGCAGGTGGCTTATTATGTCGTTGCTCGTGTTTCTGATTTCGACCCTGTGCTTGGCCCGGCTAGCGGTACTTTGACACCACTGAATAATTCAACAGGGCATTATTATATTGATAATGGATTTCAACTTCTGCCGGATGCATGGTATGCATTCGCAGTTCAGCCTATGTTCAATACAGGACAGATCGGTGATTGGGTGTTTTCTAATATTATCGGCCACGACATGGGAAAAATCGTCGATTTTATAGCTGAAGATTGCAATGGCAACCCCATCGACAGCCTGCAAATTATGATGGCAGGCGAGGATTATCCCTATGCCCTGTATACCAACCCGGAACCGTCCTATTATGGTTTTGATTGCGTTTGGATAGGCTATTATAGCATATCAGTGGAAAAGGCCGGGTATTCTCCTTATTATTTCACTGCAAATATTCTGAGCGATACAACTTTCTTTATCCTTCTGGATCAATCGCTGTATCCTCCACAAAACCTGTGGATAGATACAATTACAAGTACAGCTTACTGGGATGCTCCGGTAGATACAAGCTTATTGGAGAACTATTATGTTTTTCTTGATGGAGTACTGACTGATTCCACACATAACACCAGGTACCAGTTTGACAGTCTTGTATTTGGACAAACCTACACAGCCTGTGTTTTGGCTAATTATTCCTGTGGGAACTCAAGCCAGGTATGTGAAGATTTCACAAGCGCCTTTGTCGATTTTGGCACACAAATGCCCCTCAGTGAAGACTGGCTTTCGGGTAGCTTCGGAAGCTTCTGGACTGCCGAAGACAACTGGGTCATCAACGGGCAGTATGGAAACCCACAGCCCTCTGCTGAATTCAACTGGGATCCTGTGATGACAAACTACGAATCCTCCCTTACAAGCGGCCTCATAAACGGGGTGTTTATGGATTCCACCAAGCAGGATTACCTCGATGGGCAGTTCATACTGGTGTTTGACCTGGCCCTGACAGATAACAGCAGCATGTCGGGTACAGAGTTTCTGATGGTAGAGCTCTGGCGTGAAGATGAATGGATCCCCCTGGCCGAATACAGTAATGTAGACGGAAGTTTCAACTGGCTAAGCAAAAGCCTTGATATTACAGACATTGCCATGGGACAGGTGTTTAATATCCGTTTCAGGGTAGCAGGTGAAAACACTACGAATATCCAGTCATGGTTTGTTGATAATATTGAGATATTCCACTATTGCGCACCTCCAACAAACTTGATTACCGAACTTCTCAATGAAGTAAGTATAGAACTGACCTGGTCACCTCCTGTTATTGGTAGTGGTGATGAATGGATCATGTGGGATGACGGCGTAAACGTTGATGGTATTGGACTCACAGGTG
>JAOZTN010000173.1:0-3102 GCA_029942245.1 Bacteroidales bacterium | reverse complement strand
CCTTCATTGATCTGATCAGAAACCCAAACTGAAAAATCATGAAAGAGAGCCTCTTACACATCTCCAATTCACCCGACTATAATGTCATGCCCGATACCGGGAAGAATATCCTGGAGAACTTTATTGCTGAATTCAAGAAGAATAAAAACGAATATTTTGCCTGGGATGCCAACTCCGGCACCAGTACACGCAAAAGCTTTTTTCTCAAGTCCTGTGTTGTTTCACAACTGATCAAATCCCGCGTAAAGGGTAAGTACGTGGGTATCATGCTACCAGCCTTGCAATCGACCAGCCTGCTGATCATAGCATCATATATGGCCGGAAAGATACCGGTAATGCTCAACTGGACAGTGGGGCATAAGGTACTGAGCACATGTGCGGATATCACGAAGTTGGATGTGATTATCACCGCCGGGGCATTCTTTGAGAAGGTTCAGGAGCAGATCCCTGAAGATTTTTTAAAGCGTTTGATGTTTCTCGACAAAGAGGTGAAGAACATAAGCCTTGGCATGAAACTGAAGGGCGTACTGATGTCGAAGGTTCCCTCCTTAATAAATACGAGGATCGATGAGACAGCGGTAGTGCTGTTCACTTCAGGCAGCGAAACGGTTCCGAAGGCGGTTCCGTTAACGCATAAAAATGTAGTGAGTAACCTGGCTTTTGCCCTGAAAAATTTCGATATCAGGGTAAACGGGATCTTTCTCAGTTTCCTGCCACCCTTTCACAGCTTTGGGTTCACCGTTTTGTCCATTCTCCCCCTTATCACAGGAGTGAAGGCGGCTTACACACCCAACCCCACCAACATCAGGGAGGTGGTTGATGTGCTAAAGCATACCAGAGCCAACAACATCATTGTTACCCCTACCCTGCTGAAGATGATCATGGAGCGGGCCTCCAAAGAAGATATGAGCACAGTAGAATTAGTGATCTCGGGTGCCGAGAGTTTACATAAGGATACCTTCAATCAGTTTATGGAGCTAACGCAAAATCAATCCGTCATTGTTGAGGGATATGGCATTACGGAATGCAGCCCTATCGTTAGCCTGACCCCAAAGGAAAATCCAAAGCTGAATAGCGTTGGCAAGATCATAGAAGGGCTTGACTCCAAGATCATCGATCTTGACACCGATGAGGTCCTTACACAGGGTAAAGAAGGGATGATCATTGTTCATGGTGACAGTATTTTCAATGGATATATGGAAGATGATATCGAACATCCGTTTATCGAGATCGATGGCAAACAGTTTTACCGTACGGGAGACCTGGGGTATTTCGATGATGAGGGATATTTGTTTATCACCGGGCGGTTAAAGCGTTTTGTAAAGATCGGTGGCGAGATGGTAAGCATGCCATACCTTGAAAAGATCCTGCTGGGAAAATATGGAGAAGAAGGCAGGCAGGTGCTGGCGGTAGAAGGAAGTGATAAGGGCAACACGCCGATTGTTACACTGTTTACCGTTAATGAGCTCGACCTGGCTGAGGTCAATAAGTTCCTTCGCGATACAGGAGTAGCATCCATCTCTAAGATCCGTGACATTCGTTTGATCGATGAAATTCCTTTATTAGGCAGTGGCAAAACAAATTACCGCGCCCTCAAAGCATTGATCGAAGAAGGGATGGAAACTGGTAGTATGGATATTATCTAGGAAGCTATGTTGAAGTGAAGCTTACAATTGGTGGGATATTTTAATTCGGTCGTTCAAACTTTTTCCTAAACTGATTGCGGTCCTTCGTCGCCTTGCTCCTCAGCATAATCTTCAGGGTTTAGTGAAGTTTTCAGATGTTAAAGATTTGTTAATCAGGGTGTTTTTACTTGACTTCAGCAGGCAATCAGCCTTATTTTTGGGTAAATACTAAACCAGACTCGTACTTAATAAATCTAATTTATAGCCCGATGAAAACTTTTTTCCGTACCGCGATCGCTTTTTCAATCTTCCTGTTTTTTGCATTTAATGCAAATTCAATAAGCAAGAAGGATCCCCGTATTACAAATGGGAATAACCCTGCCGGCATTACTTATGTTGTGGAGGTTGACATGGCAAACACAGGAGGTATATGCCACACATACTCTATTCTAATAACGGATGAGAACGGTATATTGACAGACCGGCCAAAACCCTTTCAGGAAGGGATTTCTACATATGTTTTTCATGAAAAAGGTCCGGTATCAGGTCAAAGAATTGCACGAATGGTGAGAGAATCCAATTCATCTCCCAATGTTTGCAGCCAAGCTCTCTCCACTGTTCCGGATGCGGTTACAAGTAATTTTCGAAATGGATCAACGTATCTTTTTTATCTGTCGCCAAACTCGACGACTGTAAATAATTAAACATCAGATTTCCGAATAGTTTTATGTCCCTTTGCTACCTCACAAAAAATCGCATAGCCCATTAACTGTGAACCAATCTTACATTGACATTGTTCCTTATAGAAATAACCTAAAAACCAAAAAATGAAAACATTCTTGAATTTCGGGTTGTCAATACTGTTGATCATGGTATTCAGCCTCAGCAGCATTGGGCAGACGCTGGATGTTGAAAACACCTACACCATTACCGGAAAAGCAAAGCGAGGGACCCTTGGTGATGCATTTTTCGATGCAGATAAGAAAACATACAGCCTCACCTATGTGACAAAAACGAACGACAGGAAAGCCAAGTTCCAGACCTATACCTTCGATTATGATTTTAATTTCCTGGATATGACGGAAGACGAGATTGAGTTTGAGAAGGCCAAGAAAAAGTATCGCTGGTTTAAATACCAGGGGGAGCTTTACAGTGTTGAAGGCTTGTTTGTTGAGCCCAACTTTACGGGGACCCTGGTGCTGAGACAAAAGAAGATCACCTACAAATATGACTGGTTTTTCCTGGGGTATTATAAAGAGGTGGATGTTTTGAAAAAGCTGAAGCCCAAAACCGATGATGGGAAGAAATATCATTATTATAGTCATGCTGAAGATGATATTACCGGTGAAGTTTTAATCCTTTGTGGTCTCAAAGACAAGATCAATAAGGATGCGGATGGATACCGGCATATGAAAGAATTTGTAGTGCTCAGGTATAACCAGGAAGTTGAATTGCTTGGTGAAACTTTCTTCAGCTT
>JAOZTN010000172.1:0-3152 GCA_029942245.1 Bacteroidales bacterium | reverse complement strand
TTCGATAGATCTCATAAAGCTTATAGCAGAAAAAACAGGACTCCAATTAGAATTTATTAATGGATATAGCTGGGCCAAACTCCTTGATTTGTTCAAAGAGGGGGAAATCGATATCCTGCCGGCCTTCTACTTGAATGATGAGAGAAAAGAATTTATTCTCTACACTGAATCTTATGCTGCTAATCCTTCAATCCTTGTTACGCATGTAGGCATTTCAGAGGTTTCAAAGTTGGAAGATTTTAATGGCAGATCAGTTGCCGTTATTTCAGGGTATGCCACTGCAATGGCACTGGAAGAAAGATATCCTGATATTAAAAGAGTTTATGTGAAGGATGCCCTTGAAGGCTTGAATTCTGTTTCTCTCGGTAAAACAGATGGTTTTATTGGTAGCATAGGCACCATAGCATTTTTGATTGAGGAAAATTTTATACCAAATATTCGCATTATTGGAGACGTTGGACTCAAGAATAGTGAAGAAACCCAGTTATATATTGGTGTACGTAAGGAAAATGTGATCCTTGGAAGTATTCTGCAAAAAGGGCTGAGCAGTGTAACAGAGGAAGAAATGGAGGTGATACGTAAGCAATGGATCCCAATTGGAGTTGAAGAATCAGCTAATATATTAGGCTGGTTTAGTTCCATCTGGCAAATCGCTGTAATCATCCTTGTCATATTTGGATTATTATATTTCATTCTGAAATGGATATTTAAGAAATCCATTAAAGAAGAAACAGCACTTCAGTTTGGCTCACGTAAATTCAGGATCAGATCGATTATTATTCTTGGTATCCTGGTATTGATCATTGCAGCATTTGGCTGGATGTCAGTTGTTTATATTGAATCCAAATTTTCTGATAATATTCAACTCCAATTAGAGAACGATCTGAGCAGCGCCCAGGGGCGTTTGGAATTTTGGCTGGACCAGAAGAAATCGCAACTGAAGTTATTAGGTCATGACCAGCATATCATTGACCTGACGCAGGATTTGGAGGAGTCATTCAGATTAACAAATAAGCCGGATATACATATAAGTAGATTTCTTAAGAACGTGATTGCAGAGCACAATAATAATGCTTGTTGTATTGTAAACCGCGATTTTGTCAACCTCGTTTCCTCCGAAGAAGATTTGCTCGGCAGGCAAAATATTATTGCAAGTTACAAACCTGATATCTTTGATGAAGCCTTTAAAGGGAATGTAAAATTTATGCCACCCATACTTGATGAGCGTATACTGAAGGTGATGTCTCCTGAATCGCGACGATTATCTTCCATGTATTTTGTTATCCCTATTGAAGATTCTACGGGATATGTTCATGCTGCTATGATCCAGCAGATTGATCCTACACGGGGATTTTCAGAGATCTTGCAATTGTCACACGTAGGAGAAACAGGTGAAAGCTACGTTTTTGACAGAATGGGCCGGATGTTATCGGTAAGTAGATTTGACGATGAATTAAAAGTCGCAGGGCTGTTTCAGGAAGATCAGCTGGGCGAACTTCATATTGAAGTTAAAAATCCCGGTGGAAACCTGATGGAAGGCTATCAGCCAAATGTACCCCGTTCACAGCAAGCCCTTACATTGATGGCTCAAAGTGCGATAAAAGAGCATAGTGGCAGTAATGTAGACGGGTACCATGATTATCGTGGCGTTCCGGTCTGTGGAGCATGGATGTGGATCGATGAGATGGAACTCGGTCTTGCTACAGAAATAGATGTTGAGGAGGCTTATACCCTTTATTATTTCATCCGCTTAACAGCCCTGATAGTTTTAGGATTAACGATCATTTTCCTTATTAGTGCAATACTTTTTACCCTTACCCTGGGTGAGAAGGCAAATTTCGCCCTTATTAAAGCACGGGATGAACTGGAAGATAGAGTGGTTGAAAGAACCCTTGAACTTAAAAAAGCCAACAGGGAAGTAGAATCCATCCTCACCAATGCCTCAGATGCCATTATCTCAATTGATGAAAATAGGGATATTGTGTATTATAACCCTGCTGCTGAAAGGATATTTGGATACCCAAGTGATGAAATTTCAGGTAGATCTTTGGGAGTGCTTATTCCTGAGGTAAAAGAAAAAACAGAAAAGGAAAAAGCTGATCGTGATCCAGCAGATGAATCATGCATCCTGTTTAATAAGCGTGAAATAGAAGCGGTAAAAAAAGATGGGACAATCCTTCTCATGGAGAATAGCGTCTCTACTATGGAGCAGGATGGGAAGACATTTCATACTGTATTTTTAAGAGATATTACAGCCAGAAAAAAAGCAGAGAAAAGACTTAAATCACAATCGGCGGCACTTAAATCGGCAGCTAATGGAATTGTAATAACCAACACAGATGGAGAAATAGAATGGGTTAACCCTGCCTTTACAGAATTAACAGGATATTCCTGGAGAGATGTGATTGGTAAAAATCCCAGGGCGCTGAATTCTGGAAAACATGATAAAGCCTTCTTTGAAAATATGTGGGAATCTATCTTAAAAGGCGAGGTTTGGCACGATGAAATTATTAACAAAAAGAAAAATGGGGAACTATTTTATGAGGAAATGACCATAACACCAATACTTAATGATGAACAGGAAATAATTCAGTTTGTAGCTATTAAGCAGGATATTACTGAGCGAAAGCGCCTGGAAGAGATTGTGATCAAGGCCAAAGAGCGTATGGAAGGGGAACTCAATGTTGCAAAGGACATTCAGATGAGCATGTTGCCACTTATCTTTCCTGCTTTTCCCCAACGCAAAGAAGTAGATTTATTTGCCAGCTTAATACCTGCCAGAGAAGTAGGAGGTGATTTTTACGATTTTTATTTCCTGGATGAAAATCACATTTGCTTCGTAGTCGGTGACGTTTCGGGTAAAGGGGTCCCCGCTGCCCTTATGATGGCTGTTACTAAAACATTGCTCAAATCAAGAGCCGGAAATGATAAATCAACAGCGAGTATTCTCACTCATGTAAACAGTGAAATTGCCAAGGACAATGATACCTATATGTTTATCACTGTCTTTATAGCTATTCTCAACACAAATACCGGCGAACTGGTATATTCCAATGCCGGGCATAATCCTTCATTTATCATAAAACATGATGATAGTGAAGTTGTTAAACTATCAGACCTTCACGGGCCGGTTATCGGAGCTATGGAGGAAA
>JAOZTN010000171.1:0-3196 GCA_029942245.1 Bacteroidales bacterium | reverse complement strand
GTGCCGGTGTTGCCATCGCCAAAGTCCCATTGCCAGGAGTTGATATCGGGCGTGCCGGTGCCGTTAAATGTCACCAGTTCGTTCACGCATGATGTGTCGTTGGGAGAAATGGTGAAGTCACAAACGGGCAGCTCGAATACCTCTACCTGGTAGGTGATGGTATCGCGGCATGAGTTTTCGTTGTATACATACAGGGATACATCATACAGCCCTGCTGCCAGGTATGTATGGTTTACGTTTTGCGAGGTATAGGTGTTGCCATCGTCCATGTCCCAGTACCATGCGGTGACCGTCGTGGTGCTGGTTCCCAGGAAGTCGAAGGCCTCTGTTCTACATACTCCAAGGCCCGGGTTGACCGTAAAGTCGGCTACGGGCAGTACAAATACTTCTACGGGGTAGATGATGGTATCGCGGCAGGCGTCGGAGTTGACCACTACCAGCATCACATCATACATGCCCGGGGCAGTAAATGCGTGTGTTACGTTCTGTCCTGTGGCGAAAGTGCCGTCGTCATAATCCCATATCCAGTTGGTGATGGTGGTGGTGGAAGTGGCATCAAAGGCGACCACTTCATCCACGCAGATGGAGTCACCGGGGGTGATGGTATAGTCGGCCTCGGGGCCATCAAAGATGGTGAGTTGCACCAGGGAGGTGTCGTTGGCACAGGGGGTGAGCCCGACGGCCACCAGGGTGAGGGTGGTAATGCCAAACTCTCCAAAGGCAGGCGTATATACAGGATGTAAAAAAGTATTGTTATCGAAGGTGCCGGCACCATCGCTATGCCATTGTAGTGATAGATAGTCAGAAGCACTGGCAGGTACGGGCGCGGTTGAGAAGTCATATGGTATGCCTTCACAAATTGATTCCATAATACCGGCATCAGCCACTGCAGAAGGAATGATATCTACGTCGTGGTTCACACTTTTATTACATACATCGAGTGTTACGGTAAAGAGGCCAGGTGTATCGAAAAGATGCGCTATGTTTTTTCCAATCCCTACAGAACCGTCGCCAAAGTCCCAGATCCAATCTGTAAAGGTCACATCGCCGGAACCGGTGAAGTATACGGAGTCGACAATACATTGCGGATTAGGAAATATGCTGAAGTTTATAGTTGGATCCAAAACAGTGATGGGAAAGTATGCTGTATCGCGGCAGGTTTGGTCTGTTATAATGATCAGACTTACATTTCCGCTGAAAGTAGCTGCGTATGCATGTGTGGGGTTTTGCACAATTGAAGTATTCCCGTCACCGAAATCCCATAGCCAGTTAGTAGCGTTCGCTGTGGGTTCACTGTTGATTGCGAAGAAATCGATGGGTTCATTTACACAAATGGTATCGTTAGTGTTGATGCCGATACTGGCGATAGGGAGGGGTGCTATGGCCACAGCCAGTGTGCTTATGGGGCCATCACCACAGTTGGAATTGCTACCATAAACTTCAATGTTACCGGGGGTTGCCAGTAAATCAAAATCAATAGTGATAAAATTATCTGCCGGATCAATCTGGTTGATGGTTGCTCCGGTTCCCGTATATGAAAAATTGTAAGTATCTGTATTGAAGTCTATTGTAACGGAAATGTCCACACCCTGTTCACCGGCGCAATATGGTTGCAGCAACGTCTCGAATACGAGTGTTCCGGGGAAACGCATTTCAAAAATTGTTACCGGCAGTGAGCTCGTGGAGGCTGTATACCACCAGGTATTGATGGTCTCTGAATCACGATTATTCCAACTATGGCAACCGGGATTAGGAGGAGTACTGTTACATCCGATAAGATTCAATCCTGCCCCAATGTTAGTATCATCCCAATATACAAGGGGCGTGGAACCTGTGGGTGCAATAAGTGCAATACGAAAGCCATTTGTATTCGACTCAATATCATACAATGGGAGATTAGTAAGCCCATTAATGTAGGTAATAGTAAAATCAATGTTGGTACCATTCCATACCGGTGCACCAACACCATCCAAGCCATCCCAGGGGATCAGGTTGACTCCGGTATTAACGGCAGCTTGCAGGTTTCTGTCCTGGAAAGGCGCAGGGAAATCCAGTAAGATATCTACGTTACCGGGTTTGTCCACGGTAACATGAAATATCTGGCTCCCATCACAAAATGGTTCTGCCCAAACATCAAGTACCTGGCCCGGTGTTGAAGCGGGTGGGAAAAGGATAGAATCAGGCTCATTCAGATAAATGTTATATTGAGGTACAAAGGCCTGTCCATTGATTGACATCCTGTCAAGTGGGAAATTACCTGTGTTCTGAACCCCATACTGGTTGCAAAACATCAGCCATGCACGGCCTTCCATTTCATCATATTCAACAGAAGTTACTATACTGTCCGTTGAATAAATATAAAATGTTGAGGAATTTACGTCCCATCCTCCAAAACCACCATTGCCATCAATAAACTGCCATGATTTCGAGTACAGTCTGCCAGGTTGTACTGTGGTTAATACTGTATCATACACAGTTAGGTCGAAGAGCTGTATGTTAAAGGCTTCTTCAATTGTTACACCACTTACCTCATGTACAATAGAAAATTCTATGGTGTAAACCCCGGGGGCCGGCGGGTCAAATTGAAACGCATCGTAACCACCAGCACCATAGACCTGACTTGGCCCAACTCTGGCCTGTCCAACGTTGGGAATAAAACCGGATCCTGCAGTAGGCAAGTCAGATTCCGCTTGAACAATAGCTCCAAATTCATCTCTTATTCTGTAAACAATTTTGGCATTATTACCACCATTAGGGTCAGGATCACCATCGAATCCAAAATAGATGATCTCATCAGCACTTCTTGTAACGAAATGCAATCGTTCATCTGGATCGCAATTATAAACGGCGAAATTAACTCTATCATCTGCAAAGCCGCCACCACAATGGTTGATGAGGTCATTGCATAAATAAAGCCATGTAGTGTGATTCGGCAAGTTGAGCCATACTTCTTTTGTTCCTTCAGCAAAGAGAAAAGTAGGTAAAAATAGGAGAAAAAACAGTAGTCTTGATTTCATAATGCGGTTTTGTTATCAGGGATGCCAAATTTAACAATAAAGAAGAATAATAATACGTGGTATGTACGTAAATGTTATAATATATCCTTATTTATAATAGAGTTTGATAAGTAGACTGAAAGGTGTGGGAAAAGTTGTCTCATTATTTCATTGTTTCACTGTTTCACTGTTTCATTGTT
>JAOZTN010000170.1:0-3217 GCA_029942245.1 Bacteroidales bacterium | reverse complement strand
GAAGGGCAAAGGTGAGATAGAGATGTATTTCGTGACCAAAACATAAATAAAGAATTACGAGCCCCCCTTCGACTTCGCTCAGGACAGGTCGTTAGGTGGGGTGCGGGGTGCGGGGATTGAAACTTGGTGGTTTGGAACTTGCTTTTAAAAGCATTGCTGATTATTTAGAAGAATTACATATTGTGCATTGGCGTCCGTGATTGCAAAACATTATCTTAGTTTTGAACCAAACCAAGCCTACCCGAGAATGAAAGACATAATTCTATTTATTTTTGACTTTTTTGGATTTCTAGTTTTCCTGCTATCCTATCCTGTTATTATACTTTTTAACAACCTTATTTCAAAAAATCCTTTTAATGCAGGGAATGAGTTGGTATCTTGAACACATAGACTGGCTTTACACGATAATCTATCAAAACGATTTTTTCTTTTTTGATCTTTGGTCAATCGTACATTGCTGGAGTGGGTTTGTTTTGTATATCTCCTTGAAGGCTCTTCATGCAAAAAAGCCGCTATTAATACTTCTTTGCATTTTATTTATATATAATGTAATGGAAGTTTTGTTCATCTATTTTGCATTAAATATTTTTAAGCCTGAAACAGTAAACAACCAATTTACTGATATTATAATAGGAATGCTTGGTGGAATGATTGGATTTTTAATACTCAGGTTCAGCAGTTTAAACAAAAAAACACAAATAAGGAACCTAAATTTATTCACAATTTTTCTTGCCAGCATTACTTATGCCTGGCTATGGGTTGGGTTTTACCAATACGATTATAACCAGGAGTTCTACAATTCGCCAGGTATCAATATTGGTGCTTTTGTTTTTTGGGTTTTAGGTGCTTTTGCAACTATATGGTTCTCAACACTCATTCGTCTTTCTAATATTTGGCTGAAATGGCTCGTGATTTGGGCACTTTATCTGGTTTGTTTGTTCGCGGTTGAATATTTCGGCTTCGTTATTTTAAGCCTTCATGAAAGCAGCAAAGCTAATGCCCAACCTTTGCTTTTCGGACTTATCCATGGTACGCCCGTTCTGCATTTTGTTTATGCTTTTTCACCATTTTTTACAATATCAATTTATAAAGGTTTACAAGTTTTGCTGTTTAAAGCAGCAAATGTTGAAAAAAGTCAACTGAAGAAAGCAAATGCAAGCAAACATAGGGATACTGATTTGCAGCAAATTACATTGCAATCAAATAAATAAGGCGTTTTTTATTTTAATGATTGTTCAGCAATGTAATCATCATAGTCCATCAGCTTATCCGTAATGTTATTGGGCTTAAACTCAATAATCCGATTACAGACCGACTGAATAAATTCATGGTCATGTGATGACATAAAGATATTCCCAGGATACTTAATCAGGTTATTGTTGAAGGCCTGTATTGACTCAAGGTCAAGGTGATTCGTGGGAGTGTCGAGGATAAGTGCATTTGCATTAGAAAGCATCATTTTAGAAATCATGCAGCGCATTTTCTCACCACCGGAGAGGACGCTTACTTTCTTATCTATCTCGTCGCCGGAGAACAGCATCATACCCAGATATCCACGAATAAAGGATTCAGTTGTATCAGTGGTAAACTGACAAAGCCAATCGAAGAGGCTAAGTTTACTATTGAAATACTCAGAATTATCTAATGGCAGATAAGCTGTTGTAATTGTTTGTCCCCATTTAAAAGAACCTGAATCGGCCTTCCTTATTCCATTCAGGATTTCGAAGAAGGCGGTCATTGCTCTTGGGTCATCCGACAGAAAGATGATCTTATCTCCTTTTGCCACCTGGAAACTAACATTTTTGAAGAGTACTTTGCCATCGATACTGACTGACAGGTCTTTTACTTCGAGTATTTGATTACCCGCTAAACGTTCCGGCGAAAAAATGATACCCGGATATTTTCGGGTGGAAGGCTTGATATCTTCGATATTCAACTTTTCGATCATCTTTTTGCGGCTTGTCGTTTGCTTCGATTTCGCCGCATTAGCACTAAAGCGCCTGATAAATGCCTGCAGCTCCTTCTTCTTCTCTTCCGCCTTTTTATTTTGCATTTTTAGCTGGCGTTGCGCAAGCTGGCTGCTATAATACCAGAAGCTGTAATTGCCTGCAAACAATTGAATCTTTCCAAAATCGATATCCACTGTATGCGTACTAATAGCATCGAGAAAGTGTCTGTCGTGTGATACAACCAGCACAGTGTTCTCATAGTTTGCCAGGTAGCTTTCCAACCATCTTACTGTAGCAAGATCGAGATCATTAGTAGGTTCATCGAGCAGCAGGTTATCGGGATTCCCAAAGAGTGCCTGAGCCAAAAGCACACGCACCTTTTTCTGACCACTCATATCCTTCATTAGCATATTATGAAATTCTGCTGCAATACCCAGGTTGCTTAAGAGTATCGCTGCATCGCTTTCAGCATTCCACCCGTCCATATCTGCAAATACTTCTTCCAGCTCCCCCGATTTAATACCATCTGCCTCTGTGAAATCGGCTTTAGCGTAAATGGCATCCTTCTCCTTCATGATATCCCAAAGCTTAGAGTGCCCCTTCATTACAGTATCAAGCACCGTATAATCATTAAAAGCAGAGTGATCCTGACTCAGCACCGACATCCGCTCCCCTGACCCTTGTACTACACGCCCTGTAGTTGCATCCATCTCTCCCGAAATTGCCTTCAGGAATGTTGATTTACCGGCGCCATTCGCTCCAATAATCCCATAGCAGTTCCCCTCGGTAAATTTCATATTCACCTCCTGAAACAAAATTCTCTTACCAAATTGAATGCGTAAATTATCTACTGAAATCATAAGTCTAATGGCTGGTTTTATCCAGTATTTTAAAAAGAGTGCGAAAGTAGAAATAATTCCACACATATTACTGAAAGTGTGCTACTAATGTAGCCTTCCGCGAGCGCTAGAGCTACTCTGCGGAGGCGCTGGCGAAGGATGAAAAGCTTCAGAGGGCGATGCAGGATGACAATTTCACTCAACTATCGTTTGAGAAAACTTCGAAAATTGATTATCCTCGCGGCAAGCCACGAGGAATAATTTAATTTAAGCAGATGCGCGGACCCCGACGGGGTCCTATGTTTATAGGAGAATGAAGAGTGAAGAAGGTTACGACCCCAGAGGGGTCGAACAATATCGAATATCGGATATCAAAAGTGAGCCAATATCATTGTTTAATCACCTTCCCCATCATCACCTTTTCATCAT
>JAOZTN010000169.1:0-3229 GCA_029942245.1 Bacteroidales bacterium | reverse complement strand
GCAGTAGGCAGTACGCAGTAGGCAGTACGCAGTAGCACATACCAAATAACACATACCAAACAGCACATCCCACAAACAACATAAGATGAGAGCAGGAATATAGATCATGGGAAATACAAAGCTACATATCACTGTCCCATTATTGGATGAACTGGAAAACCTGCCTCAGCTATTTGAGAATATCCGGGCACAGGATGCAGAGGATTTCAAGGTTTTCTTCTGTGTAAACCAGCCGGATGATTGGTGGAATGATGAGGAGAAGAAGGTAGTATGTGAAGCTAACATGGCTTCAATGGAGTTTATTCAGAAACATGCAGGTTTTCCCGTTGTTGTGATCGACAAGTCCAGTAAAGGCAAGGCATGGATGGGAAAACAATTGGGCGTTGGCTGGGCCAGGAAAGTGGTGATGGATGCAGTGCTTGAAGAGGCTGGTCCGGATGATATTATCATTACCCTGGACGGGGATACCACCTTTAATAAAAATTATTTCAGCAGTATTCTGGAGAATTTCAGACAAAATCCGGATGCCGTGGGCTTGTCAGTGCCCTATTACCACCCATTAAGCGGCAGCGAGGCTGAAGACAGGGCCATTCTCAGGTATGAGATATATATGCGTCATTATGCCATCAACATATGGAGGATTGCGAACCCCTATCATTTCACTGCACTGGGGTCGGCTATGGCCGTTCCGGTCTCATCTTATAAGGCCATTGGGGGGATGACGCCCAAAAGGAGCGGTGAGGACTTTTATTTTCTGCAAAAGCTTGTTAAGTATGGAAAGCTGCTAACATGGAATGAGGAGAAGGTGTATCCTGCAGCCAGGTTTTCCGACAGAGTCTTTTTTGGAACAGGACCGGCTATGATCAAAGGAAGTAAGGGTGATTGGGACAGCTACCCTGTATATCATAAAGGCTTGTTTGATCAGGTGAAGGAGACATATGATGCCTTTACTGAACTCTATGATTCAGATCGCGATACACCCATTGGAAACTATTTGAGCGAGGTGATGAACCAGCATAACATCTGGGCTCCGCTTCGAAAAAATTCAAGAACAGTTGAGCGGTTTCGAAAAGCATGCACAGATAAGATCGATGGCTTAAGGGTACTTCAGTTCCTCAAACATAATCAGACAGAGCGTGGATATAAGGATGCGGAATGCTTGATTGAATATTTTGAGAATTACAGGCCGGATGTACTCAAAGACCTTGACTTTCTGGCTGCGGGCTTTAACTTTGATGAATTATCCGTTGAACATCTCAACGAGATCAGAAATATACTTGTGAAAATTGAAGAGGATTTTCAACGGAAGCATCACCATGAATGAGCTAATTACCATATTAGGTCCTACAGCTAGCGGGAAAACTACGGTTGCGGCTGCGCTGGCTGCAAAGATAGATGGAGAGGTGATCAGCGCCGACTCCAGGCAGGTTTATCGCGGTATGGATCTGGGTACGGGAAAAGATCTGGGTGATTATATAGTGAATGGCGCAGAGGTGCCGTATCACTTGATTGATATTGCTGATCCGGGGGAAGAATACAATGTTTATAGATTTCAACAGGATTTTGTAGCTGCGTATAACGACATCCGCGAGCGCGGTAAAAAAGCCATCATGTGTGGAGGAACCGGCATGTATCTTGAGTCGGTGATCCTGGGATATGAAATGTCGGAAGCACCCAGGAACGAGGATCTCAGAAAAGAACTTGAACCATTATCAAACGAGGAGCTGGTTGACAGGCTGCATTCACTGCGTGAAACACATAATGCTACAGACCTTGAGGACAGGGAGCGCTTAATCCGTGCCATAGAAATATCCTCGTCCCTCGTCCCTCGTCCCACGCACCACACAACGAGTATTGACATCCACAATATCAACCATTATGTTTTTGGTATTGCCCTGCCTCGTGAGAAGGTGCGACAGAGGATCACACAACGGCTTAGCCGACGCCTGGAAGAAGGCATGGTAGAGGAAGTAAAAAGCTTGCTTGATTCCGGCCTCCGGCCTGAACAGCTGGAGTTTTACGGATTGGAATACAAGTTTCTCACGCAGTATGCCACCGGGTTGATAAGCCATGATGAAATGTTCAGGCTACTGAACACAGCTATTCATCAGTTCTCTAAGCGGCAGATGACCTGGTTCAGGAGAATGGGGAAAAAAGGAGTGGAGATCCTGTGGATTGATGGGGAGATGCCCCTGGCAGAAAAGATTGAGACGATTGAACGATTGAGCGATTTTTGAAAGGGATAGAAGATTGAAGAAGTAAAAAAAAAAGGCCCCCGAGAATACGGAGACCTTATATAATTGAATTACAATATTCTAGTTTTCAACGATCATGTCAATATTGATATAATCGCCTTTTCCGTTAATGCTGTTTACTTTAATATATCCGTGCTTATCGTTCACGGTTTTAAAGAATACTACATCAGTCGCTTCCAGATTGTTAACTTCATCCTCAGTTCCTGTAAACGCAGGAAATGCATATGAATCTCCAATTGCATCAAATTCTGTAGCGTTAATGCTGGCCATTTCAAACATGGTATTGTTGAATGTTGTCCAACCTGCGGCAGCAAGGGCAAATACTGACTGTACATCTGAATTAGAAGGTGCACCGAAAGTAGACTTGTTTACAGCTCCCAGGTAAAATGCAAAGTCAACCGTTTCCTGAGCTGCTCCTGCTTGTGCTTTAGACATCAATGTACCGGTGGCAGAAGCTACAAAGCTTGGAAGAGCATCATTGAATGATCCTAATGATAAGTTCTTATATGAGGTAACAGTGGAGATGGTTGTAACTACGAAGGAAAGCTCTTTCATGACTCCGGCCTTATCAGTTACTGTGAATGACCATCTTTCTTCACCAACCTGTGTGTTGGCAATGAGATCCTGTTCCCAGGTGTAAGTAGCTTCATTAATATTATCATCTTCATATACCGTAGTTGGTGTATTATTAAAAGTACGAACCACGATGAAGGATGCAATTTTGCTGTTTGAATTCACGTTAGCAGAAGCATTGATCCCTACTTTAAAGGTGCTGCTGGGTGCCATACTAGCATCAGCGTCAGTGTAACCTGTTCCTCCAATAAAGGTCAAGACTGGTGTCATGTCAACTTCTGGTTCTTCATCTTCGTCTTTTTTACAAGATGAAACTACTGTGGCTCCTGCTAAGAGCAAAAGGCCAAATAAATAAATTGTCTTTTTCATAATCTTATAATTTCTGTGTTAATAATTAAATT
>JAOZTN010000168.1:0-3418 GCA_029942245.1 Bacteroidales bacterium | reverse complement strand
GTTAGGCATTAGGTTAGTAGAAAGCTTTTCGCTCATCAATAACTTTAGTCTGCTTCACCGGAATTGATTTCTTGCATGAGATCTCCGTTGGTGGAAGGAATTCAATCCTATTATATTCTCCAATAAACTCCATGACATAATCAAACTCATGATAATGCCTCTGCTTCCTACCCGAGAGAGTAAAATCAGACTTGCCATTGATCCTGTATCTGACTGGTTTGCCTGAAGTGATACAGCTGTGTTTCTTCTGCTGAGGCAAAGCCTTGCTCAGGCCGGATGTCATCTACCAGGACCTATGGTGTAGAATAAAAACAAGCATAATAAGACTGAAAGCAGGGCCTTCATTACCAAATGGTGAAATTCGTACCCTAAATATAAGAAAAAGTTTGGAGTTCAGCGTTCAAAAATCGGTACCCGGTACTCTATGCGAAGCGCACTACCAGCTCAACCAATCTATTGGCGTAACCGGTTTCATTATCGTACCAGGCCACAACTTTTACAAGCTTGTTTTTATCGCCCAATACGGCGGTGAGGCCAGCATCGAAGATGGCAGAGTGTGTATTACCTATTATATCGATAGACACGATTGGATCCTCGGTATATTCAAGTATGCCTTTTAGATAAGTATCGGCTGCTTCTTTGAATACGCTATTGATCTCTTCCGCGCTGGTGGGTTTAGCCAGGGTACAGGTAAGGTCGGTCAGGGAGCCGTCGGGAACGGGGACACGGATACCAGCACCACCGAGGTTTCCTTCCAGGTGCGGGAATATGCGCGTTGCCGCCTTGGCAGCACCAGTCGTTGTCGGGACGATAGAATATGCAGCAGCCCTGGCCCTGCGTAGATCCTTGTGGGGAGCATCGATAAGGTTCTGGTCGCGGGTATATGAGTGTACGGTGGTGATAAAGCCTTTTTCTATCCCCCACAACTTGTCAAGGATCATGATCAAAGGGGCCACATTGTTGGTGGTACAGGAAGAGTTGGAAATGATCACATCCTCTTTTTTTATCACATCATCATTTACACCAAGCACCACGTAGGGAACACCATCGCTTTCCCCTTTTGCAGGAGCTGAGATGATCACCTTGCGGGCACCCGCCTCGGTCACATGACGAATAGCCTCTTCTTTCTTAACAAATAAGCCTGTTGATTCGATTACTACATCAATGTTGAGTTTTTTCCACGGCAATTTTCCCGGGTCTGCTTCCTTGAGCACCTTGATCTTCTTTCCGTTGATGTTCAGGTGATCATCATCCCAGCTAACATCACCGGGAAAGCCCCCATGAATAGAATCATATTTAAAGAGGTGCCCCAGCGTGGCAGGGCAGGTCAGATCATTCACCGCAACCAGTTCCATATTATCATTCCCTACCATGGCACGGTAGGTAATCCTTCCAATACGACCAAATCCATTGATGGCCACCCTGATCTTTTTCATCGTGATCCTGATTTAATGTGTTCATGCAAAAATATTGATTTTAAAGATGCGTTATCCTATATTCCGTCAGATATTGTTATTTTTGGCAACCTGGGATCAGATTCTGGATACTGGATACTGGATACTGGATACTGGATACTAGTTACTGGTCACTGGTTGCTGGTTGACTCCTTCTAAATGCCAGGAACTAGGAACCAGTTACTCTTGATTAATACAGAATAAACATCACCTACATATATAACAATTTAAGAAACTATCAATACAAATATTATGGAACACGTAAAGAAGTACATTGAAGAAAATAAGGACAGGTTCCTTGACGAATTGTTTGGCCTGATCAGAATACCATCTATCAGCTCTGAGTCGGCACGCAAGGATGATATGCTGGCTGCTGCTGAATACTGGAAAGAGTCCATGCTGAAGGCCGGTGCCGATAAGGCAGAGGTGATGTCCAGCGATGGCAACCCGGTAGTTTACGGTGAAAAGATGATCGATCCTTCTGCACCCACCGTGCTGGTCTATGGCCACTACGATGTGATGCCCGTCGATCCTATCGAGCTCTGGAAAAGCGAACCCTTCGAGCCGGAAATTCGTGATGGCAAGATCTGGGCCCGCGGTGCAGACGATGACAAAGGACAGGCATTTATGCATGCTAAAGCCTTTGAACTCATGGTAAATACCGACACTCTTCCATGTAATGTAAAATTCATGGTTGAAGGAGAAGAGGAAGTGGGTTCACCCAGTCTGGGGAAGTTTTGTGAGCAACACAAGGAGATGCTGAAAGCAGATATTATCCTGGTTTCCGACACCGGAATGATCGCCCCCGACATCCCATCCATCACAACAGGCCTTCGTGGACTGGCATACATGGAAGTTGAAGTAACAGGACCTAATAAAGACCTGCATTCAGGCCTCTTTGGCGGTGCCGTTGCCAACCCTATCAATATCCTCACCAAGATGATCGCCTCTCTTACCGATGATGACAATGTGATAACCATCCCCGGCTTTTACGATGATGTAGAAGTTATCGGTGATGCGGAGAGGGCAGAAATGGCCAAAGCACCATTTAGCCTTGATGAATACAAAAAAGCCCTGGATATCGATGAGGTATGGGGTGAAAAAGGATACAGCACCAACGAGCGCACAGGTATCCGTCCATCACTTGATGTAAATGGCATCTGGGGTGGCTATACCGGTGAAGGTGCGAAGACAGTAATCGCCTCTAAAGCTTATGCCAAGATCTCAATGAGGCTGGTTCCTCATCAGGATCATATCAAGATCGCTGAGCTTTTCGAAAAACACTTCATGGCTATCGCACCTCCATGTGTTAAAGTAAAGGTTAGTGCTCTTCACGGTGGACAGGGATACGTCTCCCCTACCGATATGGTAGCATATCAGGCAGCTGACAAAGCTTATGCCGAAGTTTACAAGAAGAAACCTGTTCCTGTACGCAGCGGTGGTAGCATCCCTATCATCTCTACTTTTGAAGAGGTTCTGGGTACCAAGTCTATCCTGATGGGATTCGGGCTTGAATCCGATGCCATCCACTCACCCAATGAGAATTTTCCGCTGGAGCAATTCTTTAACGGAATTGAGACCATTCCGTACTTTTATAAGTACTACGCAGAAATGATGAAATAAAAAAAAGCGGCTTCGGCCGCTTTTTTTTATGTACTTCTTCAGTCTTCTATCGCCTTCGCGATATCTCATTCTTAAATCTTTACTCACCTCTCCCCTATACCCCCTCTTCCCTCGCATTCGCTCGGGACAGGTTCTGAAGGCGAGGGGGACCTATGTTGATTATTAACAATATATTATTGCTTTATCAACCTCTGAATAGAGGCCTGATCATTGGCTTGCAGATGAATAAAATAAACACCCCCGATCAAGGCTGAAATATCGATGGTCCCTCCGGCGATTGCCGAACCCTGCATCACCTCCTGTCCATTCATATTGAAAATGTGGTATTCAAATGGCTTATC
>JAOZTN010000167.1:0-3711 GCA_029942245.1 Bacteroidales bacterium | reverse complement strand
CTGGGCATGCGCATTACACCATCTGAGCCGTGGCCCAGCATATGTGCCCAGTTTCCATACTTGGTGAGCATGCTCGATGACCAGAAGTTGCCATATTTTCCATTCCCAACAAACAGGTACACTCCACCATCATATCCTCGTGCACCGGCTGGCAGTCCGGAAAAGCCATGAAGGTCGTTACCATTGCCACCACCATACCATTCCTGGCTTGTTTTAAGGTTCATTCCTGCATCTAAACCACGAAAATATTTGGAAATATCCCACTCCGGGTCTCCAATACTATACTGGCTGTCGACTGCGCCTTCAAGGATTTTCCATTCTTCATCAGTTGGGACATGCCAGCCAGATGGGCAGATACCCTGTGAACCCTGCAGAGTGCTGTATTGCATCATTTCCGGCCATTGGTAAAGCCCACCATATTTTGAGCAGCTGTCAGGATCGTTATCATAGCAATACTTCTCCATGGTAGCGTTATCTTTCATGTTTGCACTCACATCTATCATCGTACCGATATTCAGGTTTTCTTTCAACCAGCACTGGCTGAAGATCTGTACAGTATTATATATTTGCCCGCCATAGCTTACCGTGGGTGTTCCCGGGCAGGGGCCACCATCCGTAAACTGGAAGGTATAATCTTTGTTGCTGGTTGGCATATCGATGATCCCGGATTCTTTAATGTATCCCTTGAAAATTTGTGATGATGCTTTGACTGAAATTGTTTCCTGGTTGATCCCAATATGCTCAAGAAGGCATTGTTGAGATGAATGCCGAGCATTTGAAAGTATCTTAATGCTTTCGGTCCTGCCATTCCATGATGCAGTGAGAAAAAACAGCTTCCCGGAGCCGGGAACAAAGCGAAAATCCTGTCTGCCTTTCTCCATCTGAACATATTTCCGGAAAATGATCCTTCCCTGCACATCCGAAACCGAAATTTGTAGCATTCCATTTCCGGGAATGAACATCGCGACAGTACTTTGATCAATGACCGGGTTAGGGTAATTTTGATAAAGGTGAAAGGGCTCATCCTTTTGCCGCTTATCATTGATGCCAACAGGGTTAAAAGTGGCATATCCAACGTAAAGCAAGGTGTCTCCTGAGGCCATTTCCAGGGAAATTGTTGTATCAGGCCAAAAAATAATGTGTTTATTACCCTGCGTACGGTTTATAATCTTAACACTGTCCAATTGAACATGACTTGCACTATCAACCGCTGTAAAAGTGAACTCAAAAGTTGATTTCTGCCCCATTGATGTAATGGCTGTGAAGCATATCAGAAAGGTGTGTAAGTATCTGTAAATCATACGCTAAAGGTATTTAGTGTGGCTAAAAGAAATTGTCCTGTTCTCTGTTACCTCTAAGACCGAATTTGCATGTATAAGGTTGCATTAGATGTATTTGTACGGGCAAAATATTGCCCTTTACGAACAAAAAGATCATATTTTTTAATAAATTGTTCTAAAATATTCATTGTCTCGTTTAGAAAGAATATTATATTTGTGATGAAACATTTATTAACCAACCTTAAAATTTTACAATCATGGAAGGATATTGTGTAAAGTGCAAAGCAAAAAAAGAAATCAAAGGTGCTGCTGAAGTAACTATGAAAAATGGTAGGAAAGCAATGAAGGGTACATGCCCAACTTGTGGAACTGGCATGTTCAGGATCCTCGGAAAAGCATAGGTTTATAAGTTTTTCTTAGAACAGCACTTTCAGATACCACTTGTGTGTCTGACCTTGCCCCAATTGAATAGCATGATGCACCATTGGTGTTGTTATGTGCAAGATTCTATTGGGGCTTTGCTATTTTTATCAGAGGGTAAATTCAGATGATGGAATCAATACCTTTTCATTTCGATGGCATTTTCAGAACTTACCTTCATATCCGCGGGGATGATGTAAATGCTCATATATCCATTCTTTAGAGAACTGGTCTCTCGTTTTTCGTCTATCATATATTTACCTTCTGTCGTAGGGATCTCTACCTTTGCTGATGCTTGGCTTTCTTCGGTGGGCTTGCTTTCAGATCCGGAGATGGCCAGAGCGAAATTACTTTTGCCTGCATCTTTGTCCTTTTCAATTGGCGCAGTCTCTTCGAAAAGCTTTTGATCACCAAATCCCCTTAATATGACCAGCTGGCCGGGCTCCCACTTGTATACACTATATAGTTGATTGAAGATAGCTTCTTCCATTTCGGCTATTGGCCCCTTCTGATCTTTCAGTATCTCCAGGCCTACTTTCTCTGCAATGGCCATCCCGGTATACAGATTTACTGCCAGATCGTGATAGGCAGAGCTGGCTTTGGCTTTGTTAAGCAATCCACCCTTGACCTCGGAAAATAAGGTGAAGAAAAGACCGTCTACATCACCTGTGTTGATCATATACATCGCATCGGTAAGGGAGAGAAAGGAACCTAATCCCAACACATTCAGTGCCACTGACATTAACTGATCATCCTTGCTGTCGATATTGAAAGGATTGCTGACAAAAAATATCTGCCCCCAATCAGCAGCCATCCCTGTTTGAATATTGAAATAGGCTTTTCGGGCCGGATGATCCGCCTCAAAAATTTCATTTCCGTGCTGATCGGTAAGCGTTAGACGTGCTTCGTAATAATGGTTTCCGATTGTTTGTGGGCTGACTCTCGGAAAGCCCTGATAATCTTCCAGGCTCATCTCAGGCATCCATAGCATATTCAAAACATCTTTGTCTTTAAAACTCCTGACATTCATATTCTCTGAAAAGCCTGGGTCAGGATAGTTTTCCAGCTTCAGCTGATCCATTAAATACTTGGGGACAGTGCTGATATTCTCGATTTCAAGTTTCACGAAAAGCATAGTATTCCCGGATTTCTCATCCAGACCCCAATAATTGAAAAACGCGCTGAGGTCGAGATCCGGATACGCAGCCAGTTTTATCTTCACGCGAATGGGAATTTCTTCCCCGGCATTGAGCTTTCCCTTTCCTTCATAAGCGTTCTCTACGAGGTCAAAAATAATATTTAGCCCAACGGTTATTTTAGCCTCCAATGGCGTGGCCATTTGATCTGATGTTATTTCAATGGTTTCTGTAATCGGCCTGCTAAGTTGCTTTTCAGCTGCGTAATAGTATTGGACCTCTGCCCAGCCCTGCTCGTCTGTGCTTAGATTCAGCTCTGTACCTTCAATCCCACCGGGACCGCGTAACATGCCAACAGGACTAAGCTCATCGATCAGAAAGTGCACCTTTGTGTTGATCAGGGGATTAAGATCTCCATCCTCAAAATATGCCTTGATCAGGGCCGGAAATCGTTTGTCGGGAGGCACAATCCCCTCAGATGAAATTATACCCGGAGAGGGTTCAACTTGTACTTTTCCATCATCCAGAATGTAGCTGATATAGGCTTTGTCCTCAACATCAAATTCTTCGCATACGGCGTTCACTGTGGAAGTTAATTTAAGCGATGGGGCTTCCTGAAGTCTTTCTCCTGTGGGTGCTGTAAAAATTATCCTGGCCTGTCCGTTTGCATCTGTAACGGCTGTTGTGGCTGAGAGCTCTCCCGCTTTAAATTCAGAATACTCATCTAAGACAAAGTTGATCGTCTTTCCTGCAAGGCGCTTTTGGGAATTTTCATCGCCTAGTGTGTATTCATATAGGATGGCAGTTATTTCCACAGTGGATTCCCCATCGGGTTTTACTCTTTTGGGAGTATTGTAGATTTTGATGGCGTATTC
>JAOZTN010000166.1:0-3726 GCA_029942245.1 Bacteroidales bacterium | reverse complement strand
TACTTATCTTTCTTCCTGAAAAAGTCCCCTACCTTCCTGAAAAAGCCCTTTTTCTCTTTTTTGCCTTCTTCTTCCAGGTCTTTACGTTGCCTGAGTTCACGGCGGAGATCACGTTTCTCCTTTCGCGTGAGGTACTCCAGGGGTAGGTCGTGCGTAAAGGCAGGGCAATCAAGCATGGCTGCCAGGGTATCGGCAACGGGAGGGAAGGGGCGGAGGTACTTTGTACGCAGTTCATGATCCGATTCCATGGCATCGACTGTCATGGCGAAGATCGGCAATGCCATATGTGAACCTGAGCCCAATGCTGTCGTGCGAAAATGTATTGACGGTAGTTCTGCACCTGTCCACACACCGGCCACAAAGCCGGGGGTATAACCGATAAACCATCCATCAGCATTGTTCTGTGTGGTGCCTGTTTTGCCTGCCAGGCGGCTGTTCACGCCATAGACTATGCGGGCAGATGCTGCCGTTCCGCTGTCAACCACTCCCTGTAGCATATAGTTCATCATGATCCCTGTCTCTTCGCAAAAGGCCGGGGGAAGTTGTTCGCGCTCTTTAGCCTCATAAAGTATATTTCCCTTGCTGTCTTCAACCCTCACAATGGCATAAGGTTGTGCCGGAACTCCACCATTGGCAAAGCCAGTGTATGCGGTCACCATTTCAAGCAAAGCAACATCCGCTGTACCCAGGGCCAGCGAGGGCAGGACAGGCAGCTCTGATCGAATCCCCATATCCTTTGCAAGGGCTGCAACAGCCTCCGGGCCCGTTTCCATCATCACCTCTGCAGTGATAGTATTCACAGAGTTCATAAGCCCACCGGCCATACTGTAATAGCCATTGTATTTACCGTTTGAATTGCCCGGCGACCAATTCTCGTAGTCTTCATAGATCCTGCGCTGGTTGGAAATGAAATGGCAAGGGCGCATGCCTTGCTCAAGGGCAGCGGCATAAACAAATGGTTTGAAAGTTGAACCGGCCTGACGCTTCGACAGCACATGGTCGTAAGGCAGGAATTGGTAATTAATTCCACCGGCCCAGGCCAGTATAGCTCCGTCGTCAGGATCAATGGCAAGAAATCCGGTGTTTAGCAAACGCATATAATGCCTTAGCGAGTCGATTGTGCTGATGTCCATCTCCTGAACACCCTCTGTGGTCAGGATCTTTCGTTTATGTTTCTTCGTGAGTTCTTTGATGATCTGTTCATGTGTAAGGGATTGACTGAGAAGTTTTTGATATGCTTTTGTTTCTATGAGCTTTCTCTTGAAAATATCCGGATCATCTTCCCAGGGCTCCCTGTTTTTCCAGTGAGCGTCAAATTCCTGCTGAAGCTTCCGCATATGCTTTTCGATCGATTTCTCAGCATAGCCCTGTATTTTGCTGTTGATGGTAGTGTAGACCTTCAGTCCTCCGGTTTCAAGGTCGACACTGTCGCCTAACAGTTCAACTAGCTGCCCCCTGATAAAATTCCGGAAATAAGGTGCTACACCCCGGCTTTGGTCCATAATGCGGTACTGAAGCCTGATCGCTTCCAGGGAAAGTTGCTCTAACTGTTCTTCGGAAATAAATCCCTGGGTATGCATCCTCCCTAAAACTACATTTCTCCTCTTCAGGGCATTTTCCGGATGAAGGCGAGGGTTGTATAATGTATTGGCTGCCAGCATTCCTATCAATGTGGCTGATTCGTTGATGTTTAAATCAGCAGAGGGCCTGCTGAAAAAGCGCCACGCAGCTGCTTCAATGCCATAAACATTCTCACCGAAACTTACCGTGTTCAGATACATGGTGAGGATCTCCTCCTTGCTGTATATATCTTCGATATCAGAGGCAATGAACATTTCCCTGAACTTACTTACGGGTAGGGTGAGAAAACCATGGCTGTTTCTCGGAAAAAGATTCTTGGCCAGCTGCTGGCTGATGGTACTTCCACCTCCCTGGTTCATGTCTCCCATAAGTATGGATCTTACCAGTACCCTGCCCAGGCTGATCATGTCGATGCCATGGTGGTCAAAGAAACGATTGTCTTCTGTGGCGATCAGGGCGTGGCGGACATGAGGAGAGATATTGTTGTTGTCGATGCTCTGCCGGTTGATAATGAAATATTTACCCATCAGGGAACCATCGGAAGAGTATACGAGAGAAGCATTATCCTGCCTGATATTCCTGATGTCAGCTTCATCCGGCAACTTGCCATATGCACCCAGGTAGACCAGGAGTATGAGCAAAGAAGTAAAAAAGATACCCAGGGCAATCATGATCAGAAGGAAGCGTATCAACTTCCTTTTCCAGCTTTTAGCCTGTTTTTTCTTCTTCCCTTTTTTTGCTTTTGTACCCATGCTGCCAAAATATCTTCTATTGAACGGCGAGTAGGTGAATTTCGTATCTTTATCTTCCTAATAAATCCTAATATGCCATGGCAATACCAATAAAGACCCTCGCTCATCAGGGGGCAGCGGAACGATTGCATCAGGATGCACTGGAACTGCTGAAACTTAAATATGGATTGGAAACCGAATTGTCCGCGGATATGCACCGAATCTTATATTTTCTCACAGGTGGATCGGAGGCAGAAGCCATACAATGCCTGGAAAAAGACCGCTTTCAACTCCTGGTAGCCTCGGGAAAAACCAATGCCTTTGCATCTGCCATGGAAGTAAAAGCATACAGCAACAAGCTTGGATATCGTAACATTCTCCTCAACCTTGATGATGAAGGGGATAGAAAAGTCTTTGAAAAATACATAAGGGTATTTATCGCACTGGATCAACTGGAGGGCAAGAGGCTGGGGCTGATAGGGGAAGTCTCCGACTGGCTGGTAGCCAGCAGTATAGATGCTGTCTTGCTGAAAGAAAAACTGGGCATTGAATTGATCCGCATCCCCTGGAAAGACACCGGGGATTATAAAAGTTTTGAGGCTGAAGATGACTTTATGGCTTGCTACCATGCGGGCAGGCAATACAACATCGAAGATGCCGGCAAGGTGAGCAGCATGCTGAGAGAAGTGATCGATAAACACAAACTTGATGCTATCACTGTGGAATGCTTCTCCCTGGTGCAGGAAAATGCTGTTACCGCATGCCTGGGACTGTCATTCCTGAACGATCTGGGCATCCCGGCAGGTTGCGAAGGCGACCTTTGCAGCATAGTGGGCATGATGATCGCCAAAGAACTCATCGGCGAGATTCCCTGGATGGCCAATGTAGCCGGGATCAGTGGCAATGAAGTGCTCTTTGCCCACTGCACGGCACCAACAAGTGTGCTTACCGAATATCATATTAATACACACTTTGAAACCGGCAAAGGAACTGCCATCCATGGGCGCTACAAGGAGAGGGAGGTGAGCATTTTCAGGTTAAACAATACCCTCGACGAGGTCTTCTGTGCCCACGGAAAAGTAGTTGACGGCATGTATGAGAAGCATGCCTGCCGCACACAATTGCATGTGGAATTTGATGAAGAGGTGATTGCTGAATTAAAGCGCAATCCGCTGGGGAATCATCATTTGATAACTCCCCAGAATAGGATGCAAGAGCTTTCACTTTTAGCCAATATTCTAGGCCACTAAAAACAAATTGTCATCCTGACGAGCCCCGATTGGAATCGGGGTGAGGAAGGAAAAGTCTCGGTTTTCTGCTTTGCTGGGTATTGATCCCGCCAGCTTTTTGCAAGATGCAGGCAAAAAGTACTTGCCAGCTTGGTGCAATACGCTGGCAAAGTGTACCTGCCAGC
>JAOZTN010000165.1:0-3877 GCA_029942245.1 Bacteroidales bacterium | reverse complement strand
ACTAGTAACCAGTAACTAGTAACCAGCTACCAGTAACCTCGTCATGAATGGGGCAAGGGTGAATGTCTATAATGATGAAGGGCTAACCCTTCCTTGTTTAAAGCCTAATAAGTTGTCACCCCGAGCGAACCGACCGAAGGGAGCTCATGACCGAAGGGAATAACATAGCCGAGGGGCCTCCTGCCTGGAATGTTTTCCCAAGCCCTCCTTTACTCAAATGCCGCAAAAGTGAACACCACTGGGCCTTTCATCAATTCAATCTCATTTTCCCCGAACAGTAGTAATTTCTTATCGTCAAAATCAATTTCCATCTAATATGGAAAGGATATAAATAAATTTCCGTGAGAATTGAATTATGTCTATTTTTACCGAGATAAAAATAATTCATATGAAAATTCTCAAGAATCTGACACTCGTATCTATCATTATCTTGTTGGTGGCAGGATGTCACAAAGACCCGCCAAAGACCTATGATGATACTGACATGACCGTCACTTATTATAATACGGAATTTACCTTTTCGTCATACAATACCTTTGTAATGCCGGATTCAGCACTGCTGAAAACAAATTACCTTACCGAAAGTCAGGTGACAGATTTTTATAAGAAAGATGGTTCATCTGATCAGGCTCTTGAACTTCTGAGAAGTCGTTTTCTGGAACTTGGATACACCCAGGTGGATTCTATTCATGAATCAGACTTTATTGCTGTTCCTACCCTAACAATGATGAAATCTGATGAAACAGTTATCTATAATCCCGGTTGGTGGTGGGGCTATCCCGGTTATGGCTGGGGCTGGGGATACTATAAGAGTACGAATTACTACTATGGCTGGTATCCTGTCTATCCCTGGTATCCAACAGGTGTTCCGGTTACCGTTTCGACCTATGTTGGAACTGTCATTTACGAAATGCTTGATGCTGCCTCATATCTGGAAGTAGTTGAATGGAATGAGGCCAATCCTGATCCGCCTGCCGGTGCTGAATCTCCGGTGCTGAAGATCAGGTGGCAGGCCCAGATTGAGGGTTATTCTACAGATGATGGCTCATACAATCAGGAAAGGGCTGTTCGGGGAACAGACGAAGCCTTTGCCCAATCCCCATATCTCATTAAATAATTATTTTTTAGGAAATCTATCATGAAAAAGACAATTATAATATCCCTTATATTTCTTGCCTCAGCAGGAACTGCCTTTTCTCAGACGATCTGGTCGTTGAGCTACGAACCGGCCACTCCTGTAGGTGAAATGCGTGACTTTATAAGTGAGTCTACCCTTGTTGGGTTAAACTTCAGCGCCGGCTGGTATATAAACAGTAGGATCAGTGTCGGCGGATCAATTCAATGGACGGAATTTTATGAAAAAAATGAGCGCCATACCTGGTATTTTGATGGCGGGGCAGTTACTGCCAATGCCTGGAAGGAGTTTTACATCTGGTCTTTTTATGCAAATGCAAAATATCATTTCAAAGATGTAGAGGAAGAAGGCAGATTTGTTCCCTATGTCGGTATGAGCATCGGTACCATGTATATTAACCAGAATGCCCAGGTGGGCACCTACGAGTTTAAGGAGAAATCCTGGCGCTTTGCCTTTGCTCCTGAAGTTGGAGCACGCATCCCAATGGGACTTGAACAATCATGGGGTTTCAATTTCCTGATTCGTTACCAGATGAGTATATACGAAAAGAATGATATAAATATCCTGCAGTTTCTGAACTATAGCGTTGGTGTTTACTGGAAAATGTGGCCGCGAGGAGAAAGATATTAGAAGTGAATAGTGCCTGGTGCCTAACGCCTAAGGCCTAACGCCAGGGTGTTAAATAGAGATTAGGGTTAAGACCCAGATAGACAGTTAGATAGTGACCAGTTCAATAGCAATCAATATCCATGCTATGCGGTTCTTTGCATACCTGATAAGCCATATCGCACTTACAAAAGCAATGATTTGTAGTACAACAGATAATATGAGCGCAATGAATGTAATCATGATATAACAAACAAAAACACTACAAAGTTCGGGGTTCTAACCACAATTTCCATGTCTACACAGTGATATAGGTATAGATACCCGTTTTTTTACCTGTATTTCTTGCTTATAAGCAGGTACTACCATATATTTGCGCTTGGTTAGCAGAATACTACCTGGGCAAATAAACAAGCTGTACATCTTTCTAAGGTCTTTTGAAACCTCAAATTCTAATTCATTATGAAAAAGAAAGACCTATTTCTTATTGTGCTGTTTCTGTTCTCGAATATAGCAGTGCAATCACAAGTAACCATTAATGACAATGGCAGTACAACAATTGATGAAAGTGCAGTCCTTGACATTTCATCAGATGATAAAGGTTTATTAATACCTCGTATGGTAATTAATGATCTGGATTCAGACATGAGCCCTGTTGAGAATCCCGCTGAAGGATTATTGATCTTTAATACCGGATCGGTCGCTGCTCCTGCAGGTTTTTATGCCTGGGATGGCAGTGAATGGGTTATGATTATGAGTTCTAAAAACCCACAGGTGATGGGCTCATTTGACTCGGAAGCCGGAGAGTTGTATGAAGATAATACAAATGGCACACCATCAATGATTTCATTGGATCAAGGTGATGTTTATTACGGATGGGTCACCGCCGTTCAAAGTGTTGTATTGGGATCTGTAACAACAAATACGGCCAATGCCACTGCTGATCAGATCATTGTGGGCGAAGATGGTGTATATGAAGTTATATTAACCATTTCCCAGCAAGAACATAGCTCAAATGGTCATGGTGAAATTATAATTATATCAGTTTTTAAAACGCCGAATGGAGGTTCATCTGTTGCGACACATATTAAATTTCGGAGCGATGAATCTTATGAACGCTCCGCAAATGGGAGTTCGCAAGGTTTACTGCCGCTAAATGCAGGAGATGCTGTGGATGTGCGTTTTATTTCTGACGAAAATGATACAGAACTTGACTTGTACCATATCAGTCTTACAGTAAAGAAAATTGGAGATTTATAACCAAACTTATTGGTCTATTATAATAAAAGCAAACGCAGACCTATAAATCAAAAAGCAACTAAATAATTACGACAATGTTGAGAAGCGGACTATTTATAATTATCATCTTTCTATTACACACCTTACCCACACAGGCGCAGGTAGCTGTTAATTTACATGGTGATCAACCTGATGGCAGTGCCATGATGGATATTCAATCTACTGATAAAGGTTTGTTGGTCCCCAGGATGGTGATCACTGATGTTGACTCCGATCAAACGCCGGTTGAAAACCCTGCTGAAGGATTGATGATCTTTAATACCGGCAGCACAGACGAGATTCCAACAGGCTTCTATTATTGGGCAGGAGAGAAGTGGAATGGCGTTACCACAGGAGAATCGATATTTACAACCAATCAGCAAATGCAAATGTTTGAGGCTGCAGAGTTGTACGAGGATAACCCTATTAGTTCTCCAAGCTCGATTAGTTTAAACAATTCCAACACTTATTATGGATGGGTTGAAGCTATGGAAGGGGAAACATTTGGGACCACAACTACGGATCTTGAGAATCTGGTAGCTGATAAAATTATCGTTGGCCAGGATGGATTATACAAAATAGAATTGTGTGCTTCTTTTTCCGGGTCTAATAATGCCCAGATTGAAACCGTTGTTTTTCATACACCCGTATCAACAGGAGTGGCAAGTAAAACCAGAGTCCGGTTTCTAAGAAAACTTGCTTCTGCCGGAGATATTGGCACAGGATCAGCGAATGGATTGATCCGATTGTATGAAGGAGATGCGCTTGATGTTAGATTTAGCCCAACCAGTTGGGGTGAAGACCTTGAAATCTATAACCTGAACTTCATTGTGAACAAAGTCGGGGAATAGTAAAATC
>JAOZTN010000164.1:0-3906 GCA_029942245.1 Bacteroidales bacterium | reverse complement strand
CTAAAATTTTTGACAAAAAAAGGGCTGTCTCGATTTGTTTTGAGACAGCCTCTTTCTTTTGTGATCGCGCCAGGATTCGAACCTGGGACCGACAGCTTAGAAGGCTGTTGCTCTATCCAGCTGAGCTACGCGACCATTTTCGGCTGCAAAAATACAAATATCACGCAATAAATCCTATTTTTGTGTTTCGTACTTCGAAGGTAGTACGCAAAATACAGAACCCTGTTGCATGATCATACAATTTCTCGCTAACGGCCTTGTGAATGGAGCACTGATCGCCCTTGTGGCACTCGGCTTTAGCCTGGTGTATAATACCACCCGTATATTTCATATCGCCTATGCAGGGATCTACCTCTGGGCAGCATATATTCTCTATTTCTTTCTTGAAATACTGCATTGGCCACTGGCTGCTTCCTTTTTGATGGCCATACTGGGTAGTGGCCTGATCAGCCTGGCATGTGAAAAGCTGATCTATGCTCCGCTTAGTAAGAGGGGGCGGTCTCCCAACTCTCTTATGATCAGCTCTGTAGGCGTATTGATCCTTATGGTAAGCCTGGGGGAGCTGGCCTTCGGGAATGCAGCACGCTATGCTGATATCGAATTGCCGGGTTCCGGACTGGATATCGGGCTTCTTTTACCGGGATTTAAGGTGATTAGTCTCCTGCTTGTTACAGTGGTAATCGTATTGTTTTTTCTCTTCCTGAAATATTCCTCCATGGGGATCAGGATAAGGGCCTTGAGGGATGATGAACTGCTGAGCCGGGTATTTGGTGTAAACACTGCACTCCTCAAAGCCGGGCTATTTGTTCTATCTGGTTTTTTGGTGGCCATAGCATCGGGCCTCAATATGCTTGATATGGGGATCAATCCCCATCTCGGCATCCCGGTATTTATCAATGCATTTGTAGCCCTCGTCATTGGCGGAATCGGACGCTTCGACGGGCCCGTACTGGGAGGGATTTTGTTAGGATTGTTGCAGGCCATGACTGAATATTTCTTTGACAGCAGGTGGGTGATAATGGTCACCTTCATATTGCTATTCATTTTTCTGATCATCCGCCCGCAGGGCTTGATCCCTTCAAGAACGAGGGCTTTTTAATATGGGATACCTGAGCCACATAATCATCCTGATAAATATCTACGTCATCCTGTGCGTGGCAAGTGGACTGATCATTGGTCTGTCGAGGATGATCTCCCTCGGACAGGCGGCCTTTTATGGGATCGGTGCGTATATTACGGCCCTTTGTATCATTCTGCTGGACCTGTCACTGATCCCTTCCCTTATACTGGTGATGCTGGTGAATGGATTGATTAGTTTGCTTATTGCCATCCCAACCATACGCCTGCGGGGCGACTATTTTATCCTGGCAACTCTCGCATTTCAATTTATAGTATTCGCTTTGCTGAATAACCTCAGCAGTGTAACCAATGGGTCCCTTGGTGTGAGCGGGATCAGCCCGGTATCTGTGATGGGGCTGGGAGGTATAAATGGACAAAACGGTTTCCTGATATTGAGCGCGGTGCTTGCCATTTTGGTGGTGCTCATCTTTTATTTTATCTATCACTCTCCATATGGCGTAAGCCTGAAAGCTCTGAGAGAGGATGAACTTGCATTGCAAACCATGGGGCGGAATACAAGACGCTTAAAAATAATGGCATTTGTGATCTCAAGTGCTTTTATCGGATGGGCCTCGTACATTTTTGCAACCTACATGACATACATATATCCCGGTGGTTTTCACCTGGATGAATCCATATTCATATTGATCGCCGTACTGGTGGGTGGCAGCGGGAGTATACGGGGAGCCATTGCCGGGGCGGTATTTGTGATCCTGCTTCCTGAAGTTTTGCGGTATTCAGGCCTGCCCGACAGTATTGCTGCACCTATGGAACAAATATTTTTTGGATTGTTGCTTATCCTGGTGATGCGCTTCCGTCCGAATGGCCTGCTGGGAAAATTGAAATTATAAATGAACACGGTACTCGAAATAAAGGAAATTAGAAAGAGCTTTGCCATGAACCATGGCAGGGCAAGGGTATTCGGGGCCGAATATAAAAATGTTATCAACGACTTGTCGATCAGCCTGGAAGAAGGAATGGTGACCAGCCTTGTAGGTGGGAACGGTGAGGGAAAAACGACCCTGTTCAACTTGATATCCGGCTTATTAAGACCTGATAATGGGCAAATCCTTTATGTCGGTGAGCGGGAAAGCATAGATTGCATCCTGTCATCGCCATGGCAAATTGCCAGGGCCGGTATCGGTCGTATGTTTCAGGGAGCCAGGGTGTTTGATGAACTCAGTGTAAAAGATCATTTACTGATACAGGCCAGGCAATCTGAGGGAGAGAAGCCTTTTAGCAGAATGCTCAGGCCTGCAAGAAGCAAAAAGCTGGAGAACGAACTATCTGAAAGAATTTATCATGAATTGAAAGGATTTGAAGAGTTCAGAGCCCTCTGGGATGCTGCTGACACCCCTGCGGCAGCATTATCATTCGCCAGGCAACGCCTCCTCTCACTGGCCGGCCTGCTGGTAGGTGGGTATGATCTGCTTCTGCTCGATGAACCCAGTTCCGGATTAAGCAGGGAATCCTTTGAGACCCTCTACAAGCTCCTGGATGTAATGCGTGAAAGAGGGAAAACTGTATTCCTGATCGAGCATAATATGGAATTCATAAAAAAAGCAGCTGATACATGTCACTATATGGCTGAAGGCCGAATACATTTTTCGGGAAGCCCTGAAGAAGTACTTGATCATGCTGATGTTAAACAAAGCTATCTCCTGTAATGTTGAAAATAGAACATATCACGGCTTCATATCATAAGGGAAATCCTATCCTGAAGGATGTCAGCCTGGAAGTAGGCTCGGGAGAACGTGTCGTTATCCTTGGCAGGAATGGTGCGGGAAAAACAACCTTCGCAAATAGTATATTCGGCCTTGTGCCCATGCTCTCAGGCGGGATATCATACAACGGCAAGGATTTAAGCCGCTTGTCTGCCGACAGGATCAAGGCCTGCGGGATTGCCTATTTTATGCAGGGGGCACCCGTATTTCAGCAGATGACGGTCAGGGAAAACCTGCTTTTTGCTGCAGGCAATATGAAAGCTCGGGAATTCAATTCCCGGCTTGAGGATCTTCGAAAAACCCTTAGCCTGCTGAAGGATCCTGCCATAGACCGTACACCAGCCGGATCGCTAAGTGGAGGAGAGCGTACACAACTGGCTGTTGGAATGTCCATTATAAATCAACCTTCCTTGCTTATTCTCGATGAACCATTTGCAGGACTGTCGCCGGCCAATGCAAAGCTGGTGCTGCAAATTCTGGAGGATTATGCCCGGAAGAGCACTGTCTCCATCATAATGATTGCCCAGGACAGGCAGCTGGCAACTGCATTTTCTGCGTCACAATTCCTGATCCGCGACGGAAAGATCATCAGGGAATAATCGAATCCTTTATTTTTTTAGTATCTTGCGAACTAAATATAGTTTATGCAGGATGAAAATATATTTTGCCGGAAATGCGGTAGCAGGCATAGGGTCAAGGCAGGACTTATCGGTGGAGCGCAGCGATACAAGTGTAAGGATTGCGGTTTTCACTATACTGTGAATCAAAAGGGTGTGCCGGCAGATAAAAAGAGGCTGGCAATACACCTGTACCTGGAAGGGATGGGTTTCAGGGCAATAAGCAGGATAACAGGAGTAAGTGATGTTGCAATAGCTAAATGGATTAATCCCATGAAAGAAAACCTGCTGCCAATTCGAAAGGAAAAGATTAAAGTAAACGAGATACATAAGTTCGAACATTTCTTTATAACCAAAGAGCTCTTTAATCAGTATGGATGGCTTCTGATCGGGACGGAAGAGAATAAAGGTGTATGCTTGTTCGGCTCCTACACCAGCGGCAATTG
>JAOZTN010000163.1:0-3981 GCA_029942245.1 Bacteroidales bacterium | reverse complement strand
TAGTTTAAATATTACCTATATCATTGTACACTACAGTTTGGCACTAGCCACTAGGCACTAGGAACTATGCACTTCCCAAACCTGCTAACCACAACAGTGAAACAGTGAAACAGTGGAGCAGTGAAAAATTCTCATCATTTCCTTGACTTTTTCCAACCTAATTTTTGTATGTTTGTTTGCTTCTAAGCCACGTGAATAATATCAATTATAATCCCTTGCAAATGAAGCATATCATTGGAATCCGCCACGAAGATAAATACCTGATGGAACGCCGTGTGGCTCTCATCCCCAGGCATGTTAAAAAACTTATCGAAGAACAGGGGCTGGAATTCATCGTTGAGGAATCACCCAAGCGGATATTTACACACCAGGAATTTGAACAGGCAGGTGCGAAGATTGTCACGGATCTCAGCCCGGCTGATGTCGTTTTCGGAGTGAAGGAAATGCCGATGACATTCTTCGAGGAAGGGAAAACCTATATCTTTTTTTCTCATGTGATCAAAGGGCAGCCCTACAATATGCCCATGCTGAAAGTTATGATGGAAAAGGGTGTGAACCTTATCGATTATGAAAAGGTCACCGATGAGATGGGCCGCAGACTGATCTTTTTTGGCAAATTTGCGGGCCTCGCAGGAATGATAAATTCACTATGGTCATTGGGTCAAAGGTTGAAAGTACAGGGTATTGACACCCCTTTTTCCAAGCTTCGCCAGTCGCATACTTATGACTCACTAGAAGAAGTTAAAGAGGAGATCCGCCAGGTTGGGCTTGAGATCGCTGCCAATGGGCTGCCAGAGGAAATTTGTCCGTTAACAATAGGATTTACCGGTTATGGCAATGTATCGGTCGGGGCGCAGGAAATTGCAGGATTATTGCCTTCGATGGAGGTTTCTCCGGAAGAGTTGTTAACACTTAAAGATCGTAAAGATCTACCGAATAACGTCATCTATAAAACCGTATTCAAGGAGTGGGACCTCTCACAACCGAACGATGCAGACAAGGAATTTGACCTGCAACATTATTACGGGCACCCGGAAGAATACCACAATGTATTCGAACAATATGTGCCTCATCTGAGCATACTGATGAACTGCATGTACTGGGCCGATCAGTACCCACGCATCATTACTAATGACTACCTGAAACAACTGTTCAGTGCAGGGAAGCCAAAGCTGACAGTGATAGGTGATGTAACATGCGACCCTGACGGATCCATACAGTGCACACATAAAGGTACCGAGATAGAAGATCCAATTTTTGTATACAATCCCAAAACCAATGAAGCTACTATGGGCTTTGAAGGGGAAGGCATTCTGGATATGGCTGTGGACATCCTGCCAAGTGAACTGCCAAGGGAGTCATCCATTGCTTTCAGCAACGCCCTCATAGGATATGTGAAAGCCATCGCGGCAGCAAATTATGATGTACCATTTGCCGATCTCGACATCCCGGGGCCGGTAAAAAGGGCCATGATCCTGCACAGGGGCAGGCTAACACCTGATTTTGAATATATTTCTGAACATTTAGATAGTTAATCAATTACCCATATTAAACTTAATCCCATTATGAAAAAAGTTTTGATCCTTGGTGCAGGAATGGTGGTGAAACCCATCGTTACTTACCTGCTGGACAAAGGTTACCAGCTAACTGTAGCCACACGTACAAAATCAAAAGCGGATGCCATGATTGGCGACCATCCTAACGGCACTTCATTGGCCTGGACGGTTGAGGACGAGGCTACGCTCGACCGCCTGATTGAAGAGCATGATCTCTCTGTCAGCCTGCTCCCATTTGCATACCATGTAATGGTGGCTAAACTATGTATCAAGCATAAGAAAAATATGGTCACCACATCTTATGTGAAGCCTGAGATGCTGGCCCTGGATGCGGAAGCAAAAGCTGCTGGCATTATCATCCTGAATGAGCTTGGTCTTGATCCGGGTATCGACCATATGTCGGCCATGAGGATCATTGACCTCGTGCACGAAAAAGGTGGCAAGATCGAAGAATTCTATTCTTTCTGTGGAGCCCTGGTAGCACCTGAGGTAGAGAAGAACCCTTTCAATTATAAATTTAGCTGGGCGCCTAAAGGTGTTGTAATGGCATCAAATAATGATGGCAAGTACCTTCGCAGGGGAGAGATCAAGGATATTACTACCGCAGACCTCTTCAAGAACCCAGTCCATTGTGATGTGGATACCGTTGGTCCATTGGAAGTATATCCAAACAGGGATTCATTACCTTATGTAGAGCTATATGGTATTCCTGAAACAAAAACTATGTTCCGAGGAACTTTCCGCTACGAAAAGTGGTGTGAGGTGCTGGATGGCATGAAAGCCCTGAGCCTTCTTTCATATGATAAGATCAATATGGAGGGACTGACCTATGCTGAGCTGCTGGCTAAAGTTGCCGGGATCGATGATATCAATAACCTGAAGAGCGATATTAGTGAAAAACTTGGTGGAGATGAAAAAGGATATGTTACTGATGCCCTCGAATGGCTGGGCTTCTTCAGTGACGATGCTGTCGACAGAGCAGAGGATTCACCCTTTGAAGTTACTTCAGATGTCATGATCAGCAAGATGATGATCAGTGAAGAAGAACGTGATATGGTTGTGCTTCAGCATACTTTTGTTGCTAATTACGGTGGGGAAAAAGAAGTAATCCGCTCTACCATGGTTGACTACGGCACACAACAAACCGATACCTCTATTGCCCGCACTGTGGCCCTTCCGGCTGCCTGTGGTGTGGATATGATCCTGCTGGGACAGATTGCTGCAACAGGGGTTTATATTCCTGTTATCCCTGAGATCTATAACCCCATTCTCGATCAACTCGAAACCATGGATATTAAGATGGTAGAGGAGTTTGGTCTTCCGATGGAAAAGAACATAAAGTAGTGGCTGGTCACTAGCTGCTGGTTTCTAGCAACTAGTAGCCAGTAACCAGAAACGATCCTTACTGCCATTATTGCATGAATCCCACGATGGCATTATTCTTGACAACAGCAAGTAAAGCAGACAAATGGACATTGCCTTCACTATTATTTTAGTAGTTATTGTAGGGTATTACCTTTTCAATCATAGTAGTAAACGCAAGACGAACCCTAAAAAACAGGCTAATCAACAAAAAGTCAATAGTATGAAATATGGGAAATGGGTAGGCGGCGGACTTGGATGGGCATTTGGAGGCCCTATTGGTGCAATACTGGGCTTTGCTTTCGGCTCCATGTTTGATGGCATGCAAAGTGGGAAGTATGCCCATGAAGCAGGGACCACTGCAAGGGGAGATTTTAATGTTAGCTTATTGATCCTTTCAGCGGCTGTAATGAAGGCCGATAACAGCATAACAAAGTCGGAACTGGATTATGTGAAAGCCTTCCTTATCAGGCAGTTTGGTCAGCAGGTAGGGCAGGAGCAGTTGCTGGCTCTTCGGGAGATACTGAAACAGGAATACAGCGTGGCTGATGTTAGCAGACAGATCGGGCAATACATGGATTATTCAGCACGTCTGCAGCTTTTGCATTATCTTTTTGGCCTTTCAGGGGCCGACGGACATACACATCCAAAGGAGATTGAACTGATAGAGACCATCAGCTCTTACCTGGGCATTCGTATGCCCGACCTGAAATCGATCAGGGCGATGTTTGTGAAGGACATCAACAATGCCTACCAGATACTTGATACCACACCTGATGCCAACGAAGAAGAGTTGAAAAAGGCCTACCGTAAGATGGCTGTGAAATACCATCCCGACAAAGTCGCCCATCTTGGTGAAGATGTAAAAAAATCGGCCACAGAGAAGTTCCAGAAGGTTCAGGCCGCGTACGAGGAGATCAAAAAGCAGCGAGGCTTTAAGTAGTTTTGAGTGTTGAGTTTTGAGTGTTGAGTTAGTGACCAGTAACTAGTAACCAGTAACCAGTAAGCAGTAAGCAGGCAGCAACCAGCATCCAGTAGCCAGTAAGCAGTAAGCAGTAAGCAG
>JAOZTN010000162.1:0-3992 GCA_029942245.1 Bacteroidales bacterium | reverse complement strand
TTCAGCTATTCCGTCTGTTTCTTTTGCTGTTTCTTCAACAGCCTTGATGTTCTCCTCCGGTTTAACGGCTTCTTCCGGATTCTGATCAATAGTTTTTTTGGTTTCCATAATAAACTTAATGTTTCTAAAATGTCTATTTAAAGACTACATAGGTTCCTTTATTTGTAAGGACTGCAAAAATAACAATATTTTATATCAGGCAAAATCTTTTTCATGTAGCGGAAAGGTCTTATTGACAGCGGTTAGGAAAGAATTACTCTGTTATTGACTTATTAAAGATGATATATCCGAAGTTAAAGAATACAGAAAAACTATCATTGCTGCGATCATAATAATTCAGGCTTACGCTGAGAGGCCCCAAAGGAGAATGCCAGACAACTGATGATGAGCCAATTACAGACCTGTATGCAAATTCCTTCCCATAATAAGCTTTCATATTCTCATCGGACAGTATCTCCTGGTAAGGTTGAAACAGGTATCCTTCCAGCCTGAAATCGATTTTACGGTAAATGTCCAAAACAAATTTCAATCCAACAACACCATAATTGTATGCCCTGTATTTAGGCAGGAACAATGTCTTGCTTTCGAGCACGGGTTCAAAGGATGGGGCAGCCAGGATACTGGATGTATAGTTGGCGAAAAAATCCTGGTTCGAGAGTAATAATTCACCATAGAACCCTATGGAAAGTGGCCCAAAGTGATCAAAATAATTATCATACAAGAGCCTGAGTTGTATCCAGGAGTGCTCTTTTTCAGTTTTAAGGGTCTCTGTTGATGTACTTCCCGGTGTATGGGTTTCCTCACCAGAGACAAAACGTGCTTCAGCCAGGAACCTTGCTCCGCCATCAGCAAACTGCTTCCTGTTCAATGAGTTTAACTCAAAGGTCAGTTTTGGTGCCAGCATATCGAAGGTAGTGATATCAGCGGTATCTTCCCTGGCAAACACATTGCTCTGATAGTATTCATCTTTTCTTGCCCCATAATTGGTTCCAATGACCAGTTTCCCTCTATGCGTTGCAGGGATCCCTATGCCAAAATAGCCGTAGCTTTCGCCACAGATCAGGAAAGAAGGAGTTTCATCGTCGAAGAAATAGGTTGAATTCCTGAAGTAGTTCTTGTTATTATAAATATAACCCAGCTCAAGGAAAAATGGCGTCCTGGTTGGGAAGTCTACCCTTCCGGATACAGCAACACTATTATAAAAACGACCGAGGAAGGTATTGGCTTTCAAGCTCATAGCCTGCCGGCCGAAGTATCTGTACTCCAATCCTATAAAAGCAGTATTGGCTGCACTGGAGCTTATATTTCCACCCAGGGAGCCTACAAAGTTTTCTGATTTCTTCACCTTCAGATGGAGATCATAATAACCTGATGAGGAATGATACATCAATTCAGGAAAAATGGAACTGATCTTATCATCAGCTATCAGCTTAAAATATTGCATCTTAACTTTCTCGATATCGATCAGTTCTTCCTTTTGTTTAAACAGCCTCCTTACATATTCCGCCTGATTTTTATTTAAGCCTTCTATATGAATGGAATCAACCAGTATAGGTGGTTTCTGCGCACTGAAAGTACGCCGCCGGTCACTCACAACTTCGGCCGGCACCCTTCTCTTTACAAGGTCATATATCCCTCCAAGGTTGTTAATTACAGTTTCATAACCAATATCGATGGCCTTCTCCGCCTGGCTGAAATCCATGATGGACATATTACCCAGATCATGCTCCAGTAGTATACCTGATGATGAATCAAGGTTAAAATTGGCCGGAGTCATCAGCATATTCTGCATCAGGGAGATCAAATCTTCTTCATCAGGCGAAGAAAAGTTTCCGGCGGCCTTACTTCCGATGATCACATCCGGAAAGAAAATCTCATCTGCCACGTCGGAAGGAAAGTTATTATACATCCCTCCATCAAACAAGAGCTTACCATCCACTTCGATGGGTTTGAAATAAAAAGGAAGCGTCATGGAGCCCCGAACCGCAGTCCCCAGTTGTCCTTTATCAAGTATTACTGCCTTGTTAGAAGCGATATCTGCTGCTACACAACGAAATGGTATGAAAAGATTGTTAAAGTCATAATCACACACAGCGCTGGCACCGGCATAGAGCTCAAGCAGGTCGAAATCCATTTCATAAGGAGGCACCAGGTTCAAATTCACCTGTGGCTTGATCTTCCTGGCTACATCGTCATAGTCGAACTTAATGGCTATCCAGGATGCATCCGAGTCTCTTTGCTTAAAGTAGTAGGTATATTTATCCTCAATCAATCCGGAGGACCATCGCTGGAATTTATCAGAAGTAAGTATAGTTGCAATTGAATCGGGGGAGTACCCACTGGCGTAAAGCCCTCCAACAACAGCCCCCATGGAGGTACCGACGATATAATCAATCGGGATCTCATACTCTTCAAGAGCCTTCAATACCCCCACATGGGAAATTCCTTTTGCTCCTCCCCCGCTGAGAACCAGGGCTACACGCTGCGGCATGGCCTGTCCTGCCAGCATGACGAGCAAAACGAATATTACTAACCTATGCAGAATCTGTCTTATCATGAAGGTTTAATCCAACGATAAAGTTACAAAATTCGGTAAAGGCACCGAAAGTAAAATACAGGGGGTGTTCTTTAGCTACTCTTACACATGTGCAAGGGCCTGTTCAAGGTCAGCAATGATATCATCTACATCTTCTATTCCGATGGCCAGTCTGACAAGTTCATCTGTGATACCGGCTTGTATCTTTGCTTCTCTGGTCAGTTTTGCATGTGTCATGGATGCCGGATGCTGTATCAGGGTCTCAATGCCTCCAAGCGATACTGCCAATAGGGCAAGCTTTACATGATCCATCATCTTCTTTCCTGCCTCAAATCCGCCTTTTACCCCAAAGCTCATCATCGCACCGGGGCCATCCATCTGCTGCTTAGCCAGTTCGTATTGTGGATGCGACTTTAATCCGGGATATTTGATCCATTCGATTTTCGGGTGCTTTTCAAGAAAGTCAGCCACTTTTATGGAATTCTCCTGGGCACGGTCGATCCGGATACCAAGCGTCTTTAATCCCCTTCTAGTCATAAACGCCTGATGGGGATCCATATTGCACCCCATATTAGCCATGACCGGACGCAGGGCTTTATAATCTTCTGCTGTCTTGGGAACTATCATGCCTGCAACTATATCGGCATGACCATTAATAAATTTTGTCATCGAATGAACCACGATGTCAGCACCCAATTCAAGTGGACGCTGCAGGTACGGGCTGCTGAAGGTATTATCAACACATAATGGAATGTTATGCTCATTTGCAATATTGGCTAGGGCACGTATATCAGTGATACCCATAGTAGGGTTGGCAGGAGTTTCTGTGTAGATGAGCCTGGTATTCGGCTTGATGGATGCTTTTACCAGTTCCAGGTCTGAAGTATCGATATAGGTATACTCCACCCCAAACTTCGAGAAAAGAGTCTCCACCACCGCTCTTGCAGGACCATACAGGGCATCATGACTTAGAATGTGGGCGCCTGCGCCGAGGTAGGCCATATAAACTGTGGTAATGGCTCCCATTCCGGAAGAAGTCGCAATTCCGTCATATCCGCCTTCCAGCTCTGCTACGCTTTTTTCCAGTTCCCTGATAGTAGGATTTCCTAACCTGGTATAGATATATCCATCACTCTCCCCGGCAAAACATGCAGCGCCATGGTCAGCATTCTCGAATGAAAAAGTCGATGATTGATAAATGGGTGTTGTTGCACTGCCAAGAGGATCTTTGAAACCTCCGGCATGTATCATTTTTGTGTTAATCCCCTTATCACGTGTGTCCATGCTTTTTAATATTAAAGTAAATAATTCCGTTCGTTGCAAATATATTGAGATAAATTAGATTTATAAGGAGATTTAGCAGAAAATATTCTTGCCAAAGCACTATATTTCATAACGTACAAATGCTATATTTGTAGTAAATTAATAAAATAATCTTTGAAATTGATTATCCTCG
>JAOZTN010000161.1:0-4312 GCA_029942245.1 Bacteroidales bacterium | reverse complement strand
GGAGTCATTGGTGGCTCCCACCATACGTGAACAGTATGGTCAAACGTCAGACCGTCCAGATTCCTTGGAGGAAGCAGGAAGATAGAAGTAAATGTGTAACAAACCTCAGCAGAAAGACCGCAAGAGTACTCAGCAGCTACACATGAAGTGTAGGTAGTACCATACTGCAGGTTTGAATACTGATAAAATGTAGTATCGGTAGTTGCAACAAATGCACCATCAAGATATACGTGATATTGGATAGGCTCTGTTTCACCGTTAGCGAACAGGATGTTATCAACTGCCCAACCTGATGACCATTGACCACCATCATCTGAATGGAATGCAAACCAGATAGGAGCAGTCCCTGTCATACCTGAGAAGCTGGAGAGATCCTGGTCAACATATGCCCAGGCACCACCTGCTGGTGGCAGAGCATAGAAAATATCCCAGTTAGCACCAGCATCGTAGCTATACTCAACAGTGGCAACCTGTGTGCCATAAGCTGCATCATAATAGCTATCGAACATCAGGCGATAGGTATCAACTTCGCGAAGATCAAGTGCAGGAGTGATCAGGTAATCAACACTACCGTCACCACCTGCTCCAGCACCATCATCATTTGAACAAGCGTAGAATGAATCCCATGCAGGAATTGTCCAGAAGCTTGAAGAACCGTCCACTGTACGGAACCAACCTACACTGTTAGATGAAGCTTGCCATCCCATTGGTGGGAATGTAGCTCCTTCGAAGTCTTCTTCGAGGGCAACAACCACAGGAGCCTCCCAATAAGCATAGCTTGTCATAGGATCAACCCAGAGATTTCTCGGTGGGTATTTCTTTTCTGAAAGAACTACAGGAATAGTAACGTCAGCGGAAATATACTGATGCCAGCTGAAGCCTTCATAACCAATCTTGTACATTTCGATTGTGTATTCACCTTTCCAAACCTGATCGAAAGTATAAATTCCTGTTGCATCAGTCACACCAAAGAAGTCAATGAATGGGAAATCCATTGCATTCATCGTGATCTCAACATCTTCAGGAACGTTTCCGTCGCAAAGTGTTACTTCGAATGTTACGGCAGCGTCCATGTCACGTCCAACAACGTTAGAATATGTCCATGGTGAGAACAGGCCTGAAGAATAAGCAACCTGTACGGCATATGCGTACCATCCCATAGTAAGTGCCGGGAAGTCATTATCAACATATGTGAACGCAGCTGCTACATTATTCAGTGGAAGCAGTGTACCAAATTCTGGTCCGAGAAGTGGATCAAAGTCAGAAATACGTGCTACAGTGTAGTACAGTACGGCTTCGCTATTAGTATTGTAGCCTTCGATAACACCTGTTGTACCGGCTTTTACAGTACCTGGCCTGGTTACAAATGGGCTATTGTTAGCAGTCATAAAATGTTTGCTGGCTTCCTCACGATCAACTTTCGAAGGATAAACCATCTGATTGCTTTCAGTAACACCATCAGTTTGTGAACCATCAATATAAGCACGGATCATGAAGTCCTGATAAACAGAGCTTGACCATGCTGGTGTTAATGTTGTACGGCTGTAACTTCTGTATACCTGTGGCATTGTAAAGTCAATACCCAGAGGAGCTGCATCTGGAGCAGGATATAACTGAAGCATGGAGATGAAGAAGTCACCTGATTCGATGGTTACATCGAAGCCAAGGAATTCAACCCAGCCATAGTTATTAACTGTAACTGCCATAGAATCCAGCATTGCACCTGGGAGGCCTGCACCGTCGTCGCCATAAACCATAACAACAAAGTCAGTACCTAACCAGCTACCTGCCGGGAAGAGTCCGTCACCAACATAGAGACGTCCACCAAATACATTGGCAGGATATCCTGCAGGAGTAAACTTAACAGCATTCTCGTTGCCATATGTAGCCCATACAAAGAGATCTTCAGCTACGCCATCATCATAGATGAGTTCGTAAGGTCCTTCAGGAAGTGACCAGTCAACTGTACAGAAGTCTTCGTCAGGATATTCAACAGTAGCTGTTACAAACGGCACTGCATAAGGATCTTCATACATACAAACATCAATAGGAGTAACAACTCCGGCAAGTGCAGTAGTATCAACAACGTCAATATTCATGAATCCTAATTTCTCGAAAGAAACAGTATACATATCTTCATCAACGTAGAGTGAGTATGTACCATCATTGGCAGTCATGGTTTGCCATGGACCGGCAGTAACGGTAACACCTGCGATAGGTTGTCCACCTTCACATTCAGTAACAAGACCTGCAAACTGAGCAGGAACAACAACTGTCATTTGGTTACCAACTATAACTGGAGGATTAACCGGATCGTTATGTTCGATAGTAAATTCCTGGTAATATATGCCAGCAGGGAATCCTGTGGCATCCCATGTAATATCAACATCCTGTGAAAGTCCTTCAGCAATGAAGCCACTTATAGGATCGATGTCAACGATAAATCCAGCACATGCGCCAAAACCTGCACCACCTGTAGGATCAACACCACCAACACCATCGCTAAATACAAGGTTACCAAAACCGTCATAAATATAATATGAACACTCATATGGCCATCCACCTGCATTCCAGGTAGTGGTAATGAGAGAACCATCATTAGCATCGAAATAGTCATAAACAGGACCAGAACCTGAAGCAACAGTAGTGTTCAGCACCAGGTCACCGTCAACGTAGATATCAACTGATCCACCGTTCCAGCCATCACCGAAATCATCATACATGACGATCTCATGCTCACAACTGTTGAAAGGAGGAATGTCATAAGACAGTGTTCCGATACCTATATTACTAATGGTAGTTGTCCAGATATACTGGTGATCTACCCATACGTCTGCTGCATGGAAAGTAGGATTAACAAAAATTTCCGGCAGTGGCCATTCTACACAAACTTCGTCGCTAGGCACTGAATAGCCTTCGTCGTAGTAAGATTGTACAGTATAGCAGTATGTACCATAGTCAGGCAGCATATCAATGAAGAACAGATCTGCAGTTGTACCTAAAGGTAAACCGTCCCTTTTAACAATAAAGAACTGGAATGCATCTGTACTCCATGCCCAGTCAAGTCTAACTTCACCTGTAAGGTCATTCAATAATTCAACTGTAAGGTCGGTTGGAGCAACCAGTGGGTCTCCGGCAATGATCAGTGTAACAGGAATAGCGATCGTTCCCACATCAGGAGTACTTGTGAAAGTAATCGTAGCTGTGTGAATTTCACCTGCAACCATACCAGCAGCATTAAAGTTGGTAGGTACGTTGTCGAGGCCACCACCTGGAAGCACGTCATTTTCATAATAGTCGAGTGTCAGCCAGGAGCCGCTTGCACCACCGCCTGTTCCTGGAATACCAAGAGCAGTACACTGTCCTGAAGGCACTCCGCTAACAGGAGCCATAGAACCGGTAATTGGATCCAGAACATAAAGTCCGGCAGCACCGTTTGCATAAGCTGTCATATAAATGATACCATCATTGATATTGTAGTTACCACCCTGTCCGTAGTTCAGGTCATAGCCAAGTGAACCAAGAGAAGTAACAGTACCATCAGTTTTGTCGATCAGGTATGATGCGTCATTAACGATACACCATCCGTACATCTGTCCTGCGCCATCAATAGCAATATCGATAAGGCCGGGGATGCCAGCGGTTGCGAAAACATCAGTGATCACACCGGTAGTAACGTCAAGAACTCCAATATATGATGTACTTACGTTAGTACCACATACATACATAGTACCGGAAGTTCTGTCACATGCCATACCTGATACAGCATCAGGAGCACCTGAGAAACTACCAATGCTTGTAGCAGCACCAGTATTTACGTCAACTACGCTCAGGGAAGCACCCCAGGCAGAAGCAACATACATATTGTCAAAGTCGCCATTCAGCATATCACCAGAAGCTGGATCAATCGCTGATGGACCTATCATAGCAGTAGCATAACCACCGTCAAAATCAATGGAGTAAAGGGCATCACCGGCAGGTTCGCCAATGTATCCGATTCCACCACCACCAAGTACGCCTTCAATAACATAAAGTTCGCCCAGAGTACCACTTGGTTTCTCAGGAGCTTCCCTTAATGATGTAGGGGCACCTTGTTCGATCTGACCTGTAAATTCAGGAATGTTTACTGTTTTGAGTACACCATCAGTAAGATATTCGATGGTAGCATTCCAGTGCAGTAATCCGTCACCTGTATTCAGAATACCTGTACTTGTGGTATAATACTCATCAGGGTTCAGTACTTCTTCGTGGAAGGTAGGTGAAACGATCATGGTAGGTGCAGCAAGAATAAAATCTTGTTGAACTGATCCCG
>JAOZTN010000160.1:0-4380 GCA_029942245.1 Bacteroidales bacterium | reverse complement strand
AATTTGTTTATTATCAAAAGGTCTGTAAATACAACCACTACAGGAAGTAATATCACATTTGAATAATAAAATGACAGCCTGTATACCAGATAAACAGTTACGGCCAGGAAAAAAAGATCAATCAGGACGGAAAATTTTTGTAAATATTTTCTTAAGAAAAAATAAACCGTGCTGCCAATAACAACGGGTATAATGGTAATAATCAAGTCAGAGAAATATCGAATAATAATACCTAGCTGTCCGCTGGTTTCATATTTAGTTAACTCAAACTCCGATGCACTCGTGTAAATTTCTATGATGCCCGCCGTAACGCCCCATAAACTGTGAATAAAGAAATTATAAACAATGGCCCCGCATATGAATCCACATATGATGAATAAGAAGTGTTTTAGTTTTTTATATAGAACTATCAGAAAGGAGACAATTAATAACAGGAATATGCCGGCCGGCAAATAATTGGTCATGGCGAAAATAATCAGGGAGCCCAACAGGAATGAAAACAGGTACGATAAAAGAAGGTTATGGCTCTGCAAAATCTCAAATAGCAAGGCAAAAGCAATTAGATAAATGATCATTTCTATATTATCATAATATAGAACCGGGCTGGCATAAGAAAAGCAAAGAGTGCCTGTCAGAAAGCTCAGACTAAAATAGGTAGGCTTATTTATCCAAATTGAATACTCTTTGAGAAGCAATTTATATGAATTGGCAGTAAAGAAATACAGAGCAATTATTGTAAGAATTACCCTAATAATCCTGAGAGGCAGGGCATTGTCTTCTGGCAGGAAAAAGAAAAGTGATCTGACAATGTGATGAAAATCCGTCAGGGCATATTTTACAGGTTGGTCAGTCAGGTACCCCAACAGGTAATAGCCTTCATCAACAGAAACCCCACGGTTTACCGACCAGAATATCAATGTATACAGGAAGAAGATCACACCAAGTGCAATTATCCCTGGCTGAATCAGTAAATTAACCAATCGTAAAAACCTGTTCCCTGTTGAATCAATTAACATTATTTCGCTTGATTCGCATAGAAGTCCTGAATATGCTTAATGATATCAATAATTTGATCTTCAGAAAGTTCGTAATAGAAGGGAAGGCGCAGTAAATGATCCGAAAACATCACACTATGTGGTAATTTTCTTTTATCCCTGAATTTTTCATAGTATTCGCTTTCTTGCAGGCTGAGATAGTGAAACACTGCATGCATTTCATTTGATTTGAGATGTCCGATCAATTCATCTCGATCTTCTGGATTATTGCACAACAGGTAAAACAAATGTGCATTATTGGTAGTGTAATCGGGAATATCTGCAATCTTAACAAATCCTTGATCAGCTAATGGTTTTAATCCTTCATAATAGGTATTCCAGATCGCCTTACGCTTTGCCTGGATATCATCCAGGTTTTCCAGCTGGGCATAAAGAAAGGCAGCAATGATGTCGGATGGCAGGAAGGATGATCCAATATCCACCCATCCGTATTTATTCACTTCACCGCGGAAAAACTCAGCCCTATTGGTCCCTTTTTCCCAGATGATCTCTGCTCGTTTTACAAAACGTTCATCATTTATGGCAAGCATCCCGCCTTCACCGCTTTGTATATTTTTGGTTTCATGAAAAGAAAAACACCCCAGATGCCCAATACTACCCAATGGTTTCCCTTTATAATAAGAATCGATGGCCTGGGCGGCGTCTTCCACTACATACAAATTGTATTTGTCTGCCAGGGCCATGATCTTGTCCATGTCACAAGCCGCCCCGGCATAATGTACCGGAACAATGGCTTTTGTTTTTGAGGTAATCAATTCTTCCAGTAAATCTTCATCCATATTCGGGTGATCGCTGCGGCTATCCACAAAAACGATCTTCGCCCCCTGCCTGACGAATGCCAGTGCCGTTGATACAAATGTGTATGATGGCATGATCACTTCATCACCAAGCTTAATATCTAACAATAAAGCACACATTTCCAGGGCATCGGTGCACGAAGTTGTTAAAAGGCATTTTTGAAACCCCCAGCGCTCTTCGAAATAGGACTGGCACTTTTTGGTATAGGTGCCATTACCTGAAATATGACCGGATTCAACAGCACGGCGAATGTATTGCAGCTCATTTCCGCTTAGATATGGTTTGTTAAATGGTATTTTCATTTTATCCAAAAATGATAATAATTGGTAGTTTCTATTGAAATAAACCCCAATTTTTCATAAAAATTGCAGGCGTTTATATTATTGGATTGTGTTGGGACTCTTACTTCTTTTAGGCCACTATTGTATGCATGCTCTTCAACCTTTTTAATTAAAAATCTCCCGGTGCCCTTGCCTTGTTCGGAGGCCCCGACTGCAACCAGCCCAATATTGCAAACAGTCCCAGTATCTTTACAGCTAACCATTGCAGAAATCTTGTTATTATGAGTTGAAACAAAAACCTTATCAGCAATCTTTTTATCAAGACTATTTTGAATCCATATCTTATAAAGCTCCCCAAACTTCCCGTCAGGCATGTTTTGATCAATCTTGAATCGGCTGAAGGATCCGCTTGTATATGCCAGCTGTAAAAATTCCGGAGTAAGTTTTGGATCAGTATATTCTTCAATAGAAGCAGGAAGTATGATATGAGATTGCTTTATGGCTTTCCTATACAATATTCGCTGGTTTATATAATGCCCGTTGTATCGCTCAAGAATCCTATTGGGGATTACAAGGGCTTCATCCGTAATGAAATAGATCAACTTATATCTCGAAAATAAATCTCCGTATTCAATGATGAAGTTTTTCCAATCGGGTTCAGATAATATCTTGACTATTCCAACCGGGAAACCAAAAAATTCACTATCCCACTCCAGGTGTTTAATCATCCATGTTGATCTTTTGATCAATAATGAATACTGGGCGGTCTTTTACCTTATCGAACACCTTACCAAGGTAAATACCAATCAGGCCAAGAATAGAGATGACAATGCCGGCCAAAAGCCATATGGATATGATAAGAGTTGTAAAACCTGAAACTGTAATCGCCCCAGTTAAATAACGCAGCAGGTAAAAAATGCCAGCCAGAAAAGCCAGGCTGCTTATAAAAAAACCAAGTTTAATTGTTATGCGCAAAGGCTTATCGGAAAATGCAATGATGTTGTTGAAGGCCAGCCGGAACAAACTTGTTAAGCTATAGGCAGATTTACCATTAAATCTTTTATCGTGTTTAACCGTAATTGATGTTTTTTTGAATCCAACCCATTGAATCAGTGTTGGAAAATAACGAATACTGTCTTTCATTGAAAGAACCGCATTTATCGCTTTGTGGCTATAAATTCCAAAATTCGCCACGCTGGCATCCTGTTCTGTATTCGTGAGGTAGCTGAATACCCGATAAAATAATTTTGAGAACATCCGTTTGAAAAAACCGTCTTTTCTTTGGGAACGCTGACCAAGAACAATATCAAATTCTTCTTGGGTCTTAGTATATAATTTTTTGATTTCTTCGGGCTGATCCTGCAGGTCACCATCCATCACCACAACCCATTCTCCAGAAGCATGTTCCAACCCGGCTGTGATGGCATAGTGCTGCCCGAAATTCCTACTTAGGTTGATTCCTTTGATTTTTTTATTTCCCCCGGCTAACTGTTCCACCACCTCCCAGTCATTTTCAGGACTGCCATCATTAACATAGATAATTTCAAAATCTTCATCAATTTCTGACAAAGAGGCTTCCAGGCGACTGCTTAACTCAGGAATAGCTGCACTGCATTTGTACAAAGGAATAACAATAGATAAGTGTGGCATAATTTGGTTTGTTTATTGGGTTTTCTCGGCTTCAACCACTACCGTCTCCAGCACATTAAATTCTTCCGGAATGATTCCCCCATGCTTTTCGAGTTTGTTGAAATCAGCAATCTCGCTTTTCCCAACTTCTTGTCTTCTTATATTCACAAAGCCGGCTTTTTTCAGAACCACCTCAAGCCCCTCATAGTTATAAAGAACCTCGTGGCCCCAGTCACTGAAAAAATTATTCATGACAAAAGCTGCAGAATATTCATCTTCATTAAGATGCTCAGAGATTTCTTGTATATATCGGTTTGTCGACCATTTTATATATTCTTTATGAATGCTTTTATCCGGTTCATTATATAGTCTGATAAGAAAATTCATATCCGGCGTGGCTAATCTTAATTTCCCGCCGGGTTTCAGAACACGGTAGCATTCACTCAGCATATTCACACCCTGTATGAAAGTAAGGTGTTCAAAAATATGCTCGGAATAGATATAATCAAAAACCGCATCGGGAAGCGGAAACTTTTTCCCTGCATCAAGATGAGCTATTTTGTTTTTCTTAAAATTTAAGTCTGTATTAAGCCAGCCCTCAAGTATGTTACTGCCAC
>JAOZTN010000159.1:0-4394 GCA_029942245.1 Bacteroidales bacterium | reverse complement strand
CCATCACCGACATCGGTACCATCCCATACGCGCCCGTCTTTGAACTTGGCGGATATGCTCCACATGTAGTTTCCTGTGGGCATCTGTTCACCGCCTGTTGTTCCGTCCCAGCCTTCTGCGGGTGATCCGTTTTCGTCGAGTTTGCTTGATGAGAATACCACGTTTCCACGCTCGTTGATCACCACCACCTGGTACTGATCAAGGTTCATCCCTACGGGCTTCCATATGCGCAGCGCCTGGTCGTTATCCTGGGGAGTAAACCCTGTGGGCACGTACAGTCCCTGGAAGAGTATATCATATTCCAGGTATGTGGTGTCCACACAGTTATTGTCGTTCCATACGATGAGCTCAATGAGGTATGTGCCGTTGTCCATATAGCGTACCACTGGAGAGAACAGCTCTGAGCCATCGCCGTTGCCATAATCCCACTGATAGCGTACGGCATCCAGTGAGAGGTTATCCAGTAGCACCTGTCCCTGTATGGCTTGATAGCTGTCTATGATCTCAAAGTCACTCAAGGGGGCAGGATATACCTGCAGCAGTGTGGTGGCCGTGTCGCGGCACTGGTATTGATCCGTTACGATCATCTGCACGATGTACTGCCCTGAGTCGGGATATACATATTGCGCATCCTGCTCGCCACTTGTGGATCCATCACCAAAGTCCCATAGCCAGTACTGAAGGTCTCCCTGTGCTGCCTGGGTCTGGTCGGTAAATGCTGTCATCCCACCTGCACACGATAGCGAAGCAGAGAAGCCTGCCTCGGGATTATCATATACGCGCACATCGGTAAACAGGGTGTCGGTGCATCCGTTATCGTTTTCTACGATCAGCCTGACGGAGTACTCGCCCGACTCAGCGTATGTATATACCGGGTCGGTGAGGGTAGAGGTATCATCCACAGTGGTCAGATCGCCAAAGTCCCACCACCTGTTGGCAATGTCCACGCCATTGGTAAAGGACTGATCGCTGAACTGTGTTCCTGCTCCTACGCAAGGGATCGAGAATACCATGCGTGCCTCAGGCACCGCACTCACGTTGACCATGCGGTATGAAGTATCTGAGTATGAGTTGCCATCTATCTGTGCTGTGATCACCAGCGATACAAGGTACTCACCATACTCTTGATATGTGTGACATATGGAGTCGGTAAAGTGGTTGTAGGTTACCGTATTGCCATCACCCAGATCCCACTGCCAGCTCTCTATGGCAACTCCATCGCCCAGTATGAATGAGGAGTCGATAAAGCACACATCGGTGTTGTTACACTGATTGTTGCCTGATACCTCAAAGAGCGACTGCATGCACAGCCCCTTGGTAAGGATATAGCTTATAGAGTCTACGCATCCATGCGTGTTGGTCACTATGAGTGAGACCACATAGGATGAGTCTACGGGTGGGTATAGGTGCATGGGGTTCTGCTCTGCGGACGTGTTGTCGGGTCCTGATGCCACATCACCGAAGTTCCACAGCCAGCTCTGCACGGCGGCTCCAAATCCCGGATCTGTCTGGTCGCTGAATAGGGTCACCTGATCACATATGGCCGGGGTAAAGCTAAAGTCCACCGCCGGCAGTGCATCCACGATCACCTCATGGGTGATGGTGCGCTCGCACATCTCGGTGTTCTCTATGGTCAGGCTCACATAGTATGTACCCGCATTTGGGTAGATATAGGATATGGTGTCTGTATCTGTGGTGATGATGGTTCCGTCATCGAAGTCCCATCGCCAGCTTGTTATGCTGTCATCGGGTGGTGCATACTCTGCGTCAAAGAATGTGGGGTATCCGTTACATACGCGATCGGCGATGAAGTCCACGCCCAGAGGCGGAGTGACGCATACCGAGTCCATGGTAGTGTTCTCACATCCATTGGCATCGGTCACGGTCAGGTATACCACATAACAGGTATCCACCTCATTGAAGGTATATGTGGGGTTGATCTCCGAGGAATAATACCCGGGCTCGATCTCCCATAGCCACTCTATGATGGGTGCTGCGCCTGTTTGTATGAATGATGAGTCAGAGAAGTATATCATCCCCGGCGGATCGCACGCCTGGTTATATGTAAAGTTGGATATGGGTGCATAGTCTACCACTACAGTTTTCAGGATGGTGTCGCTGCATCCAAAGTAATCGGTTGCGATGAGCTCTACCATAAAGGTCCCCAGTGTGCTGAACACATGTCCGGGGTTCTGCAGGGTAGAGGTGTTGTTAGCTGAAGCCGGGTCGCCGAAGTTCCATCCCCATGCGGTGATGTTCCCCGATGTGGATATGGATAGGTCCGTAAACAGTGTGCTGTCACCCAGGCATGCCTGCTGATGGAGAAAGTCTGCCACCGGCGGTGGGTTGATCTCCACATTGTGCACGACCGTGTTCTCACATCCGTCCACATTGACAATGGTCAGCATGGCGGAGTATACCCCCGGTGCGGTGTACATATGCACGGGATCCTGCAGGGTAGAGGTGTTGTTAAGCCCCGATGCGGGGTCACCAAAGTTCCAATCGTAGCTGACCACTTCTGCAATATTGGTAGAGTCGGGATCGGTAAAGAAGTATGTCAGCTCACCGAAGCATGATGTATCGGGGTTGATGAAAAAGTCCAGCGATGGTGGCGGCTCTATCTGCACGGTATCTATGGTGGTATGCTGACATCCTGTTCCCAGGGTGACGGTGAGTGATACCGGGTATGATCCACTGAGTGAGTATACGTGTGTAGGGTTCTGCAGGGTAGAGACGTTGTTGGCCCCTGAGTTGGGGTCACCGAAGGTCCACATCCAGCTTTGTATCTGGTATCCGAATCCCTGTGACATATCGGTAAAAGTTACGGTACCTCCCTGGCATACATCGCCCGCGTGCTCAAAGGCAGCCTCGGGTCCCTGTATCACGTCCATCTGGTATGCGATGGTGTCTTCACACCCCATGGAGTTGACCACCAGCAGGCTCACGGTATATGTTCCCGGGTTGGCGTATATATGTGCTACGTCCCCGGGTCCGGGTGCCAGTATGATGGTATCTGCTCCATCACCGAAGTACCAGTGCCACTGGGTAAAGAATGCGTTCATGGGCGATGATATATCGGTAAAGTTGACCTCGGATCCTGAGCATGGCAATGCTGAGAATACAAAGTCTGCCACGGGCAGCGGGTTGATATATACCGGTGCCGAATAAAAGTTCGTGCATCCGTTGCCATCCACTACGGTTACTGTTACGATGTATGTTCCCGTTGCATCGTATACATGTACGGGGTTCTGCACTACGGATGTTCCTCCGTCGCCAAAGTCCCATAGCCATGTCACAGATGCGGAGCTCACGCCTGTAAAGGTGATCTGATCAAAGACGCATGCCGAGTCTGAGTCGGTGGTAAAGCTCACCTGCGGAGCCATGGATACATCCACCGGTAGTGTGGTGGTGTTGGAGCAACCCTCGACGTTGGTCACCATCAGCAGCACATCAAAGGTGCCCGGTGCGGTGAACAGGTGTGTTGGGTGCTGCAGGTTAGAGGTGTTCATGACTCCTGAGCCCGGGTCGTCGAACTCCCAGTACCATGACACGATGGGTGATCCCCCGTTTGGTGATGATATATCGGTAAATTCCAGGGGCTGTCCGGTGCAGTTGTCTACATAATTAAAGTCCGCCAGGGGTCCGTCTGTGACCGATACGGGCTTCACTATGAAGTTGCTGCAGGAATCCTCATCCATTACCGTGAGGGTGACATCGTAGGTGCCTCCTGTGGCGTACACATGGAATACATCCGGGTCGTTGGGCGCGGTGATGGTCATCGTGTTGCCATCCCCGAAGTCCCATACCCACTCGGCGATACTTCCGTTGGGTGATACGCTCTGGTTATAGAAAAATACGGTATCGCCCGAGCATACGGGTGAAGAACTGGTAAAGTCAGCCGTTGGCATGGGGTTGACAATGACTGTTTGTGATGTAAGGTTAAAGCAGTTGTTGGTATCTCCTGCCCAGAGGGTAACCTGGTAGGTCCCCGCTGAGAGGTATACATGTATGGGATCCTGTATGATGGCCGATCCCCCGTCGCCGAAGTCCCACAGCCAGGTGTTTATTATTGCTGATGATGTTCCGCTGAAGGCGGTCTGCTCACCGGCGCATGTGGGGTTGGGGTTGACGGTGAAGTCTATATCGGGCAGCTCCTCTACGGTGATAAGGTGGCTTACCGTATCGGTACATCCGTTGGCATCGGTCACAAAGAGGGTGACATCGTATAGTCCTGCTGCGGCATAGGTATGTTCAGGGTTCTGAATGCTGGCAAAGTTGCCATCGTCAAAGTCCCAGTACCACTCTTGTATGAATGTCCCTGAGGTACCAAAGAAGGTGGTCACCTCGCCCAGGCATGTAGGCTCGGGGCTCCAGGTGAAGTATACCGTTGGGCG
>JAOZTN010000158.1:0-4414 GCA_029942245.1 Bacteroidales bacterium | reverse complement strand
GACAAAATCTTTCTCATGTTATAATAAGTTTTGGTTAATGAAGTCGCAAAAATATGAATATAAATTAAGAAAAGCCTCAACTATTTATCCACAAGAAGCCGCAGGTGAATGAAAATTTTAATACTTTTAAACCTTCATTGAGAAAGCTTATCAAGCGAAGTTTCTATGGACAAGATCAAGTTGGAAATAATCGGGATGTCGTATAGCCAGTCACAAAGCGGGGCTTATGCACTCATCCTGGGCGAACATGGCGGGGTCAGGCGGCTGCCTATCATCATCGGTGGCTTCGAAGCTCAGGCCATTGCGGTAGAACTTGAAAAGATGAAACCCTCCCGTCCGCTTACCCACGACCTGTTTAAAAACTTTGCCGAACATTATAACGTTTTCATCAAAGAGGTGATCATCGACAAGTTCCTGGAGGGTGTCTTTTTTGCCAAATTGATCTGCCTGCAGGGCGATGTAGAGAGTGAGATCGATGCCCGTACTTCCGATGCCGTAGCCCTGGCCATCCGGTTCCGCTGCCCGATATATACCTTCGAGGACATCATGTCGGAAGCCGGAATCGTGATGGATGACAAAGCCGAGGAGCTGCAGGATGAGGAAGAGGAAACCATTGTAAAGGAACCCGGTACCGGTGAATACATGGATCATCCGCTTGAAGAACTGGAGGAGATGCTTCAGAAGGCCGTCGACAATGAAGAGTACGAAAAAGCATCAAAGATCAGGGACGAGATCAACAAAAAAAAGAAATGAACAAGAAATTACTACTCCTATTATTCTTACTTACAATATTCTTAATCCCATCTTATGCCCAGGAAGCTGCTGCAGCTACGGAGGGTGAAGTCTCCGTCGGGGGATTTTCGATCATTTCCCTACTGCGCGGATTGCTTGGCATTGCCGTTTTGCTCGGACTGGGATACCTCATCAGCAGCAAGCGCAAATCCATCAACTGGCGGGTGATCGGCCTGGGACTGGGCGTTCAGTTCATTATTGCTATTACAGTCCTGAAAGTGCCGGTATTTCAATATATCATAGAGTTCTTCGGCAGTGTTTTCCTGAAGATACTGGATTTCACACAGGAAGGGACATCCTTCCTGCTCAGGTCTTTTATCTCGGGCGAGGTAGAATCACCTATGATCAACTTTGCCTTCTGGGTGTTACCAACCATCATCTTCTTCTCTGCCATCACCAGCATACTATTTTATTACGGCATCATACAAAAGATCGTTTCCGGAATGGCTTATCTGCTGAAAAAACTACTCGGGATCAGCGGGGCTGAAAGCCTTTCCGCGACAGCCAATATTTTTCTCGGACAAACGGAATCGCCTCTGCTCATAAAGGAGTACCTGAAAAACATGAACAAGTCGGAGATCATGCTTGTGATGACCGGCGGGATGGCCACCATTGCCGGGGGCGTGTTAGCTATATATATTGGTATGCTTGGCGGCACCGATCCAGCCAGCCAGCTGCTCTTTGCCAAGCACCTTATCACAGCATCGGTGATGGCCGCACCGGGAGCCGTTGTGGCTGCAAAGCTGCTCGTTCCACAAACGGAAGCCGTAAAAAGCGAGATCACAGTACGCAAGGATAGCATAGGCTCCAACGTGCTTGATGCCATCTCCAATGGTACCATGCAGGGGATCAAACTGGCCGTGAATGTGGCAGCCATGTTGCTGGTGTTCATTGCGCTCATTGCCTTGCTGAACTTTGTTTTGATCAAGGTGGGCGACCTGACAAGTCTGAATGAGATGATCTTCGCCGCTACGGGTGGACAATATGACGGACTGAGCATGCAATTTATCCTTGGCTATGCCATTGCCCCACTCACCTGGGCCATAGGTGTAAGCGCGGATGATATGACCCTGGTCGGACACCTCTTCGGTGAAAAGATCATTCTGAACGAGCTGGTAGCATACTCCAGTCTGAGAGACCTCATCTCCGTGCAGGCATTTACCCATGAGAAATCCATGATCATGGCAACCTATATGTTATGTGGCTTTGCCAACTTCTCATCTATCGGCATCCAGATCGGCGGCATCGGCGCACTTGCACCCAACCGAAAGGTAATGCTGTCGAAGTTAGGCTTCAGGGCGATGATAGGTGGAGCACTGGCCTCACTCTTCTCAGCTACTATGGTGGGGATGATCCTTGGTTAGTTTTGAGTGTTGAGTTTTGAGTGTTGAGTTAATTTTGAGTTTTTATGTTTTAATTGAAAGCTATGATAAGGCGATTGGTATACTTACTTCCGATACTTGCAATGATCTCTTGCATCAATGAAATTACTGAAGAAGATGTGGTGGCGAAGGCAAAGAGGATACACGACAATGTGCTGACCATCGATTCACACACCGACACTCCCATGTGGATGACCCGTGATGGTTTTGATATTACTGTTGATAACAGCGAATCGGCACGAGGGAGCAAAGTAGACCTTGCCAGGATGAAAGAAGGTGGACTGGATGCTGTTTTCTTTGCTGTTTTCCTTGGGCAGGGACCCCGCGATGAAGCGGGCAATGCCAAGGCCTATGAGCGGGCAATGATCTTATTCGACACCCTGCATAAGGCCATCGGCCGTTGTCCCGACCTGGCTGAGATCGCATACAAGAGTGAGGATGCCTACCGCCTGGAGAAAGAAGGTAAAAGAGCCATCTATATAGGCATGGAGAATGGATACCCGATCGGGAGAGATATTGAACTGGTTCAGCAATATTATGATCTGGGAGCAAGATATATTACGCTCTGCCATTCGAAGCATAACGACATTTGTGATTCATCATCCGACAAGGAAGAGGCAGAACACGACGGGCTCAGCGAGTTTGGAGAGGAAGTGGTGAAAGAGATGAATAGGCTGGGCATCATGGTAGATGTATCGCATGCCTCCGATGCTTCCTTCTATGATGTGATAGAAGTTTCGGCTACGCCCGTGATCGCATCCCACTCCTGTGCACGCAACATTCGCGACAGCCACAGGAACCTGGATGACGATATGCTGAAAACACTTGCAGAAAATGGTGGCGTAATACAAATGTGTATCCTCAGTTCGTACGTTGAGGACCCGGCTCCCAACCCTACACGCGACAGTGCCATGGCGGAACTGAGAAAAAAATATAACAACTGGGAAGGCCTGAGCGATGAAGAGATGAAGAAAGCCCGTGCCGATTGGCAGCAGTTCAACGTGGATTTCCCACGGGTTCTGTCAACCGTAAAAAAAGTTGTTGACCATATAGATCATATTGTGGCAGTAGCCGGCATCGACCATGTGGGCATCGGCACCGACTTTGATGGCGGTGGGGGCGTAGAAGACTGCTACGACGTAAGTGAAATGGGAAATATAACCCTGGAACTCGTAAAAAGGGGATATACCGAAGAGGAAATAGAAAAGATATGGGGGGAAAACCTCATCAGGGTTTTTAAGCAGGTCGAAGCGTATGCTGCAAATCAAACAATATAAATTCTAAGCTCCAATACCCAAATTCGAAACAAAATCAAAATTCAAATGTTTCAAATTTAAAACCCGGTTTCCCCATCAACTTCAGGAGAGGGGGATTAAGGGGGTGAGGTGATTTGTAATTTAGAATTTAGAATTTGGGCATTAAAATTTTAGAGTTTTAAGTACTTTTGAGACACAAAAGATTAATATGAAGCAATACCTTGATTTATTGGATCACGTGATGGCCCATGGCGTGGAGAAGAGTGACAGGACCGGTACGGGAACGATGAGCGTTTTTGGCTACCAGATGCGCTTCGACCTGCAGGAAGGATTTCCTGTTATGACGACCAAGAAATTACATCTCCGCTCTATCATACATGAACTTTTATGGTTCCTGAATGGCGACACCAACATCAAATACCTGAACAACAACAAGGTAAACATCTGGAATGAATGGGCCGATGAAAATGGTGATCTCGGGCCTGTTTATGGCGCACAATGGCGCAACTGGAACGGTGATGGCATCGACCAGATCGCCGAAGTGATCGAACTTATAAAAAATAATCCCGACAGCCGTCGCATGATCGTAGCAGCATGGAATCCTTCGGTATTGCCGCGGCCCGGCATGTCTTTTTCAGAAAATGTAGCCTCCGGGAAGGCAGCCCTGCCCCCATGTCACGCATTTTTCCAGTTTTATGTGGCCGATGGGAAGCTCTCCTGCCAGATGTACCAGCGCAGCTGTGACATTTTCCTCGGAGTACCTTTTAACATTGCATCCTATGCCCTGCTCACCATGATGATGGCACAGGCTACAGGCCTCCAAGCCGGTGAGTTCATTCATACCCTCGGTGATGCGCACATCTACCTCAACCATATCGACCAGGTGAAGCTGCAGCTCAGCCGCAAGCCCCATCCCCTGCCCCAGATGAAACTCAATCCTGAAATAAGCAATATCTTCGATTTCAAATACGATGACTTCGAATT
>JAOZTN010000157.1:0-4515 GCA_029942245.1 Bacteroidales bacterium | reverse complement strand
CATCCGTATTTCGGATGCATCGTAGGGCGCTATGGCAACCGTATTGCTAACGGGAAATTCGCTGTTGATGGAGAAGAATACACCCTGGCACAAAATAACGATATGAACCACCTTCACGGGGGTATCAAAGGCTTCGACAAGGTAGTTTGGGATGCCGAAGAAATGCCAAGGGGAGATACATCTTCACTGCGGCTGAGATATATCAGCCCTGATGGGGAAGAAGGATACCCGGGAAATCTTCGCACAAGCGTCATCTATTCACTAACCAACAATAATGAGTTGATCATAGATTACAGAGCGAAGACCGATAAAACCGGTCCGCTTAACCTGACCCATCACTCCTATTTCAACTTGAGCGGGACACAGGAGAATGCCCTTGACCACAGGCTCACTATTGCTGCATATAAATATGTAGTGGTAAACGAAAACCTCATCCCAACCGGCGAACTCAGGGATGTAAGAGGAACCGACATGGATTTCACCTCCACACATAAGATCGGAGAACGTATAAACAATGTCCCGGGAGGATACGACCACACTTATGTACTTATCAATGACGGTAATTTGATGAAGGTTGCCGACTTTTATCACCCTGCAAGTGGAAGGGCTGTTGAAGTATTCACCACTGAGCCCGGCATACAGTTTTATTCAGGGAATTTCCTGGATGGCAGTCTTGTTGGAAAAGACAGTATAGTGTATAATCAACATCATGGCTTTTGCCTGGAAACACAACATTTTCCTGATTCACCTAACCAGGACAGGTTTCCTTCCACCCTGCTCAGGCCCGGAGAAAAATTCAAGTCCACTACAATCTATAAATTCACAACAAAATAAGACAAAGCGTGGGAAAGAAAGTTATCCTTGAAGATAAAAGCGAAAAGAAGTACATAAAGTATCTCGTACCTCTTTTAATTATCATTGCTGCCCTATTCATTTATAACACTTCACTGGAATACAATTTCCTCGACGGTTGGGACGATACCGAATATCTTACAGATCCCGGTGTTCAGGAAGGGGATGCCAGAGAGATCTTCTCCAATTACCACCTGGGCATGTACCAGCCATTGCCGGTGCTTAGCCTGGCGATGAACTACAGAAGTGCAGGTGTCAATGCACAGGCATATCATGCCACCAACCTTTTCCTGCATGTCATCAATATATTCCTGGTATGGCTCTTATTGTTAAGCCTTAGCAAAAGGAAAACCATTGCCGGAATAGGGGCATTCCTCTTTGCCCTCCATCCAATGAATGTGGAAGCGGTAGTCTGGATCTCCGCAAGAAGCACCTTGCTGTTCACGGCATTCTATGTTGGTGGATTGATTACTTACCTGAAATACTCTGAAAACAAAAAGCCACTATATTTTGGCCTGACACTCCTGCTGGCAATACTGGCATTTTTCTCCAAGTCGCTAGCCATGAGTTTCCCTTTTGTGTTGCTTGTTATCGACTATTACAGGGGAAGGACATGGAGCAACAGGCTTTGGCTGGAAAAGACCCCCTTTCTTGCCCTTTCGATTATATTCGGTTTTATAGCCATCAATGCAGCGGAAAATTTCGGACATATCACTGAGCTTGCCAGCGACTATAATCTGCTCGATCGCTTCTTCATCCTATGCCATACATATGTTTTCTACCTGGTAAAACTAATAGTCCCCATTAAGCTTTCAAGCATCTATGCATACCCGGATATGGGCAGCGGGTCACTTCCGATCCTGTATTATTTTAGTGCGATCATCCCGCTGGGCCTGATATACCTGATATACCGCTTTTGGAACAAGCAAAGGGAGATCATCGCAGGACTCCTCTTTTTTACTTTTGCCATTGCGCCTGTCCTGCCACTGTTCTGGTCGAGGATCTTCGTAGCTGCCGACCGCTATGCCTACCTCTCATTCATTGGCCTGTTCCTGATCATTGGCATCATAATCGACAGGGTTTTTAGCAAGAAACTGATTCCTCAGGGCTCCCTGAAATATGGGTTTATAGGCATTCTCCTTTTTTATGGCATCTTCCTCGGCTATACGGCCATGATACAAACCGGATACTGGAAGACAGCGCCTATGCTGCTTTACCGGGCGGTAGTATTGAGTGAATCCAGTCAGGCGAAAGCCCTGGCCTATTTCTACCGCGGCAATGCATACCAAAATATTGCTAAACAAGAACGCATGGAAGGCTACCAGAGCAGGAATGTAGAACTTTTGAAAAGATCACGCACCTCATATTGGAAGACCGTGAAGGATTATGACTCTACCCTGGTTCACAATCCAGAACATATGTTGGCCTATGCCAACCGGGGCATGGTTTACATTGATGTATCGCAGTATGATACAGCATACCGGAAGAAATACATCAACCTGGCCCTTCAGGATTTCAATAAAGCCATCAGTCTCGATCCCGAATATGCCGACAATTACTACAATCTGGGCTGGACATACTATGTTGCCGGCGACCTTCCAAAGGCATGTGAATTGTGGAAAAAAGCTGATGAGTTGGGATCGATAATGGCTTCTCAACCTCTGCAGCAATACTGCAAATAATAAACCCTGCTAGTATAATTCAGGAACAAAGGTCTGCTCCTCCATTGGTGGCCTCACATAACCTTTGCTGATCACCCTCTCAGGAAGAACAAGGTCTTCACGATCGAGGTGTTCATATGGGATCTTTGACAGCAGGTGATGGATGCAATTCAGTCTTGCTTTTTTCTTGTCATCGGCTTCTACCACCCACCATGGGGAATGCTTGGTATCGGTATAGAAAAACATCTCATCTTTGGCTCTGGAGTACTCAACCCACTTGCTCATACTGGCCAGGTCGACCGGGCTGATCTTCCAACGCCGTGTGGGGTCCTCGAGGCGATCTTCAAAGCGCTTTTCCTGTTCTTCAGCGCTCACCGAGAACCAGTATTTGATCAATATAATACCTGAATGGATGATCATATGCTCAAAATGAGGACATGAACGCAGGAAGTCCCAGTATTCATCCTCGTTACAGAAATTCATTACTCGCTCTACTCCTGCTCTGTTGTACCAGCTACGATCAAAAAGAACCATCTCTCCTGCCGCAGGCAGATGAGGTACATATCGCTGAAAATACCATTGTGTCGTTTCACGCTCCGTTGGGTTTCCAAGGGCAACTACGCGACAGATCCTCGGGTTTAAAGTTTGTGTGATACGCTTGATGGTTCCGCCTTTCCCGGCTGCATCACGCCCCTCAAAGACCACAACGACTTTCAAGCCCTTGTGCTTGATCCATTCCTGTAGCTTAACAAGTTCAATCTGTAATTTCCCAAGTTCCTCCTCATATTTTTTACGGGAGAGGTGCTTATCGTCCTTTTCTGCTTGATGATTATCCATAGTCACTTTTTATGATATTCAAATATATGAAAATATTAACTAATTTTGATTAAGCCCAAAGCAATTATGATCATGAAGAAACTCGTCTTTTTGTGCCTTACGGTATTTATCGCCGCTATGGCAGCAGGACAATACCCTGCCGGAAAATTCGCCTATAAGCATATGAAAGGAAGTTTGGGAGATCAGGAAGCCATCTTTGACCTGATCATTTTTAACGATAATATTAATGGCAATGCCGTTTTCCCCGGATTGATGACTGATGAGGTTCCCTATACCAATATGGTTGCAGGGGAACGGCTACAGGGCACACTCGATAAGCATGGTGTCGCCGACATTGAAGCATATGCAGGAAATTTAAAAAGCGGTGAATATTCCGGTCTTTTGGGAGAGGCTTTTAAAGGAACCTTCAGAGAACAGAAAAATGGCAAGGCACAATCATTCAGCCTTGCCGAAGATTATTCAGAAAGCATCGCATTTACAGGATATTCCCTTTATCGTGATACTTTACTACTGGATACCGTTGATGCCCCGCATGCTCAGCTTGAGTTATCTGTACTTCTCCCTGAACAAAGCGATTCGTTCCCATTCATTCGTGAAGCCATACTCGATGCTTTTTTCAGCATGGATACACTACACAACCTGCCGGATGATGCTGTGCTGGAATCCTACTGTAAAAATTATTTTGGAAAATATATCGATGCCAATATCGACATCTATGACGGAGGCTATGCATTCAATTGGGAGATGCAGGGAAGCAGCTACATCAGCATGAACAGAAATGGTTTGCTGGTATACAGGAGCGACAACTATGCATATTCAGGCGGAGCCCATGGCATGGGCATATCGCGTTTCCTGGTGTTCGATACCGGAAAAAAGAAACAGCTCAGCCTGGAAGAACTATTCGTGGAAGGCTTTGAAGCAGAGCTTGTCCTGCTGCTGGAAAAAGAATACAGATCACGTTACTTTCTCGGTGAGGATGAATCCCTGACTGATGCCGGCCTCTTCGATGAACACATCTATCCCAGCCCAAACTTTTTCCTGACCAGCAACAGCATCGGTTTTTTTTACAATCCATACGAACTCGCACCATACTCCATGGGCTCGATCAGCATCAGCCTGTACAAATCAGATATCCGGCATCTATTGCGGGAAGATGCAGCAGTAA
>JAOZTN010000156.1:0-4609 GCA_029942245.1 Bacteroidales bacterium | reverse complement strand
GTAACAGTACAACAAACAAGACTAGTAACAGTACAACAAACAAGACTAGTAACAGCACAACAAGCTAGACTAATAACAATACAACAAACTAAACTAGTACTTAAGATTATACTAAAAAAGCAGAAAACATGGCCTTAGCAAAAGACAAACTGGCAGAATCTTTGAAGGAGCTGAGAAAACTTCAGAAAAAGAATAAATCTGTTGTATTTAGACCTGGAGAATTAACACGTACTCATAGAGAACGACTTCAGAAGGAAGGTTATGTACAAGAGGTTATGCAGGGATGGTATATCTCTGATTCACCTGATAAACAACCAGGTGAAAGCACAGCATGGTACATATCTTATTGGGATTTTTGCTCACAATATTTAAAAGAAAGGTTTGCTAATAAATGGATATTGTCTCCTGAACAATCTCTTTCAATAATAAGTGGAAACTGGACAGTGCCTAACCAACTTATTATACGGAGCCCAAAAGGCCAGAACAATGTTACATCTTTATTATTTGATACATCCATAGTTGACCTAAAACAAGGACTCCCCAAGGCTAGTCAGATAAAGGTGTTAAAAGGTATTCGACATCTATCATTGCCTTACGCACTTATCAATTGTACACAGAGGTTTTTCGAATCTAACCCAACTGATGCAAGGACAGCATTATTTATGATTCGAGATGTTTCAGATATTTTAGGCCCACTCTTAGACGGGGGACATAGCGTAATTGCAGGAAAGTTGGCAGGAGCATTTCGTAATGTAGGTAAGAAATTATTTGCTGAAGAAATTATTAGAACATTTAAATCAGCAGGTTATGCCATTCGTGAAACAGATCCATTCAAGGGAAAATTACCAACAATAGAAATAATTAGCCCAGGCTCTCCATATGTTCCCCGCATTAATCTTATGTGGCAGGAAATGAGAGATCAGGTTATTAGTGTATTTCCTAATGCTCCTGGTATACCAGGTAATATCATAGCATATTTAGAACAAGTTGATGAAGTATATCAAACAGATGCGTATAACTCTCTTTCTATTGAGGGGTATCAAGTTACAAAAGAACTTATAAATAGAGTTAAAAGTGGAAACTGGGATCCTGAATATCATCAGGGCGATCAGAGGAAAATTGATGCACTGGCTGCACGAGGATATTGGCAGGCTTTTCAATCAGTAAAAAAGAGTCTTAAAAAAATCCTTACTGGTAACCGACCAGGAAAAGTGTTTGAGAATGATTTTAGGGATTGGTATCGAGAACTTTTTCAACCTATGGTCACGGCTGGATTGATAGAACAGTCAGACTTGGCAGGATATCGAAATCAAGCAGTATTTATTCGAAACTCCAGACATGTACCATTGAGTAGCGAAGCAGTTAGGGACGCAATGCCAGCAATACTGGAACTGATGAAAAAAGAAGATAACCCAGCAGTTAGGGCTGTACTTGGTCATTTTGTGTTTGTTTATATTCATCCGTATAGGGATGGGAATGGTCGAATAGCAAGGTTTTTAATGAATAGCATGCTGGCCTCAGGGGGTTATCCCTGGACCGTTATTCCATTAGAAAAGCGTAAAGAATATATGAATTCACTTGAAGAGGCCAGCATAAATCAAAATATTCAACCGTTTGCTGAATTTATTGCTGGCCTTGTATTGAATGGGATGGAGTAATTCCAGCAATTACTTGAATTATTTGCAGATTTTGATGCCATCGCGATATATAAATTAGAGTAACAATTAGCTAAGAATGAATTAATTGATCATTAAAAAACAGAAAAATAGGTGCGGCATATGGTCGCCAAACTGAGTATAAATTCCAGAAAACGCTGTTGCTAAAAACCTCATATTCAAGGAGAAAGAAATTCAAAAAACCGAGGAACGAATAAAATTCCGACTGTTAAGGAGGTTTTGAGTTAGTTAAGCCCCCACCCCTTATGGGATCACGACCCCGAGTACTCGGGGGAGTAATCCCTCTTTCTCCGCAAAACAAAAAAGCCCGTGAGTAATCGCGGGCTTTAATTATAAATTGCCTAAATGGTTTATTTTTGCTCACCCCTCCCCATGCTATTCTTAGCCTGTGGCACTAATTGCTGCCTCCAAGTATCAATGGCATGCCATCTTTACTATTGCCAATAATCACTACTTTGGTATTGGGCGATTTGGCTAATTCCAGGGTTGCACTAATACCTTTTTCACGCAATATCTTATCCGTTAAGCTGGCACTTAATATTTGATTGGCCTTAGCTTTTCCCATTGCGTCTATGCGTTGGCGTTCAGCTTCTTTTTCCGCCTTTTCAAGCTTAAATTCATATTCCAGCGATTCCTGCTCCTGCTTAAGCTTGCTTTCGATGGCCGACTTAATCGTTGGCGGTAAAATAATAGACCGGATCAGTATCTGCGTCAATTCCACATATTTATCGTCGAGAATATTTTTTGCTTCATCAAAAATTTCATCCTGTATCACGTCGCGTTTTGTGGAGTAGATCTGCTCGGGTGTATATCGCCCGATCACACTTCTGGCCGAAGCTCTGAGTGCCGGAATAACAATACGTCTCAAATAATCTTTTCCGATCTTGGAGTGTAATAAACCCAATTTTTCATACTCAGGTTTATACCATGCAGAAACATCAACGCTAATTTCTAATCCATTTGAGGACAATACATTCATTTCTTCTGCGATCTCCTGCTGGCGGGTTTCGTAAACAATCATTTCGTTTAAAGGCGATATTAAATGGAAACCTTCAGTATATGTCTGGGTGGTGTCAATACCCCCGCTAAACAAACGGAATATTACTCCGGCATGCCCTGCGCCAATGGTTACCGTCATTCTGACAAAAAATATAATAACGAATATTACTGCTATAACAATTGCTCCGCTCGATACAATCCTTTTGATACTTATTTCTTGCTGTGCCATAATAATTTGTGTTTTAGTTAATGCAAACTTATTACAAAGGTAAAGCATTCATGTTAGTCAGGCGTCAGGTATCCAAAATCTTTATAAAAGCTCCGCCTCCAGCTCAACAGCAGCAGTACCGCCGGCATACAAACGTGAGATGGGACATTTTTCTTTGGCGGCCTGGGCCAGCTCATTGAATTTTTCTTCTGAAAGGCCTTCACATTTTACTTTTGTGCTCAGCTTGATATTGTCGATCTTAGGACCGATGTCATCACCACCAAGACTGACAAATGCATCTGTTTCAATGCTTTCAGGATTAAGTCCTTCGCCGCTAATCAGGGCAGAAAGGAACATAGAGTAACAGCCTGCCTGTGCAGCGCCGACCAGCTCTTCAGGATTGGTCTCTTCTCCGCTTTCAAAACGTGATGCAAAGGTGAATGCCCCCTGGTATCCGGTAAAATTCATGTTTCCTTTACCTTCTTTTAAGGTGCCATTCCAGATGGCTTTTGCTTGACTTGTTTTCATTTTAATTGGTTTTTAGTGTTTTATTGATGGATTAATTCTATCTGTAATGGCCTTCGTTAAGCTTAACAATCGAACGGGTGAACAGTTCATGATAACCACAAAAAAACCTGGTCAGCGGCAAGTGCCAGAGTAGCTTGTGCGGACCAGGTCTGAGTATATATTGTATTTAGAATAATTTACTTCTGTATCATATGCACATCGTGCTGCGGGAAAGGAATTGTAATTCCAGCTTTATCAAGTGCCAGTTTCCCTTCTTCATATACATGGAAATAAACATCCCAATAGTCCTCCGGAGCCGAATGTGGACGCACGGCAAGGTCTACAGAGCTATCACCAAGATTTGATACCATTACAATCGGTTCAGGGCTCTTCAATACCTTTGGATGACTTTTCATGACTTCCATGAGCACTTCCCTGGCTTTCTTAATATCAGAACCATAAGAAATACCAATAGTGCAGTCGATACGACGAGCGGGTGTTGAAGAGTAATTTTTTATGCTGCCATTAGAAATAGCACCATTTGGAATAATGATGAGCTCGTTTTGGGGTGATCTAATCTTCGTAACAAAGATGTGAATTTCTTCTACAGCACCAAGGTATCCCTGGGCTTCGATGAGGTCACCAATTTTATAAGGCTTAAAAAGCAGTATCATGACTCCACCGGCAAAATTGCCCAGTGTACCCTGAAGAGCGAGGCCGATAGCCAGGCCTGCCGCACCTAAAACGGCAATGAATGAGGTGGTAGCGATGCCAACCATAGAAGCCACGCTGATGAGCAGCAGAGCCTTGAGGGTCAAGTTTACCATGCTTCCCAGGAAGGGTATCAGGGTTTCATCTACTCTGCCCTTTTTGAATCCTTTTTTGGTGAGTTTTGTGATCCATGAGATTATCCATAATCCCAGGACTAAGACGAGCAATGACCCCAGCACTTTGGGGCCGTAGTCAACTAAAAATGTAAGTGCTTCGTCGGTATAAGCATCTAAGTTATCCATAATCGTATTTGTTTTTAGTTATATGGTACTAATATACAAATTACAAATCGGTTTTGGCAAACAATTGCTTAATTTTGCCCCCGGAGAAATGCCGGAGTGGTCGAACGGGGCTGTCTCGAAAACAGTTGTCCGCTCACGCGGACCGGGGGTTCGAATCCCTCTTTCTCCGCAAATCTCATAACGTGCACTTAATAAGCGTGTTATGA
>JAOZTN010000155.1:0-4643 GCA_029942245.1 Bacteroidales bacterium | reverse complement strand
CAGCACTATGAGTTATACAAATATTCAAAGGAAAAAGGGCTGGATTTTGTAGAAACCCTCTGTGCAAAAGGCTGTTTATCGATGTTTCGCTATTTTGAGCCTGACCGCTTGAAGGTGGCATCACGCGACCTGACCAACCTGCCATTACTGGCCGCCATGGCCGAAACAAAAATTCCCATGATATTATCTACAGGCATGGGAGGGAAAAAGGAACTGGATATTGCTCTCGATACGATCACTAAATATCATAGTGATGTAGCTATACTGCATTGCCTGTCGCAATATCCATCTGAATACAAAAATATCAACCTGAAAACGATCCCTTTCCTTATCGATGCATACCCTGAATATGAAATTGGCTATTCAGACCATAGCATTGGTATCGTTATACCCGTTGCAGCCGTTGCGATGGGAGCCAGGATTATTGAGAAGCATATCACCCTCGACCGGAATATGAAGGGTACCGACCAGAAAGGCTCACTGGGTACCGAAGGTATCTGGCGTATGGTGAGGGATATCAGGAACATGGAAAAAGCTATGGGGGAGGAGAATATGTTTGTTTCCGAAGCCGTGAAAGATACGCGCATTAAGCTGGAGCGCTCGGTGGCATCTGTCAGAACGATAAGTAAGGGCGAATTGATCAGCGAAGCTGACCTCCATATGCTCAGCCCTGGTGATGGATATAAATGGGATGAACGGGCAGGCATCATTGGCAAGGAGACTGTTGAAGATATACCTAAAGATGAGATCATTTACCAACACATGATAAAATGAAAGAGATCAAGCTTTTCCTGACCGATATCGATGGCGTCTGGACAGACGGCGGCATGTTTTACGACAACGAAGGCAATGAGTGGAAGAAGTTCAACACTTCCGACAGTGCCGGTGTCCTTTTTCTCAGGATGCTTGACATCCCCACAGGCATCATTACCGGTGAGGATACGCAGATCGTTGCCCGAAGGGCTAAAAAGCTTGGCATCGACCTTTTATTTATGGGTGTCAGAAATAAACTGGCTGTGGTAAAACAGATATGTGAAGAAATGAAAATTGGCCTTGACGAAGTAGCATATCTGGGTGATGATATCATCGATATTCCTGTGCTGGAGGCTGTTGGCCTCAGTGCCGTGCCTGCCTATGTGCCTGCATATGTGGAAAGACACGCTAAATGGACTTTATCAAAAAAAGGCGGTGAAGGTGTCTTCAGAGAATTCGTGGAAAAATACCTGAGAGAACAAGGCCTGCTCAACAAAGCCATAGACCTTTACCTCTCAAAGATCAAATAACCAACTCAGAACTCAGAAGTCTGAACTCAGAAGTTAGAAATACTTCAAACTTCTGAATTCTGAACGGGGAGCTTTGATACATCTACTCTCACAATTTTCTGATTACCTCTAAGGCTCGCTCCGCAGCCTTTCCATCGATGGCAAAAGCATACTTTGTGATGAACTTATTATAGGCTTTGGGATCAACTTGGGAAACACCGTTCAGGATACTTTCAAGATGATCTTTTAGCTCTTCCATATTCGTGGCCTGCAAGGCTACGCCTTCCTTATGATAGTTTTGAATATCCTGCTTCAGGTGGTCGAGAATAATGAGGGGTTTGTGGAAATATATCGTTTCTGTACCAACGGTCGAAAAACAAGTTATCAGGATGTCGCATACGGATATCAGAAGGTAAAGATCAATTTCCAATGTGATCAGCAACTTATCCAGGCCTGATCGTTCAGCAAGCTTTTGATAATAATCAATATCATTGCGTTCATTGGGATGAAGCTTGATCACCAGGAAAGTTTCAGGCAAGGCTTTAACAGCTTGCATTACATCCAGTGCTGCGCGCTCACGAAGCCCGGCATCCCGTTGTGGTTGTGAGGCAAAAACTATGAGTCGGTCTGAATTGCCGGCTCCCGGGATCAATCCGGCCTTTTCGATAGACTCGGCTTTGAGTTTCGGAATAATATCGGTCCTGATCTGCCCGCTGATGCTCATTGAATCTGCCGGGTAGTTCCCTTTTTTCATAAGGAATGCTTTCCAGAATTCTCCCCAGACAAGATTGTGGCCGGGGAAAGCATTTCGTCCGGCATCTGCCCTGGTATAAATATATGCAGGGTGCAGGTCGTGGAGGTTACCGTGCTGCATGCCTATTGTTTTAATCCCGGCTGTACGGGCGGCATCCAGGATACTTCTGAGTGCGGGGCTGTTTTCATCTACCGTGGCGATAGTTTTGAAGTGGTTTCTACCGAAAAACCTTTTATATGAGAGGTATTTGATCAGATAAAAATTGCTGGCCCCCTTGAAGGATAAATAGATGCTGATCAATAATTTTTCATCACCTGAACACATTCCATGTAACTCGCCTAAGTTTTTCTGGATCTTGCTCAACAATTGCTTCTTTCTCTTTTTTAGCTTTCCGGAAAGAAAGTAGTTTAAGAGTATGGGCTCACCCAAATATCTTCTCTTCAGGCTCCCTTTCCCAAACAGGCCGTCACGGTCAAGACGGATCTTCGCCCCATCAGTCATCTTGGGCTGAACAGCTTCATCGATGATAAGGAAATCCTTGCCCGCTTTTTCGAGCATATAGCCTATCACATAATTACCCTGATTCTCCTTCAAGTTTTCAATATCCAGAAAGACCTGCCTTTTGCTCACATCCATGATGATGTGCTCCGGCTTCTTCAATTTCCCGGGAGAGAAAATATTGATCATCCAGCGCGATTTCAGGATCATGAAATATTTCAGGAGAGAGAAATAATTCCATTTTTTGGATGAATTGCTTTTAGAGATAGCAACTTGCACATTCTCGGGAAGCTGAACATCTGATATTAAGGGGTCGGCAGAATAGCAGTATACCTCATCATATTCTTTTGCAAGCTTCGTCAGTGCGGCAATCTCATATTTCAGGTTCCGTAAACGGAAATATGCCCTGAACTTATGATAATACCACAGACTGCTTTCGTCGAATTTCAACCAATCAACAAGGGGCTTCCCCTCAAATTCCTTATCACCGAAGGCAAGCACCATGTCCATGACTTCGTAGTTGATCTTTTTCTTTTCCTCTTCTGTGATCCCATACTGAGCAGTTTCAAATACCCTGGCTCCATCCGATACCATCCTGTCAAGTGATGATTTCTCTTCAGGAGAAAGCTTGCGATTTATGATGATTGCCTTCATCGCAGGTATTTGTTGAGAGTTTGATGGATCTCTGCTTTATAAAGCAGAAATAGGCTCATTATGATGACCAGGACGACGGCGGAGGCCGTCAGGTAGGGGTTCAGATCATACCTGATCTTGGCTATTTCCAGCAGTCCTGCCATTAAAACGATCATAAAGGGATAGAAAAGGACTTTCTTCCTGTTCCACCTGATCCCTGTAAGCTTTTTGCTGATGAAGTAAAAAGAGATAGCCTGTATGCTTAGTGAAGCATACATTGCGATAATCACGCCGTAATAACTCAGTATGGGGACCAGGAAATAATTTAGTCCCAGATTTGCAATAAGAGCAAAGGTGTTTACATATAAGAAGTAGATCGTTTTCTTCTTAAAGTACACTCCATAGGAAAATATAAGGAACTGCGTCCTGACTATGAATTTCACCAGTATAATGGCAATCAGCCCGAAAGCTAATCTTACATCAGTAGTGTAGAATAGCGTAAGATATAGCATGGCTGGGATGATAGCCATAGCGATAAGAACCTGTGTTTGTGCCAGGAGAAGGTTTGAGAGTTTCTTAATATTTTCAGTGTGTTCTGATATGCCTGCATCCATGAAGCGGTAGATCTCGGGCTGTGTTGCGCTCTGAATACCTATTAATATCTTTTCAAAACCCAGTGCAAGCCCGATTGCAATGCCATAAATCCCCAGATCAACAGGTTTGCTCTCCATGAAAAACCTTTCTGCGTAGTTTATAGCCCAGAGAATGATGGCAAATTGAAATAAAGGAAAAGCGAACTTATTGAGCTCTTTCAGAATATTGAGATGAAACCTGAAACCGCAAGAATACCATGTATATAACAGTACACCAATACTGGTAATGCTGCTTCCAATGGCACCACCCCACAAAAAGCCGATGAAAGACATATCATAATAGAATACCCCTATTACCTGGAAGCCTGATCGAAGAATGCCAAGTCCCACCATTAGGATCACGAAACGCCTGACCTTTTTTTCATTCCTGTATAGGGCGGCAGCGGTCATATTAATAGCCCTGTTAACGCCAATAATAATGGCCAGGAATCCATAACTTTCGAAGTCTTGCAATGCAGGTTGTGAGAAGATCTGCCCTATATAATCACGGAAAATCCAGGCCAGGGCCAATATTAATATGCCCCTGATGAGGATAGAGTTGAATACCGTTGATACTAGTTTATTGTATCCGCTTTCTTTGTCTTTGTGATCATAGTAAAATCTCGAAATGGCATTCCCCATGGAAAAAAGGGCAACAGTGAATACCAGGCTGGTAACAAGTTCGCTGATGGTTAATTGTGAAAAGTCAACCGGCCCAAATCTGTCAGGACCTTCGATGATAGGTTGTATGATAAGCTGCAGGCCGGGTGGCAGAGCAGCAACCACAATATAGATCGCTGATAGCTTAAAATACTCCTTCAGGTTGAGCTTCATGCATGAGGATTGATAAAACAAAAATAGGGA
>JAOZTN010000154.1:0-4690 GCA_029942245.1 Bacteroidales bacterium | reverse complement strand
TAGAATTAAGGGTAGGAAAGATTCTGGAAGCAAAGGTTTTTCCTGAAGCCAGAAAGCCGGCCTACATCATCACAGCAGATTTTGGCCCTGAGATCGGGATCAAACGCTCGAGTGCTCAGATCACTGAACATTATTCAAGCACAGAGCTCATTGGGAAACAGATTGTAGGGGTAATAAACTTTCCGGTAAAACAGATCGGTCCAATCATGTCGGAATTCCTTCTCACGGGTTTTTATCAGGAAGATGGCAGCGTGATAATTGCTGTCCCTGAACGCGAAGCTGAACTCGGCAGCCGTATGGGCTAATACTCCGAACCCCGAATTATTATCTACTCCCACCGTATGGCAAACGCCTGCAGCAGACATGGGACTGGGATTATCGGTTCAATAACACTCTGAATATAAATATTGGATTTAACAGTTTCTTCCTGTGATCCAGGTCTGTGAACATCGATGACATCAATCCTGGTATATGCTTGTTTCCATCTGCTTTCCTGGCGATCCATTTCACTATACGGGGATATTTGAGCATACGCTGGAAGTTGGCGCTGATGCTCATCTCTTTTCCAAGCACCCGTTTTATCCTTTTATCATAGGCTTTCATGAAGCTGTCATCAAAACGATCTTCGCGCAGGCAATCTATGGCCTGTTCAGCAGCTATGTAGCCACTGTAAAGTGCATTGCCTACCCCTTCGCCTGTCAGGGGATCAACCAGGTGTGCGGTATCACCGGCAAGCATATAGCCTTCACCGGAAATTCGAAATCGCGGGTTTCCCAGTGGCAAAGGATGAGCTGCGGGTTTACCCACTCTTTCTGCATTCCTGAACCTTGATGCAAGCGAAGGATGGTTTTGAATAATCTCTTCCATCACAGCTGATAAGTTGATCTTTTTTTTCAGCACAACATCTTTTCTGATCCCTATACCGGCATTTACCAATCCATCCGGCAGGGGAAACAGCCAGAAATATCCCGGCAGGACATCCTCCAGGAAATATAATTCTATAAAATTTTGAGGATGCAAGCTTTCAACACCACTGTAGTATGACCTGATGGCCAGCGCAGTCTTTTTCGGCTGTGACATGGGCTTTTCATAGCATGTATCAAACTTCGATGCTGTTCCTGAGGCATCGATCACTATGCTGGCATATATCTCTTTCCCGCAGTAACTAATCTTAAAGCCCTCCCCGCTACGTTGAACGGATTCTACCCTGGAATCTGTCATCAGGTTTCCTCCGGATACCTTCTTTACTTCCTCAAGCATAAAATGATCGAATAGCTCCCTTTTTACCGTATAACCGGGCACCGGATGGGTATTGGGGTCAAAGTCCGCTATGAAAGGGACATCAAAAACGTGATCACCCGGAGCAATAAAACGGATGCCCATGGAATGCAATGGCCGGCATTCACTTTCAAATCGATTGAGTATTTCCGGCGAAAGCCTCCTGATGATATGTGGCACTTTCCCACTGAGTGCATCACCGCAGATCTTCTCCCTGGGGAATTCGTCCTTATCAAGGATCACAAAAGGGATATTATCCTTTGCCAGCCTCAGTGCAGCCATGCTGCCGGCCGGCCCTGCTCCTATAATACAGACCCTAGTACGATTCACGGAAGCAAAGATACTTGAATAGTTTTGAGTTTTGAGTGTTGAGTGTTGGGATGATGTGCGATAATGCTTACTTCACAATACTTTAAGGATCTTGCTCTCTGAACTAACTCAACACTCAACACTCAAAACTCAACACTTAAAAGATTATCTTTACACCAACAAATAAATTCTAAAGAAGATGACAAGGACAATTACTGCAATCATTTTTTTATTATTCCTGAGCCTCCCGGAAACAAAAGCACAAGATGGCTGGAATTTTGGATTATCAGGTGGTTTGAATATAGCATGGATCAGTCAGCCAACAGTGACGGGTGAACCCCTCGACGGAACCTTCGGGAGCAGACTAACCTACAATGTTGGTTTATTTGCAGAGTATGGATTCAATGAACGCTTTTTCATGCAAATGGGCTTAAACTTTGACCAGCGGGGATTCACCTATAAGGAAAGTGATGGAAATAAGTCTACCGATGTTACCCTTAAAGCCCACTACCTTGAAGTTCCTTTTCTTTTTGGATATACTTTCATTGAAAAGGAAAAATTCGACCTCTACGGTTTGCTCGGGCCCAGTTTTGCATACCTGACCGGAGGGCGTATTAAAGGAGAAAATGTCGTAAATGGGGTTGAAGGAGAGATCGATCAGAAGATAACAGATACATATAACTCAACAGCATTTGGGATCAAAATCGGACTCGGATTTGAAGTCCCTTTTGCGGACAAGCAGGGAGCGACTTTTTTCGATGTGAGGTACAACTTCGGACTGGGTGATAACATCAATCAAAACGGGTATTATGAGGACACCAGTGTCAAGGCCACCAGCCAGGTGTTGTCGTTTGTGGTTGGGGTGAGAGGATACATTGAATAACGAAAATCGAAAATCGAGGATCGAGGATCGAAAATAACTCAAAACTCAAAACTCAAAACTCAAAACTTAAATGGATAGGGAAGCGGCGGCAAGAAGGCCTTTGTTCAGAATGTTTAACGAAGTGCCTGACAAGTACGATATTATGAATCGTATCGTAACACTTGGCCAGGATGAACGTTGGCGAAAAAAGGCGACAAAAATATGTCTGGCAGAGAAGCCGGATCGGGTGCTTGACATTTGCACAGGCACGGCGGACCTGGCGATAAGGCTTGCCAAAATGGGTGGCCCTGACATTGAAATCATTGCCAGCGACTTCAGCCAGCCTATGCTGGATGTGGCCGCAATTAAGGCACAAAAGATGAACAGGGAGAATGTCAAGTTTGTACTTGCCGATACGGCCGACCTTCCATTCGAAGAAAACCATTTCAATGTTACCACTATCGGCTTTGCCTTCCGAAACCTGACCTACAAGAACAAATTTGCAGGCCAATACCTATCAGAGGTTCTTCGGACACTGAAGCCCGGCGGGATCTTTATCATCGCAGAATCGAGCCAGCCAAAAAATGCATTTCTCAGGTTCGGCTTCCGCATCTATCTAAAGGTATGGGTGCAATGGCTGGGAGGACTCATGTCGGGGCATCGCAAAGCCTACAAATACCTGGCTGTTTCCGCCAGGAACTACTTCAGCCCCGAGGAAGTAGGTCAGCTGCTCAACGACAACGGTTTCACTGATTTCAAACATTACCCCCTCCTAGGAGGATCAGCAGCCATCTACACATCCAGGAAACCCAAAGACTGACGCTTAACATCCAAAGCCAATGAAAGCATTTCTGCTAACAAGCATCCTATCCTTGATCTTTTTCTTCTCATTTTCACAGGAAACGGCCATCAAGCCCAATATAATTCATATCCTGGCCGATGATGTGGGTTATGATGACATTGGCTGCTACGGATCTAAAGATATCAAAACCCCGAATCTTGACCGCATGGCTGCCGAGGGCATGATCTTTACCGATTTCTATGCCCCGCACGGCACATGTACACCCACCAGGGCAGCAATACTTACCGGCAGGTACGCCCCCAGGGTAAATAATGGAACGGGCTTGCCGGTTCTTTTTCCTGACTCTGAGATCGGGCTCGACACAGAACTTGAGATTACCATAACAGAGCTTCTCAAAGAGCAAGGGTATTCTACAGCCCTCATCGGTAAGTGGCATCTGGGACATTTGCCCGAATTTCTGCCGGGAGAGCATGGTTTCGACTATTTTCTGGGCATCCCCTATCCTAACGACCATGGCCCTGAGCGACTGGCAAATACAGGATCAAGAAAGTTTCCTCCAATCCCACTGTTCGAAGACTACGATATCATTGATGAGCTGGACAACAATGAACTTGCCGAGCTCCCTGCTTTGTTCACGCAAGTGTCCTGTGACTATATCAGGGAGATGACGGCACAGGGTAAACCTTTTTACCTGCAGTACTCAAATATTGAAACACATACGCCATGGTTCGTTCCAAAGGGTTTTGAAGGAAATAGTGAAGCCGGGCCCTTTGGTGATGCGGTTGAATATCTAGATCGTTCAGTAGGTGCCATCCTCCGTACCGTGAGGGAGCTGGATATTTCTGAAAATACACTAATCGTATTCAGCTCGGATAATGGACCACTCATTGTTCCTTATCCTGAACTGGAAGCATGCTACGGGCACTATGCAACGGTGAATGTCAGTCGTCAGCACCTGCTGAGGGGAGGCAAATATCAATCACGTTATGAAGGTGGTATTCAAGTGGCATGCATCATGCTGTGGCCGGGAACCATTGCAGCTGGTAGCACCTGCCCGCACATCACAGCAGGATTCGACCTGTTTACAACCTTTGCTATGCTTGCAGGCGCTGACATTCCTACCGACAGGCCAATCGATGGCAAAGACCTCTACCCTGTGATGATACAGGCTGAAAATGAACAGGCTCCGCATTCCGAGATTTCGGGTTATGAAGCCAGGGGCTTACATATGAGCTATCGCGAAAATGACTGGAAATTAACACTCCCTACCAAAGCAACATATGGCGTAGGAACATTGGATCATTATGAGCTATTTAATATGCTTGATGACAGAGGAGAAAACAGGGATGTTTCCGATGAATATCCATTCATTCTTGAACAGATGATTGAGAAAGCCAAGGCATTTGATAAAGGAGTTAAGCAGTAGGCAGTAGGCAGTA
>JAOZTN010000153.1:0-4727 GCA_029942245.1 Bacteroidales bacterium | reverse complement strand
TTCAATTGTTTATAACTACAAGTGTTTTTAAATCTCAACCCTTGATTCGCATTATATGTCTAATTATAATTGAATAGCGAATTCAATTAGACGATCATAGTGACTTGTATAGTCTTGAATTTTAGGTTCTATTATTGTATCAATTTTCACACCAATCCTTTGAGTTGGGCTCCCATCTGGATACTCAATGCCAATTCCTGTAAAATATGTATCAATCCCCCCAGGAAGTGTTATCATCGAAACATTGCCATCCGTACCTGCGGTCATACTGCCTATAGTAGTGACATTTGATGCTGTTTGTAAACACATTGTAGTAAACTCTGCATGGCTTTGAGTTTGCTCATTTACCAACAAAACAACCTGACCAGCAAAATAACGCTTATTTACTTTTCCAGTCAAATATGGATCTTCCCACCAAATAAATTCACCGGGCTTAATAATATTAGGCATGAAGATTTTCACAAACTCTTTAGGCTCAGGATTAAAGAAATTTGATAATTCATACAGCACACCATTTGGATAATTTCTTATGTCAATGATAATTTTATTTAAATTAATCATGGATGCCATAATAGAATCTATCTCTGGAATACTTAAGTATCTTAAATTAATATACCCGATACTATCATTTAAGAGTTTTGATGCTTTTGTGTTTTTTTCTTGAGTATCTAAAAACTCGTATAACTGATATAAATAAAAAGTTGGAATGGTTTCCTGAAAACATGTTCCATTTCTTTTTAGGTCTAAAATTATTGAATCTTTATTAGGAGTAATTAAAAGCTCATCATATATCCTACGATTATGTTGCCCAAGATTCGAATTGGGATAATACCTTGCCCTTGAATGAATCAACTCATTAACAGGAATTGTATTTATTGCTAGAATTTCATCTCCAATTTTGACATTAAATTGCATTCCGATGCTATCTGGGAAATATTCCCCTACAATTGGTTTATTTTCCACACAATGTAATTTATATGGTGGGCTATAAATACCGAAATGCATTACAATTGTAAAACTCTCAGTCCAAATATGACCATCATTAAGTAAAGATGTATACTCCAAGACTGCTAACTGATAGCTTAGGCTATCCTCGGTATTAATGAATTTTGGAACAGATAGATCAAGAACTCTTTCCCAAGAAATGTCATTTATTTCTAGATACGGATAGAAGTAATATATAATATTCCAATGACGAAAAAGAGATAGTAACCGAAGGTCCTTTGACGGGTTTGTCGAATCAGAGTATGATTTTTCTTTAATAAAGTTTAAATTTCCAATGTCTTTGTTTTGGGAGACATATTTATTGTTGTATGGTTGTTTGTTTGTGACCAATAATTTCAGTCGATTAATGTTGTTTTGAGAAATTGAGGTGGTATCTTCGAGCCAAGAGAACTTTCGCATAAACTTAATTTCTCCCTTTAGGTATGATGTATCTATTGCTTCAAGTGGTAAAAGATCACAGAAATTGATTACCTCCTCAATAAGAAGATTAAGATCTTTCTGGCTACTTATAGTATCTAAACACTTAAGAAGGTCAAATAACTTTTTATCCCAATTAATATTACCACCTCCAACCCCAGGGTGGTAATATTTTAAAACACCCCAAACTTTGCAAATTGTGGAGTACTTTTCAATATGAAAATTATTTTTAGAATCTTCTGATGACGAAGAACAATTATAGGAGAAACTACCTAAGAGAATAACAATGAGAACCCAAAATAGATTTTTCATGCTTAATTGTTTAAAACGAAACCACTCCAGAATACAGGAAGACTGTACTCTGAGCTTATAAATTCAAGCTTTGTTTTTTGAAGTGCTTTCGAATATGAAAATCCAGAATTTATATATTTATAATAAGTTGACATAAAGATATGTGAGTGAAGATCTGAAATATCCCACAATGTATAAAGAATATTTCGAGCTCCGGCGTAGTATAAACTATATATCAGAGAGATTTTTCCCTCTCCATAATTATCTCCCCCTAGCCCCGAAGAACACACACTCAGTATTATCAAATCAGACTTTACATCAGTATTATATATTTCAGACAGTTTTAGTTTGCCGTCTAATTCAATTGTTTTTGCATGCCCGACTCTCTTTTTGGGAAGGTTTACCAAAATATAGTACTCATTATTTATTGTAATTCCACTATGTGATGCAATGTGAACGATTTTGCTTTTACCAAATTCATCTAAAATTTCAATCTCTGTGACGCTTGAATCATCATAAGTTTTAACGTGATTCCCGTATTTATAAAAGGTTTTCGAGATATTGTATATCTCTTCCTTTGAGTGTGTCAAATTTCTTCTTCTTGCTTGATCATTAAACAATGGTGCAAATCCCGCAAATTGATTTTCCCAGCTTTTATTATCTGGAGTTTTTAATATAGCTTCATCCCCCCACAGACAAAGCGATAAATAATAAGATATCTCAAATTTACGGATTAAGTAATCTGGCTGAAAAGCACCTTTCGCTCCAATACTCTCATCCTTTTTCGCCAACACTTCAAAAGGGAAATTGGAAAGATGAAAATCGGGAATAATTATTAGTTTATTGCTTTCCTTTATTAAATCATATATGGGATCAATTAGTAACTTATAAAAATAGTCACTTAGAGCGGGAAACTCATGAAAGTTTGAAAAAACAATAGATTTTTGAAGATTGTTTTTACGCATGACTATTGAGGTGTCACATTTTGTGTGATATATTTGATATTCACTATTATTAATTGCAATAATTATTAAATTCTCATCATCTAAATAGTACTCAACAATAGATGTTTTTTCAGGTAATAACGACTGTATTTCTGATATCTCATAGAATGAAAAATTATACATTTTTTTATGCACATTTGGATATTGATGTTTAATATAATTTAAAAGCGTGTCTAGCACATATGTAGCATTAAACAACATTGTATCATCGAGGATAATATCTTGAATATTTCGGGTATGATCTAATGAATTTGTAGCGTTACCATTATTCCAATTTATCTTTTTCAATAAAGAATCAATACATGAAATATAATGGCCAAGGGTGGTGTTTTTGGGGTCCTCTGTGTTTTGGCTGATAAAAGATCGCAAAGTTGTATACTTTGTTCTATCAATGGCTTCGAGTATATTATTATCGTTTATAAAATTTGTGTTAGTCCTTTCTACGCATAATAAAGATTCAATGTAGGTTGAAACTATTGGTACGTTGGTTTTGTTAAGGAACAGCTTTGTGTCAACATAATTGTAGTGCTGTCTTAAATTGTCCGAAACGAGCAAGGCTTTTTGAAGACTTTTGATAGAGTTTTCCAAAAGCTGTTTATTTTTGGTTAAATGATAATATTGAAGCTCACAGTATCCTTTTTGATAAAGTGCATTATAAAGTTCTGCATTTGATAATATCTTTGATTGTAGGAACGGTTGCCTAATAGATATCGAGTCTATAACCTGTTTTTGAATAATAGAAATTGCAATATTGTACTGTTCAATAGCAGCTGAATATTTTTTTTGATATTTAAATAATTCACCTAGTCGCTGATGCGTGTATGATCTATATATATTGTGATTTGGACCCAAAAATTTGGATAATTCTAGCGAGGTTTGATAAAATTTTTGCGCCTCACATAAATTACCAGTTAAATAATTAACAATACCAAGGTTATGATATACAACACATGCTTCTTCAGGGTATTTTTTATCTAAAAAGACATCTAGGGCCTGATTATAGTGCTCTGTAGCTTTTTGGTACTGCTGTATTCCACAATAAGCATCTCCAAGATTATTATATGTAAATGCTGTCTCAATTTCAAGATGTTCTTGATTTCTTACAGATATACTATGGGCTTTTTTAAAACACTCAATTGCTTTAATATACCGGTTGGACTCTAGGTATAAGTGACCTATTTCAGATAGTTGCTCTGCAAGAAGAGTACTACTATCACCAAAGCAATTTGAAATAATACTCGCAGCACGATTAAAATATTTTTCAGATTTTGAGAAATCCCTCTCGTTTAGGAAGATTCTTCCTAAATGAGAATAATTATTATATATTAGACAATCTGAATAATTGTGTTTTTCTATATTTCCGATAGCTCTGATATTATAAGAAACAGACATATCTATTAAGCCAAAATCAAAATATATTAAGGCTTTCCATGTATAAATTTCTGAGAGCAATTCGATTTGATATCGACTATCAAAATCTTCTGTAGTATCAGATATCCAGTTTTCTAAATCATCTAAATAGTGTATTGCTAACAAGAAGTCCCCCTTTAGTCTATGACAGTTGGCAATAAGTAAAATACTGCTATTAAAATAATTTCGGTCAATTGAGGAAAGGGAGTATTTTGAGTATTTATATGTATTTAATCCGCATTTGAGATTATAAAGTGCACTGTCAAGATTGTTTTTCGAAAAATATCCTGATCCAATTTTAATGTATGACCTTGCAACAAAATTACTTTTGCCATCTGATTGGCTAATGATTTGATCATAATGATAAAGAGCTGAGTCAAATTTATTATTAAAAAGATATTGATCTGCTCTATGTTCAATTAGTGTAAATTTAATTTTATTTGAGACAGGGAATTTTTTATTGTAAAAGTAGTTTTCCTCACTACATGAAATAGATATAGTTATGATTAGAACCAGCCATATACAATGAAACCTTTTCAATTCTACACCCCCACCATTACCCCCATCCATACAGGCTGATCCTCTGTTGAAAACCTGAAC
>JAOZTN010000152.1:0-4737 GCA_029942245.1 Bacteroidales bacterium | reverse complement strand
AATACCCCGTGGCGGAGGTACGGAATCCGGAGAAGTATATGAGATAAACCTCGACGGAAGTAATTTTAATGTGACAAAAGAATTTATTTTCCCGAATTGTAACTCGCCAAGAGGAAAATTGCTGTATGCAAGTAATGGGATGATATATGGCACAGCGGAAGGAGGTTTAGGAAGCAGTGGAAGTGTGATCTATGAGTACGACCCTTTAACATCTACGTTTGACTTTGCTTATGACTTCTTTGATCCGGAAAACGCACTGAGTGCAAATACACGACTCACCAGCCTTATAGAGCATTCGAATGGCAAGGTATATGGCTTTACTCAGGATAGAGGTGATAACTACGATGGCCAATTATTTGAATTTGACATGCAAACAAGGGAGCTTATCATAAAAGTTCACTTTGAAGAAGCAACGAAGGGTGAAACACCTATTGGGAGCCTGACGGAGGCCAGCGATGGAAGACTGTATGGTGTGACCATGGAAGGAGGTACGCATGATTTAGGGGTTCTGTACGTTTATGACCCGGCCACTAATATTTTCGCTGCACTCAAGCATTTTGATGGGGCAGGGATAGGATCCTATCCCCACGATGGCCCTATACAAGCATCAAACGGGAAGCTGTATGGCATGACAAGAACGGGAGGAACCTTCGGTATGGGAATAGTATATGAATATGATATTGCTACGAACATAATTACTAAAAAACATGATTTTGACGGGCTAAACACAGGCACCGGCCCGGAGAGCAAGTTTATGCAGGCATCAAATGGGAAGTTGTATGCCGTAACACGAACAGGAGGCACGGTTGATCAGGGAACTATCTTCGAATATGATATTGCTACAAGTGTGCTTACAAAGAAGCGGGACATCGGAGGGTCTAACGGGACTGACTTTGTTTGTCAGCTTATTGAATATACCGATGGATTACTTTATGGCACGGCATCCAGTGGTGGACTGGAGGACAAAGGAGTATTATTTAAGTTTGATCCGGAGAGCTCGTCCTATACGAAATTGCAAGATTTCTATGATGAATATGGCGAGAGGCCTTTGGGATCTCTTTCCTTAGGCCCTGACGGGAAACTCATTGGCGTAACAATGGATGGTGGGCAGGGCACTAATAGTGGGGTTCTATTTGATTATAATCCCTCTAATGGACTCTTTTCTGCTCATGTGAACTTCGGATATTCAGAAAATGGCGGTTTGCCGGAATGCAGTTTGATAGAAGCAAGCGATGGAATGATATATGGAACAACTCCCTCAGGAGGAGCAAATTACTCTGGTGGAACCATCTTCAGGATAGATCCATCCGACAAATCATTCGAGAAGGTGTATGATTTTTGGAGCAGCATAGACCCCCAGGGTGGCGGATGCAACGACGGGCTGACTGAAGGAACAAATGGAATGCTCTACGGGCTTGCCTTCCATGGCGGTGCTAATATTTTTGGTGTATTATTCGTCTTCGATCCAATAAGCTTTACATATACAGTTTTGCACCATTTTGATGAAAATACAAGCGGTAGCAGGCCTGTGGGAAAGCTTATTCAGGACACTAATGGCAATCTGTATGGAGTCACCAAGTGGGGAGGCGCAAATGGTGATGGAGTGCTCTTCGAGTATAATACGAGCACCAGCACATTCCTGAAACTTCATGATTTTGATGCTACTATCTCCGGGCGTGAACCCACTGGAGTTACCCAGGCAACTAATGGGAAACTATATGGGATGACAACATGGGGAGGGGCATATAATCTGGGGGTATTGTTCGAGTATGACCTGATGACATTTGCGATGGCCTCTAAGGTGAACTTTGATGACTTGAACAAAGGGGCTCTTCCTTTCGGAATTCTTCTTGAATATGAGGATAATCAGCTGTATGGTATGACCGCCCATGGGGGTAGCCAGAGCAGCGGGGTACTATTCCATTATGATGCAACAAGCGGTATTTTTACAAAACTTAAGAACTTTCATAACGACGGTGATGGGTTTTCACCTTTTAGTAGTTTAATGAAAGCCTCCAATAACCTGATTTATGGTACCACCTCTATGGGTGGGTCTCAGGAATACGGGGTGATTTTTAGCTACGATCCATCGGCGGTGAGCTATACCGTCGTACATGAATTTGCTCATTTCCAGGACAGGCCCATATATGGTAAACTACTTGAAGTAGATACCGACTTCGGTATCAGCGAACAAGCAGGCAGCAAACTGAATTTCACCATCTATCCAAACCCTGCCGAAGAACATATTATATTGTCAATCCCTGAAATAAAGGTAGAACTTCAGCTAAGCATCTATGATATTAGCGGCAAACTGATCCTTACTGATTATATAGGAGGTAAGGGCAATAGCCATAGTGATATCAAGTATGATATTCCAAACCTGGAAAGCGGTATATATACCATTCGAGTAAGCTCTGCTGATCGTAGCGGAGCTCAAAAACTTATTGTGAATTAATCCATCCGGATCACGGATGCAAAAACCAAACTTATGAAAACCAAAGCTTTATTAATCGTATTTATTATAATTATTGGTATGTCCGTTTCCCAATCATGGGCGCAACCCAAACTCTGGGGAACCCTGCCCAATGCAGGAAACACCGAGTCAGGGATCGTCTATGAATATGATCTGGGCACAAGCAGCTATACCACTGTACATGATTTTTTCAGGTACACAGGAAAGTATGGAAGAGGACAGCTTTGCCTGGCCGACAACGGGAAACTCTACGGCTTAATAGACGGTGGATTTGGGGTTACCGGAGGACTCATGTTCGAATATGACCCATCGACCAATAAGTATGTAGTGCTGTATGATTTTTATGACCCCGACATTGGTCATACTGCCGGCGTAGGAGATGGAAGCCTAATCCAGGCCGCAAATGGTAAACTCTATGGCGTAACACAGAATGGAGGGGATTACGGTGCCGGCCAGCTTTTCGAATATGATATTGAAAGCAACACCATGGTATTTAAGGTGCACTTCGATGAAAGCACCAAAGGGAAAACTCCTGTTGGGGTACTCACACAGGCATCCAATGGCAAGCTATATGGACTCACTTATGACGGCGGCTTTAACCTTCTTGGGGTCCTTTATGAATATGATCCTGAATTTAACACATTCGCAGCCTTGAAACACTTCAATGGTGCCGGCATTGGAGCCCGTCCATATCATAAGGTCCTCCAGGCATCGGATGGGAAATTGTATGGAATGACGATTGAAGGGGGAAATGCCGATAAAGGCGTGATATTCAGATACAATATCAACACCAATATGATGGAAAAACTGCATGATTTTGACGGTGCTGCCAGCGGTGAGAGGCCTTATGGTGGCCTGGCCCAGGCAGCGAACGGGATGCTGTATGGTGTTGCCAGCGCTGGAGGAAGTAACAATGGAGGCGTCCTCTTTGAATATGATATCGTGAATGATATCTTTATGAAAAAAGTTGATTTTAGTACAAACAGCGGAACGAGCTCCAGGGGGGATCTTATTGCCCCGGGCGACGGCTTTCTTTATGGCATAGCAGTTTATGGAGGGCTCTCATCAGAAGGAACACTTTTTAAATATGTACCGGGAAATACCACAGTATCTGTACTCCTGAACTTTAATGACATAGAGTATGGCGAAAATCCAGTTGGAAGCCTGGTCATTGGTGATGATGGAAAACTATATGGGCTAACAAATAGTGGAGGAGCTTATGCCTCCTCTGGAGTCCTTTATAGCTATGACTATACGAATGGAATTTTTACAAAAGAATTCGATTTTATGACTTCCCAATCAGGGGCAAAGATTTATTCTGCCTTGATGCAGGGAAGCGATGGACTGGTTTACGGGACAGCAAATTTAGGAGGTAGCTACCAGGTAGGAACGATTTTCAGGATCGATCCTTCATTCAATACATATGAGGTGATCTATGATTTTAATTATCCAAACACAGGCGGTACCCCATATGGGGGTCTTATAGAGGGATCAAATGGCTTGCTATATGGTGCAGCCCATGGTGGCAATAATAACTCCGGCGTTCTTTATACGATCAATCCCAACAATTTGTCCTATACAGTGCTTCATCATTTTGATGGAACCACAGATGGAATATACCCTCAGGAAACACTCCTGGAAGCGAACAACGGAAACCTCTATGGTACGACCTGGCGAGGCGGGCTAAACAATGATGGAGTAATTTTTGAGTATAATATTGCTACAAGCACTTTCACAAAAAAATGGGATTTTCTGGATGCAAGCTTTGGAGGAGAACCTTCAGGAATACTTGTTCAGGCAGCAAACGGTAAAATATACGGCATTGCCAACGATGGTGGCAGCTTTTCCAAGGGGGTGCTATATGAATACGACCCACAGAGCGAATCCTATGCCGTGAAGGTGAACTTCGATGGGCCGGATAAAGGCGAAAGTCCCGCTGGCGGATTGGTCGAATATGGTGATAATATGCTTTATGGAACCGCCAGCTTTGGTGGCGTGAATGGGATTGGAGTGCTCTTTGTATACGATGCCACTACCGGTACATTTACCAAATTAATGAATTTTGACGGTGCTACTACAGGCTCATTTCCTTACAGCGGTCTCTGCCTTGCCTCTGATGATGTCATGTACGGAACCACAAGGGGTGGAGGAACTTATGAGAATGGGAACATTTTTGCCTACGATCCACAATTGGATGACTTCTCCGTAATACATGAATTTCAGACTTATTTAGAAGCACCCTATTTCAGTGATTTGATCGAAGT
>JAOZTN010000151.1:0-4750 GCA_029942245.1 Bacteroidales bacterium | reverse complement strand
AGTCCTTTTTTAAGATGACTTACATTGATGCTTTCCTGCACATACACTTCCCTTCCTTCATACATCAACTGTCCGGTAATAGAATAGATATATACCTGGATCTCTTCCGCTCCGGGAATCGCAATATTCAGCCTGTCCTGAACCGGGTTCGGATAGATATTCATTTCATCTTCTTCCAGTTCAATTGATTTTATCTGCGGAGTTTGAAGATAATCGACAAGGATAAGATTGGACGTTGGGATCATTTCATTTGAGGCCGTTATCCTGATATCATCGATGTATACATCATCCCTGTTACCGCTGGCATCACACATAAACCTGATCTTCATATCGCTCGGGAATGTATAATCTACTTCAAAAATATTGACGGTAGCCACATAGAATACACCGTTATCAAAATCAATTCCTTTCACAAAAGAAGCTACAGTATGCCAGGCTGATCCATCGAAATACTGCACCCAGAAGTCCTCTTTGGTGTTATCCATACTAATCGCAATGAAATAAAACTCAATCTCGAGTTTAGTATATCCGGCTGTATGCACATCAGCACCGTTTGTCATATAAAACGATGAAGCTACACCACTATTATCCTGAATGCCACCGGCATTATTTCCACCATAAGCATAGGTTCCGGCAGTATATAAGTAACAGTCACCACCGCCATCGGTCCAGATGCCCCAGCCACTTTCAAAATCGGTAAAGCTAAGCTCTGTAGAACTTGGTGGGTCTGTAACTGTGATATAATCAACTTTTGTTTCTGTATCGGAACCGTCAGGGTTGGTCACTGTCAACTCAATCGTGTACACGCCGGCAGTGTTAAACTGAGCTTCCGTGTTCTGCAGGATGCTGGTTGCCGGGGTACCTCCATTTATCGTCCACAACCATGATGCCGGACTATTAGTAGAAAGATCTGTGAAGTTGATCACTTCACCAGCGATCACAGTGGTTTTGCTGGCAATGAAATCAGCAAAAGGAGGAGTCGGGACGTTTATAACTGTGATATAGTCAGTCTTGGTTTCCGTATCTGAACCGTATGTGTTACTTGCTATTAATGATACAGTAAATGTACCGGGTGTGTCATAAATTACAGAAGGATTCTGGGCATTACTCGTTGCCGGATTTCCACCCTCAAAAGTCCAGGCCCAGGTATCAGGATTGTTTACCGAAAGATCGGTGAAATTTACAGTCCCTCCCTCATCTATCGTAGTGCTGCCGGCAGAGAAATCAGCCACCGGTGGTTCATGTACAGTGATATATCCTGTCTTTGTTACTACATCAGAGCCGGCGGTGTTTGTGGCAGTGAGCGTAACGGTGAATGTTCCTGCAGTATTATAGCTAACACTCGGGTTTTGAGCCGTGCTGCTTGCCGGTGTTCCTCCTTCAAACACCCATGACCATTCGGTAGGATTATTTGTACTCAGGTCGGTGAATTGTATATTCCCTCCCAGGGCAATATCCAGCGTATTGGCTGAAAATTCTGCCACCGGAGCTGCCGGTCCGGTGCTTCCTGTTACTTCTATCAGGTCAATGGCAATATCGCTGTAATAAGTCGATCCTGCGCCACTGCCTACAATTCCCCTGAAGCGAACTACTATATTATTCTGTCCACCGTAGGCAGACATATCTATAATAGCTTGCTCAAACGGATCGCCTTGTGCATTCTGCTGAGGACCTGTGGCCGACCAGACACTGTTGTGCCAGCTGCCGTCATAAATATCTACATGGAGAGAAGCAATAGAGACGCCGAACATATGGTAATAGAAAGAAAGCTCAGGAGATTGAAGTGAGCTGAAGTCAAAGGTGGCTTCAAGGTGAGTTTCATCCCCATTAACCCTTGGGCTTGACGACTCAGTAAACATGTACCAGCTTCCGTCATGCGCACTTAAGGGTCCTGTTGAGCTCGAAGGTGTTCCTCCGCTGTTCCTGCTCCAGTCAAAATCGTCACTTGTTCCCTGTGTCCAGAGGCCGATACCGTCTTCCCAACTCTGTGAGTATGGAAAGCTGCTGATGATATATGCGCTCTGATCGATCTCTTTGATAGTAATATCATCAAAAGAAAATCCATCACTGGCGGTAGTACTTGTCGCCGGGTAATTATCTTCCTGCCCGAAACGGATCTGGAAGGTAGTTGTGAGTGATTGTCCCGCTGCGCTGAGCAGGGCATCAATATCAATCTGATTCACATAGTTCCATACCCCTGCAGTACCACGGTTGGAATACAGGTCGTATATTTCGACCCAGGTATCAGTTTTGCTCCCCCTGATCCACACCCTGTCGTTGCTATGCGATTCCTCTCCATGGTGCATAAAGTTAAATGACAGCTCCAGGTTTTGCGAAGAAGCATAGGATGAAAGGTTTAGGGTAGAAGTAAGGTAATTCACGGAATATGAGCCCGATGGATCAGCATCAAGGGTGGCGGCATGGCTTCCCGAGAGGTAGAAACTGCTTCCTGCTGTAAACCTCAGTCGACCGTTAGATGTCTTTTCATAGCTCCAGTCCGGCAGGCCGTTCAATGATGCTGAATTGGCTGTATATGTTGTGGTGATCGCACCTTCAAAGTCTTCCGTCCATGGCAGGCTGAATGGTAAGGGATCACTTGCGTTGATATATGCAGTTTTCACTTCATTATCGGTACCATGTGCATTTGTGGCCACGAGGGTCACATCATAGCTTCCGGCTACATCGAAAGTTAGCTGTGGGGACTGTGAAGATGAAGTAGTACCGTTCACATAGGTGTGCGTGGATGGGCTGAATGACCATGCCCAGCCTGTTGGGCCATTGGTAGAAAGATCAGTAAAGCTCACTGTTGTTCCTGTGAGCGGACTTGTGTTATCAGCAGAAAAGTCAGCTACCGGAGGCATGGGGGTTGCTGTTCCGATGCCGGTCACAACCAATGAAAACACCTGCGAACCTCCTGACAATGTACCATCATGATCAACTACAATGGTGTAATCGGTTCCTGCAACAGGATTGTCGATGGTAACCATCTCAACATTATCTACATTATTTTCGCCACTTCTTGTAGCAGCGGAAGAAGGATTATTCCTGTCGAGTTTCCATGGATAGTATGTATTCGAAGCTTGCGTTATCCTGAGGTCAAGTTCATTTATGATCATTGGATCTGAGGGATCGAGGGAAGCTCCCACAGGAGTACCCGGAACATCTGTCCAGACAATCGTGATCTGTAATGGCTGAGTACCATCAGCAGTTACAGTACGCTGATAGTTTCCACCGGCATTGAGTGTAATTTCTTCTATGGTGTTGAGTGATGCATCATCTGCGATCACATCGGCGGCAGCCAATGTATTCATCAGCCCCCAGCCAAAAGAGTAGTCGGGGCCAGCATTACTTCCGGCTTCATCAGCCGAATGGAGGATGACTGCTTTCAGTGTAGATGCCAGCATGAAGTTGCCCGTTCCGTTCAGGTCCTCATAATGTTCCTGCAGAAGAATGGCTGATCCGGCAGCAGAAGGTGTTGCCATGGAGGTACCACTCAGCGAAGTGTAGTCTGTGTTGTTATCATTATCTGTTGAATAGAGGCTCACACCATTGGCAGAGATATCAGGTTTGATGCGTCCGTCATCTGCCGGTCCCCAGGCGCTGAAAGAACTCATCACTACGCTGGAGGGTGTGGAATATCCGCCGCTGACATCTTCAACAGCTGCAACAGTCATAACATTCTTTGCTATTCCCGCATGCGATACACAATCGTATGGCCCATCGAGAGGATAAGGGGGATTTGATGGCCCGTCACCCCTGTCATTACCGGCTGATTTAAAGATCAGGTAATAGGGAGCATTTGCTGCGATCAGATCCCAATCCTGGGCCTGGCTGTCATAAAATCCGAAAAGATAATCTTCCTGGGTGCTGATGCTGGTATTTCCATACCACGACCAGCTTGAACCGTTATATACCCAGCCACGACCGTAACCATAGGAGTGGTTAGAAATGAGGGCACCATTGGCTGCTTCTGAAGCCATTTCCGACTCATCACTATTCCAGTCGAAAGCCCGTAAGCTGGCGCTTGGGGCCATCCCTTTGGCATTGGCAACAACACCTGAGGCGATCATAGTACCCGCAACGTGCGTAGAGTGATAATGGGTAGTTGTAACACCATCGCCCATCACAACCCTGCCGCTGTATTCCTGGTGAGTGGAAAGCACGGCACCGCCATCCCATTCATGAACCGTCATACCATTTCCATCCAGTGAATAACCGTAGCCACCACCCGTGTTTACCTTGTTAGTAGAAACACTTGCAGATGCATTCGAATTATTGGTGATATAGTATTGTGGCTGACCGTGATCATCAATATACATCAGCTCCATCAGCAGCTCATCATTGTCGATGAGAAATGGTAGCTTATTCTGCTCTGCGTAGCTTAAAGCTTCTGCCTTTTTAAGCTGAAATTCAGCCGCTTTCTGTTGTGAGAATTCATTCAGGGCATTTTTGTTAGTCACTGACTGACCAACGAGCTGGGTTGCTGCAAATGCTATGCAACACAGTAATAAAGTAAGTTTCCTCATAGGTTTGATAATGCTTATATCAGATTAAGTTTGTTTGCCTTATAGTCCCTTTTTTCAAAAGTAGATATTAAGCTACGTTAAGTTCCTAAGTGATAATATCTATTCTTACCTACGTAGTTTTACTTAGTTGAGGGGTGAATTGTTTCATTGTTTCACTGTTTTACTGTTCCACTGTTTCATTGTTTCACTGTTTCATTGTTTCACTGTTTCATTGTTTCACTGTT
>JAOZTN010000150.1:0-4751 GCA_029942245.1 Bacteroidales bacterium | reverse complement strand
AAAAAAAGCAACTATGAATAGATTCCTTATCATTTTCCTCCTGATAGGCCTGGTTTCCTGCGAAACTGAAAAAAAAGAACCTTCAGGTCCTGTTATCGCTGTAAGTGTTGTTCCTCAGGTGTACCTGGTTAAGAGCATAATAGATACACTGGCCGATGTTGTGGTAATGGTGCCTCCCGGTGCCAGCCCGGCTACCTGGGAAGCTACTCCCTCAGATATGAAATCCCTTGGAGATGCATTAGTCTACTTGAGGATAGGACACATTGGCTTTGAACAGGCATGGATTTCCAATATCATGGATATTAATCCGGACTTAAGAATTGTTGATCTTTCTGCTAATCTGCCTCTAAGAGGCATCGATTATAAACATGGCGATCATTCGCATCGAGGAGTTGATCCCCATACATGGATGTCGCCGGCGAATATGGAGGTGATGGCCAGGCGTATTTTTGGTGAGATGGAGAAATTATTCCCGGAAAATAAGCCTCAATTAAGAAGAAACTATTCAAAATTGATGGTCGAGATCAAAGGTGCAAACAACTTTGCTTCGAGGGAGCTTGCCGGACACAAGGGAGAAAGCTTCCTTATCTTTCATCCTTCGCTGGGATACTATGCAGATGCATACGAGCTGACCCAGATGAGCATTGAATATGAAGGTAAAGAGCCATCTCCAGCCCATATGAAAGAGGTTATTGATCAGGCCAGGGCTGCCGGCATCAAGACTATATTCGTTCAGAAAGAATTTGATATGCGTAATGCAGAGATCATTGCAGAAGAAATCGGTGCAAATGTTGTGCAGATCGACCCGCTATCAATCGACTGGCCGGCAGAAATGAAAAGAATAACCCTCAGTCTGAAGTCTTCTTTCGACAATGAGTGATCTCCTCCTCAAAATAGAAAACGCCAGCGTCAGTTTTGACGGTGTCTCTATATTGCAGGATATCAACCTTGAGGTCAGGAAGAGTGATTTTATAGGAGTAATTGGTCCCAACGGAGGTGGAAAAACTACCCTTGTAAAGCTCATGCTGGGCTTGCTCAGACCGGATAAAGGAAAGATCATTTATCACCTGTCGCATGATACAGGAAATACCAAGATCGGATACCTTCCGCAGGTACATTCTTTCGATAAGAAATTTCCAATCACTGTGCAGGATGTTATCCTTTCAGGACTGCCATCTACACATAAATTTGTTTCAAAGCATACAGGGGATGAAAAAGAAAAGGCAGTTTATTGGATGGACCGGCTGGGGATCTCCTCCTTAAGCCGCAAGCCCATCGGAAACCTTTCGGGAGGGGAGATGCAGCGTGTATTCCTGTGCAGGTCGCTTATATCAGAACCTGAGCTGCTCATTCTGGATGAACCGGATACCTATGTCGATAATTTGTTTGAAAAGGAGTTGTATGAAGAACTTAAGGAGCTGAACCATAAAATGGCGGTGTTCCTCGTTTCGCATGATGTAGGTACCATCACCTCATATATAAAAAGCATTGCATGTGTAAATAAACACTTGCACCATCATCCGTCGAATATTATTACTAATAAGCAACTTGCTTCTTATAACTGCCCGGTACAAATCATCACACATGGGGATGTACCTCATACCGTGCTGGGAAAACATGATCATAAGCACGATCACGAACACCAACATTGATGCATGAACTACTGTCATATGACTTTTTCAGGAACGCAATGCTTGCAGCAATGCTTGCAGCGGTCAGTTGCGGCATCATGGGCACATATATTGTCTCAAAACGAATTGTTTTTATCAGTGGAGGGATCACCCACGCCTCTTTCGGTGGCATAGGACTGGGATATTATTTTGGTATCAATCCCATCCTGGGAGCTGCAATATTTGCTGTATTCTCAGCTTTAGGTATTGAATATTCTTCCAGGCGGACTGAGATCAGGGAAGATTCAGCCATTGCTATCTTATGGGCACTGGGAATGGCGGTTGGTGTGATCTTCGTATTTATGACACCGGGCTATGCACCCAATCTGATGTCATACCTCTTTGGAAATATCCTGACGGTGAACACATCAGACCTGTATATGCTTCTGGTCCTGTGCATTGTGATAATCATCTTTTTCACCCTTCAGTTCAAGCATATCCTTTATATTGCCTTCGACGAAGAGTTTGCCCGCGCCAGGAGGCTACCCGTAAATATGATCAAATATGTAATGATCAGCCTGGTGGCCCTTACAATTGTATTCAATATCCGCGTGGTCGGGATCATACTGGTGATCTCATTGCTGACCATACCACAAACTATCGCCAACATGTTTGTGAAGCGCTTTTTCAATATCATGATATTCTCGGTGCTGATCGCCCTGCTGGGAACCATCTCAGGACTCATACTTTCTTATCTTTTCGACATCCCCTCCGGGGCCGCGATCATCTTTTTCCTGGTGAGCCTTTTCTTTGTTGCAAGAATAATGAAATGGATCATCCTCAAAACATCCAGCATCTAGTATCCAGTATCCAGCATCTATTTGAAATAGAATACCGCTCCCAGGCTAATAGTTGAATAATCAAAATCCTGCAAGCCCTGCTGGAATGCAAGCTTAAAATGCGTTTTGGGGAGCTTATAGATAACATTGGCACGAAACACCATGGGGGCGTCACCGTTGCCAATATATCCCTTATAACCGCCGTATTTGGCATTGCACTCGAACTTTTGATTGAAGAGCGATAATCCAAGCCCATATAAGAAAGCATCATTCTGCCGCCAGTCGTCGCGGTTGGTCTGCCACACATAAAAACCAAGCATAGCGTAAGGCCGCAGGGATACTTTTTTGTCTGAGAAAAATGTTTTCCCTGCCGAGAGATCAAAATAATAACCGGGAGCATCTGTATAACGTGCTCCGCCAAGGTTTCCGCCGCTGGCCGTACGCATGGTGATCCCCAGCAAAAGGTCGGGCCAGCTCTTATGGCCTTTTACGATTTGTATCAGGGTTCCGAAATACAGGTCTCCGACAGCATATCCTTCACCATCCCTGTCGCGTGATACCCGCTCATCACGTGTGAGGGTATCCATTTTGTAAAACTCAATGGGCACGGCATAGATCTCCAGGGCAAGGCGTCCTTCCCAGAAGGGATATTTCAGTTTAAAGAAAAGATTCTGCGTATTATCTCCCTTACTGAAATGCAGGTCGGCCCTTGTTTCAAGGCTTATCCTGTCTTCGATCTGGGCATTGCGAATTTCAGGAACCGGCAGTGCATTAGGACCAAAGTATTTAGGTGCATACTTCAGGTAATACATCCAGTTGGTAACACCATCCCAGTTGTGCTTATTGTTCCACCAGCTATAGCCTTCATCCTGGGCAAATAAGCCAATACAAGATGAAGACAGCAAGATAAAAATAATAAAGCGGGTGAGAACTTTCAGCATATCGAATACTATTGCTTCACAAATTTAGCATAGTAATGTTTTAGCCCATCACTCAGCTGTATGAAATAAATACCTGCTGGTACATTTCCTAAATCAATTTCATGCACAGCTACCTCATTCAGTTTGACTGTTTTTATAAGCTTTCCTGATACTCCTGTTATGTTGTAGTATGCATCGGCTGATTCTACGTCATATTTCAGTTTTATTCGTTCTCCTGCAGGATTTGGATATATTTCAAGGGCATGTGGTCCAAGCCCTTCATGATCATAAATTCCAAGAGAATTTGAAAATTTAAGCGTGGTACAAAACTGCCCTGCCTGTTCAATTGATGATCCGGTAACAATGACATTATCCTCATGGTCCAGAACGATGTCATAAGCAACATCCTCACCGTTCCCAAAGCCATTGTAATGGGCTGCCCACATCTCTTCGCCATTGCTGTTTACTTTAAGGATAAGGTAATCAGACATAGTGCCGATACCGCCGGCAGTACCGCACAGGTAAGTATACTCATCTTTTGTAACGAGACTGGTGAAAGCATCACTCCCGTCGCCGGTGCCGTTATAGGTCTTCTCATAAAGCAATCCCCCAGTTGGGGAGATCTTTGCATAATATGCATCAATAGCACCATCTCTGTACAAGCCTCCTATGATAATATTACCTGCGGCATCCAACGCTCCGTCATAAAGTATTACATAGTCATTGGGGCTGGTAAATATTTGTGTCCAGATCAAATTGCCAGCGGTGACTCTGATCAGAAATCCTGCAAAGTCCGTTCCTGTATTGCTAATAATACCGCCAATAAACAGGTTATCGCTAGCGTCAAGTAAGGCAAATTGCGGGATACATTCACTGTACCCTGACCCAGCGAAACTGGTTTCAAATTCGGAGACAAGGTTACCGTTTTCATCATATTTGACCATGAAGAGATCAATAGTTTGCAGCATAGTATTTGCGAATACACCTGTTGCGAAGACCTCCCCGGATGCATTCACATTGACCTTCATTCCCATATATTTGTTCGGGTTTGAACCATAGTGCTGTACCCATTGTGGTGAACCTGCAGGTGAATATTTTATAGTGAGTGCATAGCGGTCACTGGCATCATTTGCTTCACCTGTGACATAGGCATAGTTGTTTTCATCAACATAAATATCCCAAAACTCATCGGTATCATCCATATAATTGTAATAGTGGGTATAATGCTCTGTTCCGTCCGGCTCATAAGCATGTATAAGCCCATCTGTTTTTGTCATGGTTTGATAGCTGCTTCCTGCCAGAAATGACCTTCCGCCATTATTAACTGCCATATTATGGAATGAACTGGTATTGTCATCCCCGATGATGAATTGTATAGCACC
>JAOZTN010000149.1:3514-4758 GCA_029942245.1 Bacteroidales bacterium | reverse complement strand
GTAAAATCAGGTACTTTCACAGAATTGCTTTTGTCTTTTGTGGAGATCTCACTGAGTTCTACAACGGACGACCAGGCTGCAGCATCATACACATTCTGATCCATCGGCAGCCCTTCCCGCAGGCATTGTATCAAACGCCAGTCCATGATAAAGTCCATGCCACCGTGCCCGCCGACCTCCCTGGCCTTTTCGCCTACCTTTTTGGCCAACGGGTGTTCATATTCGTTGATGAGTTCATCATATTTTGTTTCATCAAGCCATGAGTGGGCATCGGGTTCCAGTGCGATCTTCCGTGCAGGCCATTTTTGGGCAATGCCTTTGGTGCCACTGAGAAGGTGGATGCGGCTGTAAGGCCGCGGACTGGTGGTATCATGCTGCACCATGATGGTCTTTCCCTTGCTGGTCTTGATCAAGGTGGTATTCATATCACCAAGCAGGTACTCTTCCATCGCCTCGGACGATCCTTCACCAAACTTGTTTTTAGCATATTCCGTCATGCCCTCCTGTTCTGTCGACATGCTCGAAAGGTATTCAAACCTGTCGCCCCTGTTAATGCCCATGATCTGTGCCACCGGGCCCAGTCCGTGGGTAGGGTAGAGGTTGCCGGTATGGTCCTTGCTCCAGTCGAGGCGCCACATGCCCTGGTAACCGGTTTCTTTATCGAATTTTAGCCAGCGCAGGTCGTGGATATATGCACATTCAGCATGCATAATGTCACCAAAAACACCATTCCTGGCCATATTCAGGGTGGCCAGCTCAAAGAAGTCATAGCAGCAATTTTCCAGCATCATGCAATGGCGTTGTGTCTGCTCAGCAGTGTCGACAAGCAGCCAGCATTCTTCCAGTGTCATGGCGGCAGGCACTTCCACGGCAGCGTGCTTGCCCTGCTTCATGGCATACACCGCATTGGGGGTATGGTATCTCCATGGCGTGCAGGCATAGATGAGCTCTACATCATCACGCTCGCACATCTTCATCCAGTGCTCATCGCTTTCGCCATAGCCTGCCGGTTCAGCCCTTCCCTTGTCGATCACGATCTGCTGCGCTTTTTTCACTCTTTCTGGGATAATGTCGCATACTGCTGTGATCTCCACGCCTTCTACATTCAAAAGGCGGCTTACGGCTCCCATGCCTCGCATGCCAAGGCCGATCAATCCAATACGAACTGTAGTTAAAGGCTCGGTACGCAAGCCCATCACGCTTTTTTGTCCCGGCAGGGGGATGGGGTTGTTCAGATGGTTCTC
>JAOZTN010000149.1:0-3414 GCA_029942245.1 Bacteroidales bacterium | reverse complement strand
ACTTTCTTCAACTTCCACTTTCCACGCCTGAAAAGGATCACCGCGATGATAGTCAGGGCGGTTTCAGCACTGAGAATGGCGAAGTAAACACCATACTCCCTGAAACCCATAACCATGGCCAGGCTATAAGCGAGTGGGATCTCCAATAGCCAGAAACAGAAGAAGTTGATCCATGTTGGGGTGTTGGTGTCACCGGCCCCGTTAAAGGCCTGTATGATCACCATCCCAAAGCCATACATCAGAAATCCAAAGCTGACGATGCGCAGGGCGTTGGCCCCGAAATATATTACCACAGGCTCCTGTATGAAGAGGCCCATGAAAAACTCAGGCCATATCACGAAAAAGGATCCTATACTTCCAAGCATGAAGAGGTTCACAAAACCGGTATACCAGACCGCTTTTTCGGCCCGTTCAGGCTTATTGGCTCCCAGGTTTTGGCCTACCAGGGTGGCAGCAGCATTGCTGATGCCCCATGAAGGCAACAGGGCAAAAATGATAAGTCGTATGGCAATGGTATATCCCGCCAGAACCTCATTACCATAAACAGACAGGATGCGGATCAAACCGATCCAGCTGGAGGTTGCGATCAGGTTTTGCATAAAGCCACCGGCTGAGATACGCAGTATCTCTCTGATGACCTTGAAATCAATTCTGATATTTTCCACTCTAAGCTTAATGCGATGCTTGCACCCAAACAACAGATACAGCTGGTAAACCACCGCGATACCCCTGCCGATATTGGTGGCAATGGCAGCCCCTGTCACTCCCATCTCAGGGAATGGGCCCAAGCCGAAGATGAGGCATGGATCGAGTACGATATTCAGGCTGTTTGCAAGTATGAGAACCCGCATGGAGATGGCTGCATCACCGGCACTCCTGAACACGGCATTGATGATGAAGAGCAGCATGATCACTGCGTTGCCCCCTATCATCCAGGCAGTGTATCCCGACATTTCATGAGCGATATGGTCAGATACGCCCATCATCCCAAGCAGCTCTGATGCATAGAACCATCCAAGCCAGGCTATCATAAAGGAGATACCAAGGCCGGTGATGATAGACTGAAAGGCCACACCGGCAGCTTTTTCAGGCTTTTTTTCTCCTATGCGCCTCGATACCAGGGCTGTAGTGGCCATACTCAGGCCTACTGCTATGGCATATACGATCGTGATCAGCGATTCGGTAATGCCGACAGTGGCCACTGCGTCAGGCCCCAGTTTGGATACAAAAAATATGTCGACTACGGCAAAGATGGATTCCATTACCATCTCCAGAACCATAGGAACTGACAGTAAAAGAATGGCCCTGCCCAGCTTGCCGCTGGTGAAATCCTGTTCGGTGCCACTGATGGCCTCCCATATGTCGTGAAAAAATTGTTTCAATCGTTTTTTTCTTGAATTGTACGAAGATAGGTATGATTCCTGTTGGCTGCTGTCAAAGGGGGAAATGATTCACGGATCAGGAAGAAACGCGGACGCTTACCCCTGGCAGGGCCGGCACTGTGCAAATGAAGAGTGTTGTTGTGTTCATAGGTCTCTTCCTGTTTTGAATCAGAAGCAAATGTATTTATTTTTTGTAAATTTGCACAGCCTTAAACTTTATTGTAGTGTAATTGTTAGGTTGTCAGAAAAATCAATAGAAATGATAGAAGAACAAAAGATATCTTTTTTTAAGAAGTGGTGGATCTCACTGAGGCCCTTTTCTTTCCCGGCATCAAGCATGCCGGTGATATTTGGTACAGTACTGGCCTATGCCTACGGAGGCGAATCAATCCATGTAGGATATTTTCTGCTTGCTTTCTTTGGAATGGTGTTTCTGCATGCCGGTGCCAATGTACTGAATGATATTATCGACTTCAATAAAGGGCTCGACAAAGTCCCTGCTCCGGTAAGTGGAGGCGTGGTCAGGCGTTTGATCACTATTAAAGAAGCCAGGGTGGCAAGCAGCATACTGTTTTCTATAGGTGCCCTCATGGGAATCGCACTGGCATATATGACCAGCTGGTGGTTGTTGATCATCGGCGTACCCGGGATATTTATCGGCATTTTTTATTCCCTGGGCGGGAAAATTGCATTGAAGTATCATGCCCTGGGCGACCTTGCTGTATTTCTTAACTTCGGTACCTTGGGTGCACTGGGAGCATGGTTTGTACAAACCGGCACATTCTCCTGGGTCCCTGTGATCTGGGCGCTGCCAATGTCTATGCTGGTGATCGGAATTTTGCATGCCAACAACTGGCGCGACATCAAATCCGACAGAGAAGGGAATATTTATACCATTGCGTCTATGCTCGGCGACAGGGCATCATTACAGTATTACGGATACCTGATTTTCGGACCATTCTTCGTAGTGCTATCATTGATCCTTATCCCTTACTTTGCTTTTCCGAATGTACCCTTTATGCCCTTTACTTTCGGTATCGTGATCCTTTCTTTACCCATGGCACTCAGGCTGTGGCAGAAAGCACTTCAGAGGAAAAAACCTAAAAACCCCATCGACTTCGTGGCATTAGATGGGGCCACAGCACAGTTTAACCTCGTGTTCGGCTTGCTTTGCACCATCGCCTTAGTGCTCGAAGCAGTCATCAGGATCTGGATCTAATATGATTTCATCAAAAAGAAAAAATGAGGGTAGTCAGCTGTGGTTGGTTACCCTTTTTGCAGTTGTCCTCTTCGTCATTATGTTCGTGATCAAGCAGGTGGGGGCTTTCGACTTCTGGTATTGGATGAGCAGCAACCTGCTGGTTCTTCTGACACTCGTATTTGTGCTGGATAAAGCCAATGGACAGGAGATCCGTCGCGATCTGTCGGAGAGAGTTGGTCAAAAAGTTTTTTTAGGTATTGCTGCCGCGATTGCCTTATTCGCAGTATTCTATGTGGGTAATATCCTGATCCGGCTGATGTTCGAAATGGCGGGAGAAGGAATAAAGAATGTTTATTCTTTTAAACAGGAGGCTGCACCCATCAGGATAGGCCTGCTGATGTTGCTGATCATTGGTCCCGGCGAAGAACTTTTCTGGAGGGGGTATCTGCAGAGGAGGCTTGGAATGAAATTTGGCAAGATGAGTGGGTTTATTCTGGCAACGGTTTTATACACTGCTGTTCATCTGGCCACAGGAAACCTTGTGCTGGTCCTCGCCGCCCTTATATGCGGACTTTTCTGGGGATGGCTTTATATGCGATACAAAAGCATGACCATTAATATCATCAGCCATACGGTTTGGGATATTGGAGTGTTTTTGTTGCTGCCCTTCTATTCATAAGAAATTTCTACCTCACCCCCTGGCCCCCTCTCCTCAAGAGCCCGTCCCGATCGGCGAGGGAAGAGGGGGAAAAGGGGGCAGGGGGTTAAGGGGGTGAGGTGCATAAATCGCACAATTCCTCATTTCTTGAAAATACCTTGTACCTAATACCT
>JAOZTN010000148.1:0-4773 GCA_029942245.1 Bacteroidales bacterium | reverse complement strand
AAAACAGTAAATAAGGCTGATTAATGCTCCACCTGAAAGCATAAACAAAAAGGATTTATCATCCATAAAATTGTATAAAAACAAATATGTAACAGCACCAACATTACCAAATGCACCTGCCATTCCTGCTATTCTGCCGGTCATTTCCCTCTTAATGGAAGGGATCATCGCAAAGGTTGCTCCTTCAGCACCCTGTACAAAGAAGGATGCGAACATGGTAATCGCAACAGAAACAATTAGCCAGGTAATTGTATTAAACTGGGGGAGCAGGGTAACTTCCCCATCAATACCAACGGGGCCATATTTTGCGATCATTGCCATCAGGAAAAAGCCCACAGTAATACCTGACATATAGAGCAACATCGTTTTTTTTCGGTTGCCCAATTTATCTGAAAGCAACCCACCTAAAGGACGGGCCAGCAAATTCATAAAAGCAAATGATCCGGCAACAGCCCCTGCCATTGTCAGTGTCATTATATTGGAACCATCCTCGGCAAGCAAATTGCTAAACACTTCATAAAAGAACATGGGAAGCATGGAAATGATAGCTAGCTCGGCTCCAAAATTTGCAAAGTAGGTCGTATTTAATGCCCCGATACTTCCAAACGGAAACTTCTCTTTTTCCGGCACTCCAGCCTTAAGGCGTGGGAGGTTGACTTTTAATATTCTTACAACATCAGCTAAATAGACGACAGCAAGTATAATCCAGGTAATCCAGACATTTGTCCAGCTTATCATATTCACATCATTTACTATTTGCTTATGCAGCACAAATACTACCAAACCAAGCGCACCATATAAAGGCAATTCCCAGACGAGATATTGACCCAAATCAAAATAGGAAGAAACAGGCATTGCACCACCTTTACTCTTTTTGGCGGCAGGCTCATATCCTTTGGGGTGATCTTTTACAACAAAGAAATAAATTACACCGTAAACCCCTGTTACAATACTGGTTATGGCTAACGACCAGCGCCAGTCACCTCCTAAAATATTCATAGCTACAAACGGAACCATTGCAGCAGCAGCAGCTGAACCAAAATTTCCCCATCCGGCATAAAAACCTTCAGCACGGCCAATGTATTTGGGTGTAAACCAATTGGCAGTCATTTTGATACCTATAACAAATCCGGCACCAATACCACCAAGTGCTAATCTTGACAAAACCAACTGAGTCAGGTTATCACCAAAAGCAAAGGTTAAACCCGGAATAATCATAATTACCATCAGGCCGGCAAAAATTCTTCTCGGGCCATATTTATCAATTAAACCACCTACAATTATACGTGCGGGAATAGTCAGTGCCACGTTGGTTACCAGCAAGGCCTTTACATTTGATTTTGAAAGCCAGTCAAACTGTTCAATCATTTCTGAAAGAACACCTGCCATATTAAACCATACCACAAATGTCAGAAAAAACGCAAACCATGTCAGATGTAAAGTTTTGATACTTGGGTTTTTAAAATCTAATAATGAGGGAGCTTTAGCCATAATGATGTTCTATTAATAATTAATTTTTTATTGTTCTTAGTCTAATTTCTTCTTATACGGTGATAAATCCTCGTATTATTTCAATCCTTGCATTTTGCTTCCCGGATCTTACTAAACTTAATTATTCTTTGATCTCACTCCGTTCACCAATTTTCCTGAATTCCTGATTTTCTTGCGATCCCAATTCCATATCACATACTGAGAACTTCTCCATAAGTATGAAAATGGATAAACCAGAAAGTGCATAAAGCGTGTAAATGGGATCATTCCGATCAATATAAATGCTGAAATGATATGGATTTTAATGGATAAAGGCATTGCAGCAACTGCTGCTACATCAGGATTGAGTATAAAAATTGACTTGAGGTAAGGCGTTAGTACAGAAGCAAACCATAATGATCCCCATCTTGAAAAGTAGGCAACCCAAATGCCTGAACAGATTTGGGTTAACAATATGATATAAACGAATACATCCATCCTGGATGTTACTGCCAATATCCTTCTGTTCTTAAAACGCCTCTGAATCAAAATTATAAGTCCGAATAATGCTGAAAGGGCAAACCCAAACGCCACAACTTCTATAATAATCAGGCGCAGCGGAACACTTCCCCAGAGAACAATTGATCGAGGAAACAAAAACGCAGCGGCATGGCAAAAAAACAAAAAGATAATACCCCAATGGAAAGGTCTGCTTCCATAAAACAAATCCCTGCTTTCAAAGAATTGTGTTGATAGAGATGATACTTTAAATCCAAACCGAAAGTATCTAAAAATAGACCCAACGAGGAACACTGTCAGAGCAGCATAGGGTAAACCAATGAAGAAAAAGTTATCGAACATAATTAAAAACTTTTGCGTTTATTACAATTTGTATCACATATTGCAGACTTTGGTGAAGGCATCACAAACTCTTTGTCACCGGTAAATGCCTGTTCAGGTACTGCATATTCCATCAATCCTTCACCCTTGAAATCCCGTTTAAGGAATTCATACAAAACCTCCAGTAAGTCTCTGTAATAGTTATTTTCTACATTCTTAAATTTTGTAATCATGAAGCGCACAGCCGGTGAGGTGATGATGAATCCCAACTCTTCCGCAAATTCCGGATCTGATACTTTAGATAGCAGGCAAAGGACATTGGGTAAATGATCCCCCAGTTCGCTTCCACAATCCACTTCGGCTTTCTTATGCTCCTTTTGAAGGTTTACGAGCAGTTGTGCCCTCTTATAATCTTCACCAAATAGCACATATCCAACTTCCAGATAGCAGACTGCCTGAACATCGAAAGTTTTCAGATAATACTCCTGCTGATCCTGAATTGATAATTGCTCATGCTTTTCAATTATTTGTTGCATCACACCCACCTTTTCAGGTAGTTCATCTAACATCATTTTCAAAAATGCTGATGTATATTTCGCAAAATGCTCATCAGGATATCTGAACATATCCGCTAAATTTTTATAATAATATAATTTGTGCATTGTGTCCATTTTTACAATCCTCTTTTGGGAGGATCTTTAAATCCAAATCCATGGTTTCCTTTAACATCTGCTGTACTTTCCAACATCTCCATGGCCTCTTCACGGTGTGCCGCCGGAATTACGAAACGATCGGTGAACAAAGGCAGCGAGGTGAGTCTGAAAATGGCATCGGCTGTATCTTTGTCCATACTTACTTCGCCCATTGGATCTTTAACTTCCTCTTCGGGTAAGTCACCCACCGTTTCATTCCGTCTGTGCAACCTGACAGCCATCAATTTTTTCAGGACAATCTCAATGGTTTTTTCATTCCCTGCACTAAACAGGTTAGCCAGATATTTCATTGGCAGTCTTGATTTCTCTATTGCTCCCCAGAAAGATTCACTGGTAGTTTCGTAAGTCCCATTCTCAACAAATGCCATTGTAGGCAGTAATGGTGGAACATAAAACAGATTCGGCATGGTTCTGAATTCAGGATGTAGTGGCAATGCCAGTCCCCATTCTTTTACGAATTTGTATACGGGTGATTTTTGAGCTGCATTTATTGTAGAGTCTGCAATTCCATTCAACTTTGCTTCTTTTATTACATCCGGGTCGTTGGGATCAAGATATATGTCCAATTGCTTTTCAACAAGATCACCTTCATCACAGGAGGCAACAGCTTTAATTTTGTCGGCATCGTAAAGCATCACACCCAGGTATCGGATCCGGCCTACGCAAGAATGCATACAGGCCGGTATCTGACCCGATTCGAGGCGCGGATAGCACAGCAAACATTTCTCTGACTTGCCCGTGTTCCAATTATAATAACTCTTTTTATAAGGACAGGCAGTTACGCACATCCTCCATGCCCTGCACTTCTTCTGGTTTATAAGAACAATCCCATCTTCACCTCTTTTATATATAGCTCCTGATGGACAAGCAGCTACGCAGGCAGGGTTCAGGCAATGGTTGCAAATTCTTGGCAGATAATGCATGGTCATCCGTTCGAGCTGGAACATCGCTTCCTGCTCTGCATCAGATAAATCCTTAAAATTCACATCCTTTCTGGCATATTCCTGGCTGCCCGACAAATCATCGTCCCAGTTTGGACCTGATTTTGGAGTGATCGTTTCACCGGTTATCAATGAAACAGGCCTGGCTACAGGCTGGTCATCACCTTCTTCCGCTTCAAACAAATGTTCATACTGATAGGTCCATGGCTCATAGTAATCATCAAGCACAGGCATATTGGGGTTATGAAACATATTTTTCAATCCCTTGAATTTGCCTGCTCCCTTGAGCTTGATAGATTTGCCCTTTTTCTCCCAGCCTCCTTTATATATATCCTGATCTTCCCACTTACTGGGATAGCCCGTCCCGGGCTTTGTTTCCACATTGTTCCACCACATATATTCTGCACCTTTACGGTCGGTCCAGATGTTTTTACAAGCGATTGAACAGGTATGGCATCCGATACATTTATCGAGATGAAACACCATTGCAATTTGTGATCTTATATCCATGATTATCTTAATTTTAAAATTCTACTTTGTCCATTTTTTGAACCAGGACATGGCAATCACGATTCACCCCAACAGGGCCCCAATAATTAAAATGGTAGGTGAACTGACCGTAGCCGCCAAGCATCAGGTTTGGTTTGAGGTGTATACGCGTAAAACTATTGTTCATGCCAGAACGTTTTCCACCCCTTACCTGGGATTTTGGCGTTGAATAGGTACGCTCAACTGCATGATATACTAAACAAATACCTTTCGGAATCCTTGCACTCACACATGCTCTGGTCGAATATACTCCGTTGTCA
>JAOZTN010000147.1:0-4892 GCA_029942245.1 Bacteroidales bacterium | reverse complement strand
ACATGAGTATGTTGTGGGGCGCTGCTATTGGGTATCTGGTTTTTGATTTATTTAAAAGAAGAAAACCACGGCAGAAATCAGAAAGCTGATACAAGGTACCAGAAGTCAGAAGGTAGCCCATCACAGAAGTTCCCTAAAACACAATTTTATAACTGATATTAGGCAACATTATGGTTTGCTGGTCTTTATCAATGGTGTTATACTTATAATTGTACTTATACCCAAAAAATTCGGGTGATCCCAGAGCATTCAGTAATTCGAAGCTCCAGATGCTGGCATGATTCTTTTTATTCCTTCGGTAGTTAAGTGAAAAGTTGAGATAATTAACATTTGGTTTCCTGTCTTCAAAAGCCATGGTCTCATCATAAATCACTTCTTTTGCCAGGTGAGAAGCTTCTTCATCAACGGGAGAAATATGATCTCCACCAATCATGCTGAATTGTCCGTTTATTCCTATAGTGTTGTTTTTATGGCCTTTGCCAACTTTCCACTCTTTACCACCCAATACATTTACAACATAATTCTTGTCGTACCTGGAACTTCTTTCCACATCGTCACCACCAACATATTTTGCCTGAAACACAGAAGCAGTTATCATATAGTAATAACCATTGCCCATGTAACGTTCAAAAGTTAAGTCCAAACCGTAATTATAACCGCTTCCGCCATTGGTAAGCGTATCATCAATATACCAGTTTTCATCAACGTTCATCATTGAATAAGAAGTACCCGGCTTAACCGGCACACTGTATAAATGCTGGTAATATGCTTCTGCCCTGAAATTCATATTTTCACTTACCGACCAGTTATATCCTGCCACCAAATGATGAGATTTTGTAAAATCCAGGTTTTTATTTGGTTGTGCAAATCCATTTGCTGAGGGTTGCTGTCCGAGGTACAGGAACAACATTTCCAGGCGGCTATGATCGCCATATCCTAAGCTTAAAGTATGTGTTGGTTTGATGTTCCAACTTATTCCCAAACGTGGTTCAAATACATACTGATTATTTAAGGTAAAATATTGCACATGGATTCCGGCATTGATCTTAACTTTCTCCGACAGGTCAAACCTCGATTGTGAAAATGCCTGTATCAATTCAGAGCTCCCTTTATCATCAACAAAAGAAACCAGATCCTGTGTAAATACCGGTGCTTCCTGGATGAGCATATCATAGTTTATTAAATGTACAGTAACACCTGTTCTATTGGTATGCTTCGGGCCAAATTTATGATTCAAATAGGATGACAGGCTATATTTCCATGAGTAGTTTTCAATATTCTTATAAGGGTGCAAGGAGTTTTGTTCATCCATTCTTTTAATATCCCATGTTATACCATTTCCGGAAACAGCCATGGCTGAATTCAACAGTGAACGTTTACCAATGATGAGTTTATGAGTTACTCCCAGTGCGCCCATGTAGGTACGGCCATCCGCATCTTCACGATCCTGTTCATACTCCCAATCTCCCATATCTTTTGTCACCCTGGATCCGGAATAGTCCGTAGCACCAATTCCCCAGATGGAGAATATCCCGGCTTTTTTTGTGGGCAGGTCTGTCTTGAAATTAAAATCCTGATATTTAATCAAACCCGCATCTTCGGGTAAGATGGGTTTCAAAATGCCAAAATTGGCATATCTGTAATTAAACAGATATGTTGCTCCTCTCCCCTTTTTATATGGCCCTTCGGATGAAAGAGAAATACCCATTAAACTTGCTTCGATGGTATGTTCCCGTTTATCGCGGTTACCGGAGCGCAACTTAATGTCAAAAACCCCTGACAGGGCATTTCCATATTCAGCCGGAAAAGCACTTGTGAAAAAATCGGATGAAGCCATCATTTGAGCGCTCAAAGCCGTTAATCCACCACCACCAAAAGAGGTCATATTTGCAAAATGGCTGGGATTTGAAATTTCAAGTCCTTCCATGCGCCAGAGCAATCCTTTTGGTGCATTACCACGGATTACAATAGCATTGCTGTTCATGTTACCGGCAACACCGGCATACGAAGACACCAGGCGGGCCGGATCATCAAAACCACCTGCAAAACGGTGAGCTTCTTCCATATTGATTTGCCTGCTGCTGATAATTGCCATAGAGTTTAAGGCTTCCTTTTTATCCTGATCTGCTTTTATGACCACTTCATTGAGCCCGACAGCGGATTCCTTTAAACCCGTATTGATTACAAGCTCTTTTCCTGAGCCCACTTCCAACTCGCTGATAAGAGCCGGTTCATAACCAATATAACTGATTCGAATGTCGTACCTCCCAAGGGGTACGTTTTCCAATCGGAAATATCCATCCACATCTGTAATACCACCAATCAAGGGATCGGATCCTACAATGATAACTGTAACCCCGGGCAAGGGTATCTGCACATCTACATCTACCACCTGGCCTTTTATTGTTTGAGTTAATTCCTGTGCTGACAAGCTTATGCTTATCAGCATTATGAAACTTACCACCAATAATATACTGAAACGGAAACCCCTGTTATAACTTCTTTTTGTTTTCATCATTTTTTACGTTGTTATAAGGTGCGAAAATAAAATACTGCTAAGCCTGTACGGATGGATTTCTTTTGAACGGTAGAATAAAACTATGAACTGCAAAAATTGACAGTTGAATTGAAAATTGTGTTTTCGTACCGATGACAGGAATTTCATTATAGGGGTTTTAAATGTCAATGTACATTTCAACTCCCGATAATCTCCTTTCACAGGAATATCCGGTAATTCACAAGAATTATATTTCAGGTGAATGCAAACAGTATAGTTTTGCAGTATCTTTAGAATTGCATCCTAAAGGTCCTAAATTGTATGATAACACAAAATGAATATAAAACATGAATCATAAAGCCATAAAAACATTTCTCATAAGGCTACTCGTAGTATTTCTAATTCATTTCATATTTAAAATTGGGGATCAATCAATCAATGTTTTCTCTGAATTTACCTCACGCGGGTTTGTATTTTCGGTATTTTTTACCATCTATGGGCTTATTGTCTGGTATGTTTCAGCTTTCGTCAATTTAAAAATTCAAAAAGGTCAGGAATCATCATCAGATCATAAAAAATATTACATCTTTTTACTTTTCTCGTTTCATTTTATCTATGGATTTGCAGTCTCATTTTTGACAAATATGCTATATCGTATTGGGGATGTCTATTTCTATAATATGGGGGAAACATGGTCAGAGGTATCCATTTTAAATCCTGAGTTTACTTTTAGTCTCTTCGTGATTTATATAATACTTTTTTCGTTTGATGTATATTACCACTCAAACATTAAGAGTAAGGAGGATCAATTACAATTAGAAAAGCTAAAACAGGAAAATACCCTGGCCCAATATTTAAACCTGAAATCACAAATCGAACCCCATTTTTTGTTTAACAGCCTGAGTGTGTTGTCATCACTTATACAAACGGATGTAAATATTGCCGAGGAGTTCCTATTGCGATTATCCAAAACTTTACGGTATGTAATTGAAAAAAATGAATTACCCCTAGTTCCTTTGAAAGATGAGGTTCTTTTTGTTGAAGATTATTTCTTTTTAATAAAGAACCGTTTTGAAGAGGGCATAATTTTTAACAATTCAATGGATCAGGCGCTTATTCAAAATAGCTACATCCCTCCTGCTTCTTTACAACTATTAATTGAAAATGCAGTTAAACACAATAAATTTACCAGGGAAGCCCCTCTTCACATACATATTTCTGCTACTGAGAATCAGATAGTAGTGAACAACAATATAAACCTGAGGGATGATACTTCCGATTCGACAAAGCAGGGACTTCATAACCTGACCCAACGATTTGCCTATTTTTCGGATAAAGCCATAAGTATTAGCAGTAACGAAGCAGGTTTTACAGTCTCATTACCTGTATTAACTAAAGCAGATTATGAACGTATTAATATTTGAAGATGAAAAGCCCACGGCCCTGCGCCTGGCAAGCCTTCTGTCAGAGATCGACAGCTCCATAAATATTGTTGGCACTATCGGGTCTGTTGATGACGGAATAAAATGGTATCACGAAAACAACATGCCTGATCTTGTTTTCCAGGACATCGTTCTGTCCGATGGCAATTGTTTCGATATTTTTGATGCCATCGAGGTCACTGCACCGGTTATATTCACTACCGCTTTTAGCCAATATGCCATAAAGTCGTTCCAGGTAAACAGTATCGATTATATCATCAAGCCTTATGATATTAATGATTTAAGATCTGCGCTGCAGAAACGCAGGAAATTAAAAGGGACTTTTTACCTGCCTGACAAGAAACTCCTGGAAGAAATCTTGAAAGAAAAGTCATTTACACCCAAAAAGCGCTTCCTTATTAAAATTGGCGATAATTACATCCCGATAAACAGTGATGACATCGCCTACCTGATTTCTGATGAAGGGCTTACCTTCGCAACACTATTTAACAGGGAAAAACATATCGTCAACTATTCTATTTCTGAACTTTCGAAGCAAATGGACCCTGCATCTTTCTTCCAGATAAACAGAAAAATGATTGTCAATATTAAAAGTGTACAGAAACTTAGCTCATGGTTCAACAACAGGCTGCAAACTACGTTAGATCCACCGACTAACGAAAACACGGTGGTCAGCCGTGCAAAAGCAAGCAGCTTTAAGGAATGGCTGGATTTATAAGCTGAATTCTGAATTAATTCTGCTATCTGATATCAAAATCCCAACACCTTCCGGTCTTTTACCGGAAGTTTACTCACGATCAACTCATAGGACTGATCAATCCATTCCTTGATCGTCTTCACATCGATACTTCCATCGATCAGTACAAGATTCCAGCTTCCCCTGAAATAGCGGGCTTGCCTGACCGCCGGATAATGTTCACGCATATCCATATATTTCTCAGGGTCACATTTCA
>JAOZTN010000146.1:3342-4984 GCA_029942245.1 Bacteroidales bacterium | reverse complement strand
GGGGATGTAAGGGAAGTATTCGGCGGTATAGAGGGCTGTTATGTTGCCGGCAGTGACCCGCAAAGCTTTGCCGATAATATTCAGAAGGCACTCAACTTTGACAAAAAGACCATAGGACGAGAACGTATCTATTATCTGGACTCAGAAATAATTGCCCGAAAAATTATAAATCTTTATAAGGAAATAATTGCTAAATAATGTGTGGAATTTCCGGCATAATACATTTCAATAAAAAGCCTGTTCGGGAGGAAGAGATCAGGCTCATGATGAAAAAAATGAAGCATCGTGGCCCGGATGATGAGGGGGTGTTTATCGAGAATAATGTGGGCCTGGGTTTCGTGCGGCTGAGCATACTGGATCTCAGCATGGCGGGGCACCAGCCCATGTTGAGTCATGATGAGAAGTATGTTATTGTATTTAACGGGGAGGTCTTTAATTATATTGAAATAAGGGATAAGCTGAAGCATAAGTATAACTTCAAGACCGGGACTGATACGGAGGTTATCCTGGCTGCATACCAGGAGTGGGGGGAGCAATGCCTCGAAAAGTTCAATGGTATGTTTTCCCTGGCCATATACGATCGTGAATCCGGCGAAGTATTCATGGCTCGCGACCGATATGGTATCAAACCCCTGTACTATTACCGGGATAATGAAAAACTGATCTTTGCCTCTGAAATTAAATCCATTCTTCCGCTAATTAAAGATAAGAAAGCCAATGATAGCATTATCTTTGATTACCTGCTTTATAACAGGACCGACCACACAACTGATACCTTTTTCCGCGATATCCAAAAACTTGATCACGGAACCATACTAAAGGTTAAGAACGGAAAGAGTATCTTCAGAAAATGGTATGCTGTTCGGGAACGAATTCACAGGGAAAAGTATCTTTCAACAGAGGAATATAAGGAACTCCTGAATGATGCCATCCGCCTGAGGTTGCGGGCCGATGTACCGGTAGGGGTTTCTTTAAGTGGAGGTATCGACTCCTCTGCTATTGTGGCCATCCTGATAAAGGAATTTGGTCTGGCTGAATTAAATACTTTTTCTGCAGTTTATGGAAAAGATGAACCATCGGATGAAAGCAAGTACATCAGGCATTTGCTCAGCCAGGTCAGAAATATGCATTTTACGACACCGGATGCCTCAATTTTCTTCCATGATTTCGAAGATTTCATTGAAGCCCACAATGAACCGGTTCCCAGCAGCAGCCCTTATGTACAGTTTAAGGTGATGGAGCTGGCAAAGGAGCATGTAACAGTGCTGCTCGATGGTCAGGGAGCCGATGAACAGCTGGCAGGTTATCATTATTTCTTTGGAAGCTACTATGTTGAGCTGCTACGGAATGTAAGAATGATGAAACTGTTTTCGGAATTGTTCCGGTACATGCAGCAGCACAATTCGGTGAATGCCCTTCGGTATTTCGGGTATTACCTTCTTCCTGCACACTTGCAAAACCGCATCAGCAGTATCAGGTATCCTTCTATTGAAACTGGCTTTTACAGGAAGCATAAAGGCCAGAGTGCATTGAATGAAATGCTGTATAATCCCAAAAGCCTGAATGAATCATTGATCCAGCATTTTGAATATAAGCTGGAACACCTGCTGCACTGGGAGGACCTGAACTCCATGCATTTTTC
>JAOZTN010000146.1:0-3242 GCA_029942245.1 Bacteroidales bacterium | reverse complement strand
AGTTTCAGGGCCAGGGGCTATTTCAGCAGCGAGACGGCAGAAAAACAATATAAGAATCATTTGGAAGGCAAGGGTGATCATTCCAGGGAAATATGGAAATGGATCAACCTTGAATTATGGTTTCAGAAGTTTATTGATCAATAAATACTATACCAGTGTCAATCGTTAATTACAAAAGAACACCCGGGGAGATCATCAGGGGTGTATTCAATCGCATATTGCATATTATAGCATACGTTTCCTTTCCATACCAGCTAACGGTATTCCTGCACAGGATGAGAGGGGTTAAGATAGGGAAACACTCGCATGTGGCCAGGCTGGTATCAATGGATGACCGGAACCCCCGCCTGATTGAGATAGGCGATGGTGTGGCCATAACAACCGGTGTTATGATTTTGTGTCACCAGAGAGATCTAAGTAATTACAAACCCGGAATGTATGCCATGCATTGTCCTTTTATGTCGGGCAAGGTTATCATTAAGGACGGCGCACACATTGGTATCGGGGCGATTATTATGCCGGGCGTAACGATCGGTGAGGGTGCCGTTATCGGAGCTGGTGCTGTGGTAACTAAAGATATTCCTCCTTATACCCTGGCAGTAGGCATTCCTGCAAAGGTCATTAAAAAGTATTCGTAATGAGGGTATTGTTTGAACTTACCCACCCCAAGCATTATTATCAATTCCGGCACATTATTAATGTGTTTCATGACGATGGCCATGAAATAAAGATCATTGCCCGCGACAAAGATGTGCTCTTAGAACTCCTTGAAAAGGAAAACCATCATTTTCAGATCTATGGCAAACATAAAAAGGGTCTTCTCGGGAAAATATTTAATATCGCCGATATTTTCTTCAATTATTTGAAGATTGTACGAAAGTTTAAACCCGACTTTATTGTCTCTAAAGCCTCACTTTATGCCGTACTTATCAAACCTTTCACAGGAGCGAAGCTGGTAATAACTCCGGATTCAGAGGTTGTATGGCTCACTAAAAAGATCGTTGCCCCTTACTCTGATATTGTTATTACGCCCGAAACCTACACCATTGATTACGGCAAAAAACACAAACGGATCAATGGCTTTTTTGAAGAATGCTATCTGGCGCCCGCGGCTTTTAAGCCGAATAAAAGCGTATTGACAGAAGCCGGAATTAATCCTGATAGTTCCTATTTTGTATTGCGCTTCATCAGCTGGGATGCCAATCATGATGTTGGCCAGTTTGGCTTTACGGATGATGAAAGATTGAAGTTAGCAGAAAAGCTTTCTAAACATGGCCGGGTGATCATCTCTGCCGAGCAAAAAATACTGGATGAAAACCTTCAGAACTATCAAAATCCGATTCCTCCCAATAAAATGCACCATTTACTGTACTATGCCACGATGTATATCGGGGATTCTCAAACCATGGCCACAGAATCTGCCCTGCTTGGAACACCAGCTCTTCGCTATAATTCTTTTGTGGGGCCCGATGATATGTCAAATTTCATCATCCTGGAAAAAGACCATGGTCTCCTGAGAAACTTTTCTGATTTCAGGGCCCTTATGCAGGCGGTGGATGAGATGCTGAAAAAGGAAGATATAAAAAGCGAATGTTTGGGAAAAAGGAAAACATACTTCGCTTCAAAATCAGATTTGAATGATCAACTCATCAAAGCGATTCTTGGTGAAGCTTAGTGTTCTTAAATTTATTGTTTCACTGTTTCATTGCTCCACTGTTAATTAATTAATACCCTGGCCCGTGCCCCGCTAACCACGACCAAATATCATGACAGAAATCGGCTTAAAAATATACGACCTCCTGAAAGGAACCCACGTTCGCCATACGATGGGCTTTCTGGAAGAGAGCCAATATTGGAGTTTGGAGGAGCTACAGGAGTTTCAGGGGAAAAAATTAAAAGACTTGCTGAATGTTGTTGAGGCGGAGGTGCCTTTTTATAGAGAATACGAGGGTACGAGAGAGCGAGAATACGAGAATGCGAGAATACAAGAGGGCGAGAGTTTAATTCCATCCCGTATTCCCGAATTCTCGAATTCCCATACTCCCATCATCTACAAGCTAATGGTAATAGAGGCAGGAGATGAACTGTTATCGGACAAGATCAATTTGAAGAAATGTAAAGTGAGCAGAACCGGGGGAACAACAGGCCCGCCACTGCGGCTCTATCGCGATACAGAAACACGCTCCTGGGCATTAGCTGCCTATTATCGATTCTATGGATGGATGGGCATTGAGCCGGGGATGCCGGAAGTGGAGCTTTGGGGGAGCACAGAAATCAGATACCAGAAGTCAGATACCAGAAGTCAGAAATTTCCGCGTCCCTCGCACCGCGTCCCCCGTCCCGGATTATTTGAAAAAATAAGTAAATTTAGAAATTACAATGCCTTCTCCTTCAACAACACCTATCTGGAGGAAGTAGTGAAAAGGATACAGAAGTTTCAACCAAAACTGATCCGTGGTTACCTCTCAGCCATCATCCTACTGGCCGAATACATAAAACGAAATAACATCAAAGGAATTAATCCCATTGCGGTTTCGTGTACCTCAGAAACGCTGTTTCCGGAATACCGGAAGATGATAGAGGAAGTTTTTCAGGCTCCGCTATTCAATCAGTATGGATGCGGGGAGTGTAATTCCATCGCCTTCGAATGCAAGGAGCACAATGGCATGCACGTCAGCATGGAACATTGCATACTGGAATCAGACGAGAACAATAATCTGATTATGACCAACCTGGATAATTATTCACAGCCATTCATCCGTTATAAAAACGGGGATATGGGAGTGATTGATACCAACCCCTGTGCATGTGGAAATGCTGCCCCACGCCTGACAGAACTGCACGGCCGGGCCAATGAGAACATCATCCTTAAAGATGGTTCTTCTGTAAATGGGATCTTTTTTGCAAACCTCCTCGATCAGGCAGGTTTTATCAATAGCAGCAAGATGCTTCGATTCCAGGTAATACAGGATGTTGCCGGAGAGATAGAGTTTAAGGCAGAAGTAAAAAGGCAGATGGCAGCAGGAGATCTGGGGAAAATTAAAGATGCGCTCATGCCTTTCTTTAGTAAAGTAGATATCAGCCAGCATCAATTTCTTGATCCGGGAACGGGAGGGAAGTTTAGGTACATAATTTCAAACGTATGACCATCCATTGTTCCATTGCTCCCTTGTTTCATTGATATTTAACAATGAAACAGTGAAACAATGAAACAGTGAAACAGTGAAACAATGAAACAGTGA
>JAOZTN010000145.1:0-5046 GCA_029942245.1 Bacteroidales bacterium | reverse complement strand
TGAAACAGTGAAACAGTGAAACAGTGAATCTGTACTAATCCAATAAATGAATCACAAGTCCACTTCTCAGTTTAGGTTCAAACCATGTGGTTTTTGGAGGCATGATGTTGCCGGTGTCAGCAATATCGATAAGCTGTTGCATGGAAACAGGGTAAAGTGCAAAAGCGACTTTCATCTCTCCGCTGTCGACACGCTTTTCGAGCTCGCCCAGGCCACGGATTCCGCCTACGAAGTCGATCCTTTTGTCTCTGCGCAGATCCTTAATGCCCAGAATGTTGTCAAGCACGTGCTGTGAGAGTATTGTCACATCAAGCACACCAATAGGATCATTGTCGTTAAAAGTGCCCTCCCTGGCTTCCATCGAATACCATTTGCCATCCAGGTACATGCTGAACTCATGAAGTTTGGCGGGCTTATAGATGGCTGTCCCTTTGTCTTCCACAACAAAAACTTCGGATAGTTTCGCCAGGAACTCCTCATTGCCGAGCCCGTACAGATCTTTCACTACACGGTTATAATCGATGATACTCAGCTGATTGTCAGGAAAATGCACGGCAAGGAAGTAATTGTACTCCTCAGCACCACTATGATTTGGATTTGCTTTTTTGCGCTCATTGCCAACGAGTGCAGCCGCAGCTGTACGATGGTGTCCGTCTGCTACATAGGTAGCCGGGACGTCGGCAAAGAGCTCAATGATCTTGTCATTGACAGCTTTATCGCGAATAACCCAGAAATGGTGGCCGATCTCATCTTCTGCCGTGAAATCATATTCAGGTTCATTTTCTTTGACCACCTTTTCTATGATCTCATCTATTTCTTTCACCGCAGGAAAAGAAAAGAATACAGGCTCGATGTTCGCGCTGTTGATGCGTACATGCTTCATCCTGTCTTCTTCCTTGTCGGGGCGGGTTAGCTCATGCTTTTTAATGATGCCATTCATATAATCCTCAACAGCTGCACAACCTACGATGCCATATTGTGTCTTTCCGTTCATGGTCTGCGCATAGATGTACAGGTATTCCTCCTCGTCTTGCACCAGCCAGCCTTCATCCCTGAACCTGGTAAAGTTTTCAAATGCTTTATCATATACCTCCTGGGCATGGACATCTATGTCGGGAGCAAGGTCGATCTCCGGTTTGATGATGTGGAGCAACGAATATGCATTGTCCGCTGCTTCTTCTCTTGCTTCTTCTGAATTCAATACATCATAAGGCCTCGATGCAACTTCCTTTGCAATCCCTTTGGGCGGTCTCAGCCCCTTAAATGCTTTCAATATTGCCATTTGCTAGTTATTTATTTGATTCAATATTAATCGGCAGACATGTCGTTGTTATTAGCGAAATCGTCTTGATCCTCTTCTCGTTTATTTACGCTTCTTTGCAATGAAGAGATCAGCGCACCGATCATTTTAGTCATCTCCATAAGCTGGTTCCTGGATTCATCCTCTTCCTCATCACTAAAGAGCTCAAGTTTGTGAAGTATGCTGGTAAAAACCAGGCATTCCCTTACGGCACTTTTGGCCATTTTCAGGTAATAGATGAACTGGCTCTTGTTCCTGGCAGATCCTTCTGCTATATTCAATACGATGTTATGGGAAGAGGTGTTAAAACGATCAAGGAGACCGCTATTCTCTGTTTCAGCTATTTCCCTGCTGACTTCATTTACCCATTTTGTGTAATTGAGTGCTTTGTGATAAATCCTCAGGTCCTCGAACCTAAAAAAGGTAGTATTCCTGTCGTTCCCGTTCTCCATGTGGTCAAAATAGTTTTGTTAGAATATATTTCCTTTCAGTCGGTATACGACAATTATTTATTCACCTGGCAGCTGGTATCACCATTCTCAATGAATGCCTTGATCTGTTCTGCAGCAGCAATACCTGCATTGATATTGGCTTCAGCTGTCTGGGCACCCATTTTTTTAGGTGTAAAGAAAAACCTGCCTTCATAATTCTTCGCGATCTCTTCTGCGCAGTCAGGTGCGATATCTGAGATATAGACGAAGTCATCTCTTTCAGAAAAGACTTTTTTAAGTGATTCTTCGCATACAACTTCCTTGCGTGCTGTGTTTACCAGTGTAGCACCAGCCGGCATGATATTCAGAAGATCTGTGTTGATAGATCCTTTGGTTTTCTCATTGGAAGGAATATGCAGCGAAATATACTGGCAAGTACTGTATAATTCCTCTACCGAATCCAGTGCAGTAACGCCATCTTTTTCAATATCGTCTTTACTGATAAAAGGATCGAATGCAAAGCATTCCATCCCGAATCCCTTCGCGATCTCAGCAACATACCTTCCTACATTTCCATAGGCATGGATCCCCAGTTTCTTTCCACGGAGTTCCCTGCCGGAGGTCCCCTTGAAGCAGCTGCGGGCCATATATACCATCATTCCGAGGGCTAATTCGGCCACTGCGTTGGAATTCTGTCCGGGAGTGTTCATTACTACCACACCTTTTTCGGTGGCTGCGGCGAGGTCAACATTATCATAACCGGCTCCGGCCCTGACAACGATTTTTAACTGTCCTGCATTTGCGATCACATCCGCATCAGCTTTATCGCTACGGATAATAATGGCATCAGCATCTGCTGCTGCATTGATAAAATCCTGCTGGCTATCATATTTTTCAAGCAGTGCCATTTCATATCCTGCTTCTTCAACAACTTTTCTGATGCCATCCACCGCTGCGGGTGCAAAAGGCTTTACAGTAGCTACTAGTACTTTAGTCATGTTTTTAGTTTTTTATGTTTGAGGCCGGGATTGAGACTTGAGGCAATTTAAATTCCAATTAACTCAACCCTCAACCCTCAAAACTCAACACTTCTATTTACGCATATTTTCAAATTCCTGCATCGCACCAACCAGTACTTCAACGCTTTCCACAGGGAGGGCGTTATAGGTCGATGCCCTGAAGCCACCAACAGAACGGTGTCCTTTTATCCCGACCATACCTTTGGCAGAAGCAAATTCAAAGAACTCCTGTTCCAGGTTCTCATAACCGGCATTCATGATAAAACAAATATTCATGATGGAACGGTCTTCAGGATCAGCCACGGGGGCTGTAAAGAGCGGGTTGCGGTCGATCTCATCGTAAAGCAATCCGGCTTTGTAATTGTTCACTTTATGAATTTTACTCACACCTCCGAGGTTTTTGAGCCATTGAAGGGTTTGCAATGCTGCAAACACAGGTACAACAGGAGGTGTGTTAAACATAGACTCCTTGTCGATATGAGTTTTGTACTTCAACATAGTCGGAATGTGGTGCTCTACCTTTCCTAAGATATCATCACGAATGATGGCAAAGGTTACACCAGCAGGAGCCAGGTTTTTCTGCGCCCCACCGTAGATGATGGCATATTTTGATACATCCAGAGGGCGGCTGAAAATATCGGACGACATATCAGCTACCAGCGGAACAGGAGAGTCGATATCGTATTTGATCTCCGTGCCGTAAATGGTGTTGTTAGTGGTAATATGAAAATAGTCGGCATCTTCCGGAATGCTGTACCCTTTCGGGATGTAATTGAAATTCTTATCCTCTGAACTGCCTACTACAACAACTTCTCCAAGGCCCTGTGCTTCCTTGATGGCTTTTTTCGCCCAGGCACCCGTGTTCAGGTAGGCTGCTTTTTTCTTCATAAGGTTAAAAGGAACCATGGCGAACTGTGTGCTGGCTCCTCCGCCAACAAAAATCACGGAATAACCTTCAGGAATGTCAAGCAATTCCTTGAAAAGCGCCTGCGCTTCATCCATTACAGCAACAAATTGCTTGCTCCTGTGCGAAATCTCCATCAGCGACAGCCCCATACCTGCAAATTCAGTCAGTGCTTTGGCAGTGTTCTCAATGGTATATTGAGGAAGGATAGAAGGCCCTGCATAAAAGTTGTGTTTCTTCATAATTCAGTGTATTTTAAGATTTTATTATTCGCTCAGACTTGCCAGAAATACGGCACCACAAATATATTAAATTATTGAATAATTTTGTCATCTTGATAATAACTTAATACGCTATGAGAATTGATCACAGAATAGAAGCATTTAGTACCCTCGGCAGGGTCTTGGAACAGATCGGGAAAGAGAAGTCTTTCAAAATCGATTCTCATGATCTGGAATCTTTTGAACAGGCTTTTGACAAGGCCCTTGCTTCAAATGCATGGTTTACGCCCGAATCTGTATTCAATATGCTTCAGTCTTTTGGAGCAAGCATGAAAACGGAGGAGCTCGCACGCTGGACGAAAATGTATGACCTGGATGCTATACAGGAACCAAAGCGTATCGCTGTTGTGATGGCAGGGAATATACCTGCTGTTGGCTTTCATGATTTCCTTTCAGTTTTGATGGCAGGACATATTATACAAGCCAAACTTTCATCCGATGATAAGTTTCTCATCCCTGCGATTGCTGATTTACTTATTAAAATTGAACCTGCATTCAGCGACAAGATCAGCTTTGCTGATGAGAAGATCAAGGATTTTGATTCAGTTATCGCTACAGGGAGTAACAATACTTCGAGATATTTTAACTACTATTTCGGCAAGTATCCACATATTATCAGGAAGAATCGCAATGCTCTTGCTGTCCTGACCGGCAATGAAACTGCAGCTGAGCTGAAAGCCCTGGGTGATGATATTTTTATGTATTACGGGCTTGGGTGCAGGAACATATCCAGGCTATTTGTCCCGAAAGACTACGATTTAAAAACCTTTTTCGAGGCCATCGAAGAGTTTTCATCCGTTGGAGATCATCACAAATACAGAAATAACTACGATTATAATAAGTCAGTCTTCCTTATCAATGGTGATCCGCATTTCGATAATGGTTTTCTCTTACTTAAGGAAGATCATGCAATGACTTCACCTGTATCAGTGCTTCATTATGAGCGTTATCAGTCGGCGGAGGAACTGAATGCTTTTATTGCTGAAAATACTGAAAACATTCAATGTGTGGTATCTGTGAGTGATGATATCCCCGGGGGTATCCCGCCGGGAACAGCTCAGCATCCGAATTTATGGGACTATGCTGATGGCGTTGATACGATGGAGTTTTT
>JAOZTN010000144.1:0-5063 GCA_029942245.1 Bacteroidales bacterium | reverse complement strand
CCTTATGCCCTATTACTTATGCCTTATGCCCTATTACTTATGCCTTATGCCCTATTACTTATGCCTTATGCCCTATGCCCTATGCCCTATGCCCTATGCCTTATGCCTTATGCCTTATTACTTATGCCATAAAAAAAGCCTCGCGAACGAGGCTTTTTTTCAATTCATCCGTAATTAACACGAATTATTTAAGCAAAATGAATTCGATTTTTATTTTTCCATGGCTCCACCCTGGGCTGTCCATTCGTTATAGGCTCCGTCATATATCTTAACATTCGGATATCCGAGGATCTCTTTCAGTGCCACAAAAGAAACTGCAGCGCGTACGCTGGTAACACAGTATAGAATAATAGTTTTATCTGATGTCAGTCCATGTTTTGCTGCAACAGCTTTCAGCTCATCGGCTGATTTGAAAGCACCTTTGTCATCTACAAATTCTTTGTATTCAACATTGATGGCTCCTTTGATATGACCAACACTTACAGGTTTTTCTGAGGTGCCATCATATTCGCTTACGTGCCTTGAATCAACAATAACACAGTTGCCACTGCATCCTTTTACGTCAGCGGCAGTAACCATGATGCTAGCATTTAGGCTTGGGGCGAAAGTTGCAGCCTTAACAGCGGTTTTGTTTCTTGTGAGAGGAACGCGGGCAGCTTTCCACTGGTCCATATCCTTATGCAGAATGCGGAGGTTTGTAGCTCCCAGGTAATCAAGCGCCCAGTAAACACGGCTTGAGTATTTGCTTGAACCATCATCGTAGATCACAATATTGCTGGTATTGCTGATGCCTTTTGCACCAAAATAAGCAGCCAGGTCAGCAGGTGACTGGATCAGTCCTTCAACATCACCAGGTTTGTACAGCTCTTTATGAGGTACATTAACGGCACCCATTACATGTGATTTGGCATAATTATCTGCTGTATTGGCATCAATTACCACCAATGTTTTATTCTTCTTGGCCTCAGCAGAAAATTCTTTAGCTGAGATCACTACCTGCGCAGTTAGTACCTGTGTAATAAACAGGAACATTACTGCCAGGATCATCGATATACTTGTTCTTTTCATTGAAATATTATTTAAAGTTTATTGTAATATTGCCTGTACCTGGATCACAAACTGCTGTTTGAAGTAATTACCGTTGGCATCATGAATAAGGGAATAGTTTTTAACATCCCCGCTCGCATCGGTATAAACATTGTCATCATTATGGATCATATAATTGATCTGAACGCGTGACCAATCGTTGATGAAGTAATTGATCCCCAGTGTCAGGGTTGTGACTTCATTCACAGCTGCATCATATGCAAGAGTGTAATCAGCTTTTGCTTTTGGATTGAAGTATTCGTATTTGACAACCGGTTCCAGGTTCCATGGTGTTTTGTATAAAAGCATTGCATACCAACCGTTTCTTTCCAGTTCGCCATCAATGTCAGGTGTTCCACCACCACCACAGCCACCACCTTCGGTGCCTTTTAGGTTTTCGCCGTATCCATAGAGATATTCTCCCTGGAACAGAAAATTAAAGAAATCTACTGAAAGTTCCCCGCCAATAGTGGTCCGGGTACCATAGCCATCTTTGGAATTGGCCGGTTCTTGCTGGCCGGTACGGAAACTACCACCAACATCAATGCCTTTCCATGGAGAGATGATTCCCCTGAAGGCAATATCTTTTGAATTATTATTATCCCACTGATTGATGCCGGTCCCATTCATAATGGCTAACTGATAGCTGAAGAATTTATGATCGGTAAGGCCGGCATAATTTTTTAATGTCACTCCACCGGAGGCCATGAAACCCATGTCGCGCCATGGACCAACAAGTTGTTGTACAACGAGTGAGCGGTATACTGTATGCAGTTTGTGGCAAGGGGTTGCAAGCTCGAGGCTTACAGGGGTTTTAAACTGACCGAGTGAGAATTTTGCCCATGGACCGAAACGGTCGTAGGTTACAAACGCATCGAGGAGGTATACACCACCGATGAAACTGCTGTATTCAGCCATTACATAGTAGCTGATATCGTAAGGGATGTTACCGGTTACACCAAGACGTGCACGGTAAAAGTTGAAACTGTTTGTGTTTTGCACTTCTTTCCCATGGATCATAATTGGGCCACCACTGCTGTTAATTCCATCCATATTGAGGGAATATTGCGGTTGAATGAACCCGATAACATTAACACCTCCATCGGAAGAAGGTTCCATGCAGCCCTGTGCATTGACGAGTGCCGGGCTCATAAGCATGATGCCTACAAGAATTATTATGACTTTCTTCATGTTAAGTGGTTTTTGATGAATTGTGAATAAAAAAGGGCTGCCGGAATGCATTAAGATAAAGTGCAATATGTTTTTGTATTCCGGCAACCGCTATTTCATTAGATTATGCTATTTGATTAAGATCGAAATCTTTATTTAGTAGGAACAACCGGATAATTGAGACCAAGCATGTTCCATTTGTGTCCTGTAAGGTTAGAATAAATCATGGCGTTCATACCCCATTTCAGGCTTTTTGCTTCATACCCAAGGACATACATGTAGGCTGTCAGCATAGATGAAGTCTGGCCGGTCCAGCAATAGTTTACTATTGTTTGTGAAGGATCAAGGTTCTTATAAGTTCCGTCGGCAAGGGTGAAAGGATTCAACCTGTAAGCACCTGTGATGTTTCCGTAATGCTCTACGTCGGTGGCAGCAATGTAGTTATTGATGAAATAATCTGATGGATTGCCAAGGACGGCACTATTGAGAATAACGTTTGCACCAAACCCGTTTGCAAGTAATGCATCCACTCTTTCAGCAAGGATATCAGCTCCTTCAGTGAAAGAAGACTCAAGTACAGGATCAGCAAATTCAGCAGGAGTTGTGATTGCCCCCGGAGGAACGATCCAACTGGAATGATCAACCGCTGCATCTCCCGTATTGGAGTTCCATTTTCCGGCAAGGTCATCGGTCCAGCCACACATTCCCCATTTCAATATCTGGGCATCTGAATATCCGCTCAAACGGAGAGCTATAACTCCATGACCGGCTTCCTGGCCTGTATAACATACAACCAGAATTTGTTTGGTTGAACCCTCGGCAATAGTAAGGATATCGGCTAAAGGTGAATGAACAGCACCTTCAATATGTCCAGCATCAAAGTCTTCCTGGGCGCGAATATCAATAATAAAATAGTCGCTCGGTGCTTTTGCATTAACATCTTGTGGCATAACATTCCAGCCGGAGATCACCGTGCTAACATCCAAGTTATTTGCAATCATATAGTCCTTAAGAACATCAAATTTTGCAGTTGGTGTTGGTGTTGGTTCTTCATCATCATCGCTTTTTGAACATCCTGCCAGGACCACTGCTGATACCATAAGGATGAACATGAAATACTTCACAAATTTTTTCATAGTTTTTTGTTTTTTAATTAGTGATTGTTTTTGATTAAATTTTAAATACCTTTTTGCTAATTCGTGTATTTGTTAAATTTTTCACAAAACTAAGTGTATTTTAATATCAAAATAATTTAATGTGTTGAAATGAGATATGAAAAATAATGGTCCTTGTCATAAAAAACATGACATAGATCAGTATTTATTATGATCTTATTCGTATTTTTGCAGAAAGTGCATATAAACATGAATGTAAATTCATATCCTAATTCTTGTGCCGTCCGTACCCCGACGGTAACTTGCTTTGACCTGCTCACCGAGGATGAAAAGAAGATGGTGGATGACAACATGGTGGAGGTTCATTATAAAAAAGGGGAGATCATTTGTAAGCAGGGCTCTTTTGCTTCTAAGATCATCTTCCTTACTGAAGGACTGGTGAAGGTGTACCTGGAAGGGAACCCTAAAAACTTGATACTGGCCATCACTCCTAAAAACAATATGGTTGGCCTTCCCTCTATTTTTGAAGGAAACAATACCTTCTTGTATTCAGTCAGCCCGTATGTTGATTCATGGGCAAGGCTGATCGATATAAATGTATTCAAGCTCCTGCTTAAGCAAAATGCTGCTTTTGCATCCAGGATCATCGACATCCTGAACGAAAATAGTGCCCAGGCTTATGGGCGTTTTTTCTGTCTGACGCAAAAACAATTACATGGCAGAATGGCTGATATTCTGATGTGCCTCTCGGAGAGGATCTTCAAATCTCTCGAATACGATCTACCCCTGTCGCGTAACGATCTGGCCGAGTTAACCGGCATGTCGACGGAAAGCGTGATCCGCCTGATGAAAGAATTTAAGGATGATAAACTGATCGAAGTATCAGGAAAGAGTATCAAAATTCTTGATATGGATCGGATACGCAAGATTGGCTCCACAGGATAATAATTGTATCTTTACTTCATGAAGCAATTTCCGAATCTGCTCACCCTGCTAAACATTCTGGCAGGATGTTTGGCCATTGTGGCTGTATCAAAAGGCGAACTGGGTTATGCCTCCTGGTGGCTTATTCTGGCATTGGCACTCGATCTGCTTGACGGAGCCATGGCACGCCTCTTAAATGCACAGTCGGCGATAGGCAAACAGCTCGATTCACTGGCCGATATGGTCTCCTTTGGTGTAGCTCCTGCCTTCATGATGTATACACTCCTCCAGGGAGTTTCCGAAAATGCTTACCTGGCGTATGCAGCATTTCTACTTCCTTTATTCGGAGCCATCCGGCTGGCCCGTTTTAACATCGACACTGAACAGGAAAAGGAATTTACGGGTTTACCCATTCCGGCAGCGGCGCTGATGGTACTTGCCATCCCACTGGCATTGAACTGCAAACTGGGCGGAATACCATGGCTGAACGATTTTTACAGCAACCCCTATGGCCTCATCGCAATTGTCCTTGCTCTTTGTTTCTTGATGGTATCACCTTTAAGGCTATTCTCATTAAAGATCAGCAACATCTACTGGAAATATAACAGGGGACGATACATCCTCATTGTATTTGCAATAGGCTTTTTTCTGAGCTATCGCTTCGCATCCATCCCATTTATTCTCCTGGCCTATATTTTACTTTCACTTTTAAAGCTCAATGAAGCTGAAAGTAAGCAGTAAGCAGTAGGCAGTAAGCAGTAGGCAGTA
>JAOZTN010000143.1:0-5081 GCA_029942245.1 Bacteroidales bacterium | reverse complement strand
CCAATACCATCCTGGCTTGCGCTCAATGGGAATGGCAAAACCCATGGCCACAGGGAAATAACCTGAATGACATTTTGATGATCAATCCGGATACGATCTGGGCTGTAGGGGAAGGCGGGGTTCTTCTACATTCTACAGATGGTGGTACAAACTGGAGTGTGGATTATTCTGCCGATGGCTGGCATTTGTATAAGCTTTTCTTTACCTCATCCGAAACCGGATTTGTATCGGGTATGGGGCAGATATACAAAACTATTAATGGTGGGACAGACTGGTATTCCTCTTATCATTCAGGGTATTCTAAAATCCGGGATATTCAGTTTATTAATGATTCAACTGGATGGGCGTGCGGTGAGGATGGCATGATCCTAAGTACCGAAAATGGTGGAATTCACTGGAATGAAAACCCCCTTGGTTATTCTCAAACCCTCAGAAGTATTAGTTATATAAATGATAAAATAGGATGGGCCACCGGTTACGATGATGACCCATGGCAAGGACAGGGGAATGGCATTATATTGAAAACTATAAATGGCGGGCAGGATTGGATAAATACCTACGAAGAAGAATACGCATATTTTTTCGACATTTTATTTACTGACTCTTTAAATGGGATTGCCCTTGGCTGGCATGCAGGCTGGAACCATGGATTAATACTTCATAGCTATGACGGGGGATTATCATGGGATAGTGCATACTCAGATTACGGATATTTCACAGAAGCTATTTTTTCCGATGCCGATACCGGATGGGTAGTCGGGCGACATAATTATTCATCACAGAGCTATTTTTACAAAACAATTGATGGAGGTAGTTCATGGGAAAAGGTGGCTGATATTGAAGGTGCATCGCTGAATTGCCTGGATGGAACCCCTGGAGAAAAGTTTATGTCAGGTGGACGGTCAGGCAAAATTATGGAATCCAAAAATGAAGGTGTTTTCTGGGCTCCTGTTAGCAATGGCACCACCTTTTCTATCCTCGATATAGAGATGATGGATGAGTACTCAGGCTGGGCCGTTGGTGAAGAAGGAACCATATTGCACACTACTGATGGAGGCTTAAATTGGGAAGAGCAATACTCAGGCGCATATGGAGATCTGGAAGCTATAAGTATTCTGGATGCACAAACAGCATTTGCCGCCGGTGAATATAATATACTAAAGACAACTGATAGTGGTGATACCTGGAATATCGTTCGCCAATGCCCTGAAATAATAAAATCTGTATTTGCTGTAAATGAAAATACGATCTGGGCAGTAGGCTATAATGGATATATAATAAAAACGCATAATGGAGGAAACACCTGGACAGAATGTAGTATAAATATGGATATTAACCTGAGGGATGTTTTTTTCGATAACACAGCAACTGGCTGGGTCGTAGGTGAATATTTTGATCATTATGGTGTAATTTTTTATACTAAAGATATTGGCCAAACATGGACACTTCAGGCAGATAGCCTTGGGTTCTTCTCTGCTATATATTCTATAGATTTTATTGACGAAAATGAAGGATGGGCCGCTGGTTGGTATGATTATATCTTGCACACATCCGATGGGGGTAATTCCTGGGAGATCCAAAGAAGCTTTAAAGATAATTCAAGCCAGTATACTTTTGGACTGGTTGATATATCCTTCTCTGATCAATACAATGGCTGGGCCGTGGGATATGGTTCAGGACCTCATTCACGGATGTATATAACAAATGATGGAGGTATAGAGTGGAATGAAGTTGCGCTTCCTGCTTTCAATGCCCTTTATTCTGTAAACTTCATAAATAACAACCAGGGGTGGGTTGCCGGTCAAAATGGTGCCATACTCTATACTGAAAATGGAGGTCAGACATGGACAGGACAGCAGCCAATTAGAAAGGAAGAATCTATAAAAGTCTTCCCAAACCCGGCCACAAACAAGATCACTATTTGTCACTCGAATACTGAGGTGGAGCAAGCAATGCGTATATACAACTTAACCGGAGTAAGTGTATATGAAGGCATTATACCATCTGGAAATCATGAACACGAAATCAATATCTCCAAGCTGAAACCCGGAGTATATATTCTTGTGATTAAAAATGAAGAAGGGGTAACCGAAAGAGGGAAGTTTATTAAATATTAGGAGGGTTTGAAGTCAGATACCAGAAAAGTGAAGTCAGAAGAGCGAGGAGCGAAGTCAGAAATGAAGTCAGAAATATTTTAACTAGATTTTTTAGCCTGAATTTCTTATATTTGAGATTGATATATATTTTCATTAGAGAATAAATCAGAACTGATATGAGAACAGATCCACTCCTTTTTAAATGGATGTGTATTATCTTGCTTTCCCTGGCAAGCTTTGTCCTTCCTGCTCAAAACTCACATCCTGACACCATTATACATGATGCAATGATCACACCTTTTAAAATATCAGGAGAGGATATTAATTTCCCATTAGTTCAGGGTAATCCGGCCGGGGACATTAATGGAGACGGCATGACTGACATGATCTTCTTTAATTATCATGCCGCAGATGAGAGAAGCCTCGAAATGAATGACGTTTTACCAAAATCTGCCATTTTGTTTAGTGCGGGATTACAAGGTGAAAGCAATGTGTTCTATGATAGTCGCATATACGGAATAGGAGACTATAATAATGATGGCTACGACGACATAGTAGACATCAATCAGGAAAAGATCAGATTTGGATGTGCTGAAGGTATATCGGATAGTTTTATACAAATTGAGGTTCCAGTAGATCATCATGAACTATATTTTGCAGGAGATGTCAATGATGATGGTTATTCTGAGTTCTTTCTGGGGCCTTATACATCAGATTCGCTATTAGTATTCAGCGGTCCCGATTCTGTATCATTCTATTATCAGGCACCAAATAATCTTTGGCGCTTTGACACCGATAAGACGAGGTTCTTTGCAGCCGATTTTGACAAGGATGACAGCACTGAGTTTTGCATGTCACAGCATAACTTTTTCTATGATGACAGAATGTTCATAATCAATTCCTTTGACAAGAAAACAAATCAATTTACTATTGAGTATTCAGGAGGTTATGACTTTATAAATGAGCCCTCCCATTGTTATTCTCAGGAGTATACGGATATTAACGGAGATGGCAAGATTGACATTGCTCATGTATTTGCGGCTTATGATTCAACCAATACTTTTGGCCTTCACCTGGAAGTAAATTTTGGTTCCGATACACCGCCATTCTTTGATCCTCCTGTTACTTTTTATACCGGCAATCCAAACAGACAGTTTTACAATGCTGGAGATTTCAATGGGGATGGATCTGATGACTGGTATTCCAAAGTCAGTGACACAAGTATGTTGCTTTATTACGGATCACCAAACATACAACAGAATGGATTTCAGGAAGTTTCTTATGAAGTCGGAAATACTGCGCACTATTTTCAACCCCAATGTAAATACTACCCTACCTCGCCAGCGCAACCAAAGGATATGCAGATATTTGATTACAACAATGATTCAATCAATGATCTATACCTGAACTATTGGGAAATTGATGAACATGAGCGCTTTGTAGTAGTTGGAACTGCAATCATTCTCGGTAATGAAGAGCCGGATTTTTCCAGCCCTATTATTATTGGAAAGCATAAAAGCGAAAGTTTCCAGAATCTTTTCTATGGGAACCATTCTGCCAGTGTTGGAGACATCAATAATGACGGATATGAAGACTGGGGTATCCTGGCTGAAAACGCTTGCTACCTTGATATATATTATGGCGGACATGAACTTGATTATCAGCCTGATATAAATTTTTTATTACCCCAGACAAATGGAAGAAAGTGCTTTAACTGGACGCATGGTGATATGAATGGAGATGGAATGACTGATCTTATTATTTCAAATAGCAGTGAATCCTCTTTTATATTTCCCTTTAACAATATGATTTCAAAAAATGATGTTTATATTTTTTTAGGAGACTCATCCTACTATGATGAATATTATTCAGAAGACGCAAATTTCATTATTTCCGGGGAAGGATTGGCCAGGGAGTTTGGAAAATTTCTATCAGTTGTGGGAGATTACAATGCTGATGGATACGATGATCTTATTATTGGTGGTGATGCATTTTACGGTCAACGGAAAGCATTTGTTTATTTTGGTGGTGACACCATAAGTGAATCACCAGATATGATATTATTCAGGAGTGGGTCCAACAGTTATCCGCATTTCGGTGATCCGATAGGTAGATGCGGTGATATCAATGCCGATGGATATGATGATTTTACGATTGGAGATGCGAAGTATGACAATGGACAATCCTTAATATATTTTGGCGGGCCGTTTGCAGACGATCAATTTGATCTAATAATCTCATCACCTTCTCTTTATCAAGGTAGTTTTGGATCTTTTACCGCCAGATATGAAGGTGATTTTGATGGTGATGGCTTCCCGGACCTATTTTATTACGATCCAGGTCCAAGATCAATTTTTATTTACCAGGGAGGTCCTCAATTCGACACTATTCCTGATTATACTATAAGTGATCCTACCTCTGAAAATACCTGGCAAAGCATATGCTATATAAACAACATAGCAGAGACCGGAAGATCAGATATTGCCAGATCATGGACACCCCCAGCATACTCTAACCCTGATAATATTGACATACGTATATATTCTATTGAGGATACATTGTCAAACAGCCCAGGAATAGTATTACAGAACAAAGTATATCGAGCAGGAAAAACTTTTGCATCGGGTGATTTTAACAATGATGGCTGCAGCGACATTATTGTAGGAATACCTTATGAAAAGAATTATGGGAATCCTAATGGAGGAATATTATTTAAATACACACCATCACTCCCTGTAAATATTGAAGAAGATCCGAAATTTACAGAAACAGATACTTATATTTTCCCTAACCCTGCCTCGACCAATATTACTATATCTCACTCGAATGCTGAGTCGGAACATGGAGTTATTATTTATAACATAACCGGAAACAAAATCTATGAAGACATAATCCCGGCTGGAAAAGAAGAATCCAGAATAAATATCTCAAGCTTAAAACCCGGAGTGTATATTCTTGTGATTAAAAATGAAAATGGGCTGACTG
>JAOZTN010000142.1:0-5290 GCA_029942245.1 Bacteroidales bacterium | reverse complement strand
TGAGGATGTGCTCAAGTAGGGATGAACAGTTTTCTTCATTCCTTGTTTATAATAAAGTATAGGGTTTTAAGTCATAATCATTCAAGCATTTAGCATTGTAGTAAATCCGAATCATGACATCAGATAAGGAAAAGTTATTAAATGAATGGCAGCAACGAAATGCGGAGCTGGAATTATTGGTCGAGGAAAAAACCGCCGACCTTGAGCATAAATCCCGGGAACTGGAAATCGAAGCGGCACTGGAAAGGGTCAGGGCTAAAACAATGGCCATGCACAATAGCCAGGATGTCCGAGACACGGTTGTTACTTTATTTGACGAAGTCTTAAAGCTGGGCCTTGACAAATCCATTCGATGTGGTATTGGAATTCTTGACAAAGAGAAAGACCATATGGAAACACGGTCGGCAACTCTAAATTCTAATGGTGAAGTTGATTTTAATATGGGAATGTTAGATATGAGGATACACCCCATGCTAATAGGACTGAAGAAGGCGTGGGACAATGGTGAAGCTTGTTATAGCTACGACTATATCGGGGATGATGTAATACGATATTACAATGCGCTTAACAATGAACCAGAATACCCGTTTTTTATAGCCTTAGATACATTACCGGAAAATGAGTACCACAAAAGTTTCTTCTTTTCTGAAGGTATTCTTTTTGCGTTTGCACCAATTCCCATTTCAGAAGCAGCAGCACAGGTATTTAATAGATTTGCCGGTGTATTCGGACAAACATACAGAAGATTCTTAGATCTGCAAAAAGCAGAAATCCAGGCCCGGGAAGCACAGATAGAAGCCGCTTTGGAAAGGGTCCGTTCCAAAGCCATGGCGATGCACAAATCAGAAGACCTGGGCCTAACGGTAGATGCTTTCTTTTCAGAACTCAAAGGACTGAATGTTTCGCCACACAGGTGCGGAGTTGGAATAGTTGACGGGAAAACCCGGATAGTAAGGATCCATGCAATTGATACCAATGAAAATCAGGAAATAAAAAAAATAGTCGGGAACTTAAAGCTATCGGGACATCCGGTACTTGATAAAGTTTTTGATTCCTGGGTAAATCAGGAAGAATATTATCCTGTTTTACGTGGCAATGAAATATCAGAGTATTACAAGGTAATGAACCCCCAGGTAGCCTTCCATGGCTTTGCCGATGACGAAGTTCAGTATGGCTACTACTTTTACTTTAAAGAAGGGGGTGTTTATGCATGGACTGACACAGAATTGCAAGAGCAGGACATCCAGATATTCAGAAGGTATACTTCGGTCCTTTCCTTAACCTATCGGCGTTATTTGGATTTAAAAGATGCAGAAGTGCAGGCAAAAGAGGCCATTAAACAAGCCTCACTCGACAGGGTTCGCGGACAAATTGCCAGCATGCGTACTACATCAGATCTGCAAGATATTACTCCCCTCATTTGGAGTGAATTGGAAGTACTGGAAGTCCCATTTAATCGTTGTGGAATTTTTATTATAAATGAGAATAAGGAGAATGTGCAGGCATACTTGACTACTCCGGACGGCAAGCCGATTGGCGTTCTTGATCTGCCTTTTGGTTCCAATGAATTAACAAATAACACTGTTGAACATTGGAGAAAGAAAAAAGTGTATACCCAGCATTGGAATAAGGAGGACTTTATAAATTGGATGGAATCCATGATCAGTCTCGGACAGGTGCAAAGCCGTATAGATTATCAGGGTAATACAAAACCACCTGAATCGCTTGATCTGCACTTTATACCTTTTAAGCAGGGAATGCTTTATGTTGGAAATAATGAGCCACTCTCGAAGGATAAAGTTGACCTGGTCAAATCACTGGCCAAAGCTTTTGCGGTTGCCTACTCCCGTTACGAAGATTTTAAACAGCTTGAGGATGCAAAAAACAAAATTGAAATTACCCTGAACGACTTGAAATCAACACAGAACCAATTGATTCATGCCGAAAAGATGGCTTCCCTGGGTGAATTGACTGCCGGTATAGCCCATGAAATTCAAAATCCTTTGAACTTCGTTAACAATTTCTCGGAAGTAAGTAAAGAGTTGCTGGCTGAAATGAAAGAGGAAATGGATTTGGGAAATTCAGATGATGTCAGGGAAATTGCTGAAGATGTAATTCAAAACCTGGAGAAGATTCTTAATCATGGTAGGCGTGCCGATGCCATCGTAAAAGGAATGTTACAGCATAGCAGAACCAGCAGTAACGAAAAGGAATCTATTGACATCAATGCATTGGCGAATGAATATTTACAATTGGCTTATCATGGCTTGAGGGCAAAGGACAAATCATTTAATGCCGATTTTGTAGCAGATTTTGACTCCGGTATTCCTAAGATCAAGGTGATCCCACAGGATCTTGGCAGGGTATTCCTAAACATTATTAACAATGCATTTTACGCTGTGTCTCAAAAATCAAAGAAAGGAATTGAAGGCTTTAAGCCAAAAGTATTTGTAAGTACAAAAGAAGTTAAGCAAGGGGTTGAAATCAGGGTGAGGGACAACGGTGATGGAATACCAACACATCTGCTTGATAAGATCTTTCAACCATTCTTTACAACAAAGCCTGCCGGGGAAGGCACCGGTTTAGGATTGAGCATGAGCTTTGATATAATAAGCAAAGGCCACAGTGGTGAGTTAAGGGTGGAAACAAAGAAAGATGAAGGAACGGAATTTATTATTGTAATACCTATAAATAATGACTAAGATATTAGTAGTTGACGATGAGTCAGATCTTGAAGTTCTGATCAAACAGAAGTTTCGTAAAAAGATCCGTGACAATTCATACGAATTCGTTTTTGCAATTAACGGACGTCATGCCCTGGAACAATTGCAGGAGCATCCTGATGTTGATATTGTGCTCAGTGATATCAACATGCCCGAGATGGATGGCTTGACATTGCTTTCAAGACTATCGGAAAAGCATTCTATCTTAAAATCGGTCATTGTTTCGGCATATGGAGATATGGAAAATATCCGCACAGCCATGAATCGCGGAGCTTTCGATTTTGTGACCAAACCAGTGAATTTCGATGATCTGGAGCTTACAATCGAAAAAACTATCAAATATGTAAACCAGATTCGCGAAACACTTAAGGCAGTCAAGGAGAATAACATCCTCAAGATGTATGTAGATGAAACGGTACTCAATTTTATGGATACGCGCGAATTCGAATCTTCGCTTATGGCGAATGAAACAATTGAGGCCACTGTAGTATTTATTGACATCTGCAGTTTTACATCCATCAGCGAAAACGAATCGCCTGATATGGTAGTACAGCTCCTGAACAGTTATTTTGATCTGATGGCAAAGGAGATCGTTGAGCAAGATGGCTTCATTGATAAGTTTATCGGGGATGCCGTTATGGCCATTTTTCGTGGTGACCACCATCTTGACCGTGCCATTGATGCTTGCCTGACTATACGGAATGAAGTTGCTAAACTTCCCACCATATCAGAACATATTAAGTTTAGGCCCAAGGTTTCCATTGGAATAAATTGTGGTGAGCTGATCTCAGGTAATATTGGCTCTGAGAGTCTTCGCAGGCTGGATTATACCGTGATTGGAGATGTAGTAAATACAGCACAGCGACTGGAATCAGCAGCCAAGCCTGGTCAAATTGTCATTAGCGAGGAGTCCTATCACAAAGTAAAAGAACACTTTAAATGCCAAAATATTGGAGAAGTGAAAATGAAAAACAAATCGGCTCCGGTGAATATTTTTGAGGTGCTGGAGTAAAGCAAATCGAATGGTTCAATATCTTGGAATATGGTTCTTGGAACCTGGAACTTTAAAAAATCGGGCTGTGGCCCTTCGACCCTTCGGCTCAGGGTAAACTGTTTTGTGAAAGATAGTATTAAATTAAATTATTCCTCGTGGCTTCCGCGAGCGCCAACCGCGTGTCGCCATAGCTTTAGCGGTGGCACAAGCTACTCAGCGGAGGCGCTGCCCCGAGGATAATCAATTTCAAAGATTTTTTGTAAATTGTAAATTGTAAATTGTGAAATATGGTGAAGCAGAGCAAACTTTTTATTATAAAGAATTATTGATATTACATGATGCTTCTGTTAAGACTGATTTATGAATAAAACAAAAAACAACATTCCAGAAGTACCCTTTTCATTAGAAAAGATCATAAAGGGTATGCCCGAGCAGGCTTATGTCCTTTCAAGTGAAGGCAGGTTGTTGTCCTGGAACAAAAATGTGGAAATCATCTCAGGCTATTCAGGAGATGAATTGAAGAATAAGCTTGTTACTGAGTTTATTAAAAAAGACGACAAAGAACGGGCTGTTGAAAAATTAACCGAATTTCTTGCCAACGATGATAATGAAAAAATAGTTGTTGAATATAACTTACAGACCAAATCCGGTAGTATAATCCCGGTTATTGCTTTGCGCAGTCTCTTGGTTGTGAATAACAAAAGATATGTGGCAGGGATAATAATTGATATCAGTAAATTAAAGAACAACAAAGAAAAACTCGAAACGTATATTGCCGAATTAACTCAGGTAAAAGACCAATTGCAGGATCATTATCGTAAAATTGAAGAGTTGATTCAATCTGAAACCGAACTTAAGAGCCGCTTAAATTTCAATACCGAAGCCTTTAATAGTAAGTTGATCAACAATTTGCCAGGTCTTTTTTATGCCTACGAAAAAGTGGGTGATAAATTCTTTCTTAAAAAGTGGAATAAGAACTACACCCTTGATTTAGGTTATTCGGATGAGGAACTTTTAAATAAGGAAGCCCATCAATTCTTTACAAAAAAAGAATATGAGAAAGTTAAAGTAGGGGTTGCGAAAGTTTTCACTAGCGGTAAAGCACAGGTGGAATACTATACTTTGCATAAAAGTGGCAAGCAGATCCCTTATTTTTATGAAGCTTATCCATTTGAAGATAAAGGTCGGCAATATTTTATAGGAGTAGGCCTGGATATTTCAGTTCAACATAATCTTGAGCAAAAACAAATACAACAGGAAAGGGAGAAGCATAAGGCAAAGGAAAATTTAGATAAAAGCAAAAGAGAATTGATTGCCACGGCCCTTCAAATTAGTAAAGCTGGCAAAATTATTGAAAATACCAAGAATTATATCAATCAACTTCTGGAAAAACATTCAGAAACAGATGTTTGCGATGATCTTATTCAAGTCAAAAAAGATTTGGAATTACAAAGTACGGAGCAAGACAATTGGGAAGTTTTTAAACTACGGTTTACAGAAGTACACAAAGATTTTTTTAATAAACTAAAAGCAAAACATCCGGCACTTACAAAAACCGAATTGAAGTTTTGTG
>JAOZTN010000141.1:0-5461 GCA_029942245.1 Bacteroidales bacterium | reverse complement strand
TATTCAGCAATTCGCAGCAGACCGCAGCTTCTCAGGCTTATTTATTCCAATCCAGCAGGCGCTTTTCCCCTTCAATCTTCCTGATATCACTGATTTCCTGCGATACTTCAACAACACCGCAGTATTTCCCTGATTTGTTTCTAATTGCAAAATACTTGATCAGTACGCAAAGCTCGCCCCTGTTGATCCAGAAACTGGCATGATCCTGCCGTCCCGACCTGAATTCTTCAATGATATCTTCAACAATGTGGACACTTTCCGGGGGATGACAATTGGCGACATCGCGGCCAATGATACTGTTTGTTCGGGGAAATATCCGATGTTCAGGCGTTGAGAAATATTTGACCTTATTGGTCTCATCAACATAAGTAATGTCGACCGGCAGATGATTGAACAGCAATTGTATCTGCTTCGCAGTGAGAAAGCCCGTACCCAGGTTGATTTCGTTTTTAGGTCTGTCGGAAGGGTTTTCAGGTGCCAGGTCTTCAAACTCAGGCCGTACATAAGGATACAGCAATTCCCTGCTGTTATACAGCATGTTTTTTATCTCTCTTTTCGGAATGCTGTTCATCATGACCGGAAAAAGAATCTTCTCTTCACGGAACTTGATGGCATACATCATGAAAAACAAATCGCCGGCCAGTTTATTGAACCTGGGCAGGTCCAGTTCAGGTTTTTCAAGAACTAATCTGATCTGCTTCAGATCCCTACGTATATCATCATGAAAAGACCACATTATTGGCAGGCAACGGTATTCTTTCCAGAACTTCTCCAGGACAGGAAAGAGCACGTTTTCTTTTATCGTATAATGGCTTTCGAATACCACCAGGCCGGTAAAACCTTTAAGCAGGTGAGCTTTAATATCCTGATCATTCTTATTCTTGTTTAAATCCCTGATTAGGGGCCTGAGAGTTTTCAGCCTCTCATCCATTTCCCGGTTATTGCGCACAAGAAAATCAGGGAAGCTGTCTTTTTGTAATTCTACCGCCGGATAATTTTTCAGTGAAGTATAAAACAGGTTAAGAAGTTTATTGATCCCTGTTTTTAATTTTTCAATCGGCAAATCCAAACCTGCCAATTCATCTATAAGGATGATGACTTCTTCCGGACTGATATTATCAATAAGCTGCTTGTTTTCTTTGACAGCCTTAAGGGGCTCATCACCATTGATGATTGCATGACTGAACTCAATCATACCTGGTGGTAATTTTACGCTTCCTTTATTGAACCCGGACATATGAGACTTTAAATAATATTAAGCGGCAAAGATAATTGAATATCATGACCATCATTCTTTTAGAAATCTAATTTCTATTACTTTTGTGTTTCCAAATCAACATTATGTTAATGGGAAACCATGTGCCATGCACGACACCTGGACTATTACAAGGGATCAGCTCATGAAAACACTGCTTAATACTAGCTTACAAGAGCTTGGAAAAGATAGTGTTATAAAATTTTGATTTTTTTTGATATTAATTACTATTTTTGGATTGTATTTTATTTATAAACCAAATTAAATTCTCATGGTTGATTCTTCAATGGTCCTTTTTGGACAAACGGTCGCATACACTTGCTATGCTGTTGCGATCATTTTGGTGGTGGCCTGGTTTGGGTATGCCATCACCCGTCCCGGCAAGGGAAACAAAGTCAGCAAAACACTTTTTTATTCATTTGTTAGTTTCCTGGTAGTGCTGGGGGTCTCTCTTCATATTGTGACCTTCAACACCATTCCATGGGTATCCATGGATCTTGACAGGAAAAATATTGAAGCCGACCAGGTATTCGATATCGTAATGGAAGACCATACTTTCATTCTTCCTGAAGAAGAAATGCTGATCCAGTGCGGGCAAAAGGTTATGTTCAATGTCACCTCCAACGACCTCACCTATGGCTTTGGGCTTTTCAGGCAAGACCACTCCATGCTGTTCCAGATGCAGGTGGTACCCGGCCATGTAAATGACATCCTCTGGGAGTTCAAAGGGAATGGTATTTATACGATCCGTTCCACTGAATATTCTGGCCCTGCAGGGCATCAGATGATAATAAAAGATGTTGTACATGTGACCGGATGTGAATAAAGGAGTAATCAAAATTTAAACTTACTATTATGAGCTATATAAATACATTAATGAATGGTGAGCAGGCGATATTCAACCCTCGCAAGCTGACACCTATGCAGAGGATCACTTTGCGCTTTGTTGTTGTTGGGCTGCTTTATTATGGCCTGGCTGCTATTGAAGGGATGATCATGCGGATATACCAGGTTGAGCCTATTCCTTTGTTCGATGCTGAGCATTATTTTGCCATGCTGACAGCCCATCCCCTGGTAGGCATCTTTGGATCGACATACTCGCTTGTGTTTGGTGCATTTCTGTTTGTGGTTCCCTTCCTCATGAAAAAACCCCTTTGGAGCATCAAACTTGCCAATGCAACTTTTTGGCTGGTTACCATCGGGACCTTTATTTTCTGGTTTGCCGGTTTCCTTACCCACTATGCACCATTATATACACTTTACTGGCCACTGCCTGCCGATTTCACTCAGTTCAATCCGTTGAGTGGTGCCATCTTTATCCTGGGTCTTGCCCTGGTGATGCTGGGGGCTGTATTCTTTGTGATCAACATTTTTAAGACCATCGCCTATACTCCTGCCGGATGGGATAAGCAGCCATCAGGGGCATTATTAGCTGATGCTATCGGCTATAGTGGCTTACGAAATATCTTCCGTAAGAAATCAAAACGCAAGGAACATCTCGTTGCTCTTCCCGTTGCTGCTATCGCCAGAGGTACCGTGGATACTGCTTTAAATGCCGGTATCATTTTGTTTACCGGTGTGCTGATCCTTGTATACATGGTAGCCGCTATTATGGGCTTCGATCTGAGCACAACAGCCGTTGATGCCTTATTGTATAAAAACTGGTTCTGGTGGGGGCTTGACCTCATCGCTGACGGCCTTGTGCTGATCTTTGTTGCCGGAACCTGGTATCTCCTGGCCATGATGATCACCGGCAGGAAGATCTTCATGCAAAATATTGCACGGGCAGCCCTGCTGGTTGAGCTCATCGTATCATGGACTGTATGGTCACATCACCTCCTCTCCGACCAGGCTCAGCCGGGATGGCTTAAGATTGTTTCCGGCGAACTGGTTACGGCCTTTGAGCTGATTACCCAGGGCCTTGCTTTCTTTGTAACCCTGGCCACACTCTGGCTTGCCAGGCCCCTGAAGATGACCAATGAGCTGAAGTTTTTACTTGGTGGTTTGCTTGGCTTCGGTCTGGCCGTACCGGCAGGTATTATGCAGGCCGATATTGGGCTGAACAGGATACTGCACAACACACAGTGGATCATGGGGCCGCATGTTCATGTTGCCATACTCGTTGGTTTAACCATGACATTGTATGCAGCCGTTTACCTGCTTTTCCCAATTATAACCAATGGAGCGAAACTGTATAGTCAAAAACTGGCTAATTTCCACTTCTGGGCACACCTGATCGGTGGTATCGGAATGGGCGCTTTCATGGGCATGGCCGGACTGAACGGTATGCTGCGCAGAACTATTTATTATGAAGGTGAATTTAACCTTTACATGATCCTTGCCGGAATATGCGGCGGCTTGTTGCTGATCTCATTCCTCGCATTCCTGTATAATATCATCATGAGTATAGGAATCAATGGTTTGATAGGCATCTTCAGGCCATCACCAAATAAAACCAAAGACCTTTTGCCAGCAGAAGCTGAGTAAACATTTTGTTTTTGGAATGAAAAGGCTCTCGAAATTCGAGAGCCTTTTTTTGTTGAATGCCATATTCTCCTCTTTCAGGTATATTGACTACAAAACAATCAATTTTTGAATACCGGTCTTATCCGGTGTACTCACCCTGATAAAATATATTCCCGGGCTTAGATCAATCAGGGGGATACTTGCTTCAAATGAGCCTGAAGTGACTGTTTCATCCATCACCTGCATCACCCTTTCGCCTCTGATTGAGAATACATTTGCCGCTATTCGTTGCGACTCATCAACATCAAAGCTTAGGATAACATATTCCCGGCAGGGATTTGGATATACTTTCATTTTCATGCTTGCTACTTTAGGGATTGGTTCCGGATCATCGATCCCAACCCATACCGGCGCCCCATATTCGTAAGCCCCCATATCAATAATAGAATTGCCACTACCGCCATCCCATACCCGAATGTTACCCAGGATATCAAAAGGAAGCAGGTTCATGCCTGTGGTATCCGGGGTTCCGGTGTCGATACAGGGTGATGAGGAAGACAGCTCATATGGCTCTTCTCCACTATCAACAAACATTGGGTCTCCCGTAATATTATGATCACCCCATGCCAGGGTGGAATATGGATCTACCCTGATGGAATCAAAACCGTACTGCATATCGCAATAATCGATGAACAGACCGCCACCGTTTTCTTCAATATCAACCACGGCAATCTGCTGATTGCTGTTTCCCCAGAATATGCTGTTTACAAAATAAGCCCCCGATCCCGCCACTGTTAATCCGCCACCATAGGGTGCAAAATTATTGGCGAAAGTGCAATTATCAAAAATCACTTCTACATCCGCCCAGAGGGCTACTCCCCCTGAATTCCAGTAACCACCACCTGTTGCAGCTATATTGTTTGCTATCAGGCAGTTGGCCATCTCCCCAGTACATCCCCCTAAAAAGCCGGCTCCGGCTGTAAATGTGTTGGATGTATTTCCGGTGATCCTGCAGTTCAGCATGCGAAAATCTACCTCCTCTCCCCTGATCTGAAGGGCTCCGTTTCCATTAGTGATATTATCAGTGAAGGTGCATTCATCCAGGACTACATCAACAATTGCATTTCCGGATAGTTTTCCAATAAATAATCCTGATGCTGAACCGCTAGCAACATTGTCACTGTAATCACATGATTGAATATTGACTATATAAAAATTCCCTTCGTCATTATTATATAGGCAGTTCATACCTGCACCATTTGGAGCATGATTATCAAAAATGGCGCAATTTTCCAGGGTGATATCAGAGTTGATGGTCATGATTCCACCAGCCCTATTAATTCCGACATTTTCCATCAGAAGTGTGTTAAATACATTCAACGTGGCCCCGTCGCAAAAGATACCCCCTCCCATCATTGCTGTATTGTTTCTGATTACCATATAGGAGATTGTTGGGGAAGACCCGGCAATGTGCAAACCCCCACCGGGTTCATCGGATGTTTTTCCGTTTCGCAAGGTTAAGCCGGCTATGACAGTTTCTGATGTCAGGCCATCTGCATAGATGACCCTGCCGGAGGTATCACCATCTATTATAGTGGTTGAAATGTAACTGGTGTCGGCAGTTGTCAGGAATAGCGATGCCAGGGTAATGTTTTTATTCAAAATGGCCAGGTGTTCAAGATAAATGCCCGGCTGAACCAGGACCGTATCACCTTCACTTGCGGCATCAATCCCTTCCTG
>JAOZTN010000140.1:0-5479 GCA_029942245.1 Bacteroidales bacterium | reverse complement strand
GCTCATTAGACTGGAAAGAACACATCCGGATGCGTCCGGGGATGTATATCGGAAAATTGGGCGATGGTGCTTCACAAGATGACGGGATTTACGTGCTCATCAAGGAGATTATTGATAACTCCATCGATGAATATGTGATGGGGAATGGAAAAAGCATTGATATCTCTGTTGAAGAACAGCAGGTCAGGATCCGTGATTATGGCCGGGGAATCCCGCTGGGATCAGTGATCGATTGTGTTTCCAAGATAAATACTGGTGCGAAATACGATTCCAAAGTCTTTAAAAAGGCTGTTGGACTGAATGGCGTGGGTTCTAAAGCAGTAAATGCCCTCTCCTCGAATTTTATCATACAATCCATTAGGGAAGGCAAAACAAAACTGGTTGAATTCAAAAGGGGCGAGATCATCCGTAATGAAAATGTTAAGAAAGAAACGGATGAGAATGATGGCACAATTGTGACCTTCATCCCCGACGAAGAAGTTTTTGGCAATTATCATTATATACATGAGTATGTTGAGAGCATGCTATGGAATTATGCCTTCCTCAACAACGGGCTTACCATTAAATACAATGGGGAGAAGATGCTGGCCAAAAACGGCCTGCACGACCTGCTGGTAAAGAATATTAACGGAAACGGAGGTCTCCTCTACCCCATCATCCATATTAAAGAAGACGACCTGGAATTTGCATTCACCCACAGCTCCAAACAATACGGTGAAGAATACTATTCCTTTGTGAATGGCCAGCATACGACACAGGGCGGGACCCATCTGGCTACTTTCAAAGAGGCAATAGTAAAGACCGTCAGGGAATTCTTTAACAAGGATTTCGACACCAGCGATGTGCGTGCATCCATACTTGCTGCCATGAGCATCAAGGTACAGGAACCTATTTTCGAATCGCAGACCAAGACCAAACTTGGCTCGCAGTTGATGGAGCCCGACGGGATCACCATCAGGAATTATGTGACTGATATTGTAAAGAGGAACCTGGATAATTTCCTTCACAGAAATTCTGAAATAGCTGAAGCCCTCTATAGAAAAATATTACAGTCGGAAAAAGAACGCAAGGAACTTGCCGGCATCAAAAAGCTTGCCCGCGAGAGCGTAAAAAAGGTCAGCCTGCACAACAAGAAGCTCCGCGACTGCCGGGTGCATTATAACACCAACGATGAACATGGATACGATTCCACTATTTTTATTACCGAGGGTGATTCGGCCAGCGGATCCATTACCAAAGCCAGGGACGTTCTGACACAGGCAGTATTCAGCCTGAAAGGAAAGCCCCTCAACTGCTTTAGCCTGAGCAAGAAGATCGTTTATCAGAATGAGGAGTTCAACCTATTGCAATCGGCCCTGAACATTGATGAGGATCTCGACCACCTCCGCTATAATAACGTAGTGATCGCCACCGATGCCGATGTTGATGGTATGCATATACGCTTGTTGCTGCTTACCTTTTTCCTACAGTTTTATCCTGACCTGGTAAAACGTGGTCATGTAAAAATCCTGCAAACGCCCCTATTCAGGGTAAGGAATAAAAGAGAAACTATCTATTGCTATAGCGAGGAAGAGCGCGTTGCTGCCATCAAAAAGCTTGGCACCAATCCTGAGATCACACGTTTTAAAGGTCTTGGGGAGATCTCCCCGAACGAATTCAGCGGCTTTATCGGCGCCAACATCCGCCTCGATCCCGTTTTACTGAAAAGCACCTCATCTATCAAAGAGCTTCTCAGTTTCTACATGGGCAAGAATACACCTGACAGGCAACACTTCATCATCGACAACCTGAGGGTTGAAGAAGATGTGGTGGATAAAGGGAAAGTGGCGTAGGAACTCTGAACTCTGAACTCTGAACTTTGAACTCTAAATTTTTATAGTCCGGTTTCTTTCATACACTTACGAATAAGCTGATAGGTGTTTTCGATGTTATTATCGAGGCCTACGGAGAAGCGAATCAGGCCGTCACTCAGTCCCATTTCTTTCTGGATCTTCTCGGGCACTTCAGAGGATGTGCTCTTTCCGGAGTTGCTGAAGAGTGTTTTGAAGTAGCCAAGGCTCACGGCCAGGTATCCCACGCCTTCATCTTCCATTTTCTCCATAAGGAGGTTGGCATTTTCTGAAGTTTCGACATCGATGGCGACCATTCCACCAAATCCGTACTCAGGATTCATCATGCTTTTATACAAGTCGTAATCCCTATGATCCTCCAGACCGGGATAGGTGATCTTTACACCATCTGCCATCAGTCTTTCCGCCAGGTACATGGCATTGGCACTATGTTGCCTCATACGAATGTGTAATGTATGCAGGTTTTTCAGAATGCTGCTGGAACGAAGTGAATCGAGAACAGGTCCGAGAAGCATGGCTGTACCGTCGTTCACACTGCTGATGGCATCGATAAAGTCTTTATCAGCACAAATAGCTCCGGCTACGCAATCATTCTTACCATTCACAAATTTGGTCATGCTGTATACGACAATGTCAGCACCATGCATGGCAGGTGTTACGATCATAGGTGTGAAAGTATTGTCCACAACAAGCTTAAGGTCATTCTCCTTGCAAATTGCTGAGAGTGCGGGAAGGTCTGATATCTGCAGGAGAGGGTTTGTCATGGTCTCCGTGTAGATCAGCTTTGTGTTGGGACGAACCGCTTTCTTCACTGATTCAAGGTCGCTGATATTCACAAAGCTCACCTCGATATTAAATTTAGGAAGGTAATTTTTCAGGAAAGCGTAGGTGCCACCATATGTTGTTACGCTGGTGATGATATGATCGCCTGCATTACAAAGCTGAAGTATCGTCGTTGTAATCGCTGCCATCCCTGATGAAGTGACCCATGCAGATTCAGTATTCTCCATGGCTGCCATCGCATCCGCAAGGTATTTATTTGATGGATTCCAGTGCCTGGAATATAAAAAACACCCTTCTTCGTCACCACTGAAGGTTTCTATCATCTTCTGTGCGGTCAAAAAGGTATAGGTGGATGAATCGGTGATAGACGGATTGACATCGCCAAATTCACCAAACTGCTTCAGTTTCTGAATGTTAGTTGCCGGATCAAATTTCATGCTTCAAATATTTTTCTATTTGCCAAAATTAGCGTGGCAAATGTATGAATTAGTTGAAGTAGTTGAACCAGATAAATTGGATTTTTTAAGCAGTATCCAGCATCTACGATCTCAGGTAGGATGCACCATTGATATCGATGATACAGCCCGTCATATATTCAGAGCCATCTGATGCCAGGTGGATAACCGTATTGGCGATTTCTTCAGGTTTGGCCACACGATGCAGGGGGCTCTGGTTACGGATGGCATCCCCGGCGGGTCCATCCAGAATATGAGTAGTCATATCTGTTTCCACGAAACCAGGAGCAATGGTATAAACATAAATTTTCTTTGATGCCAGGGCAATGGCCATCGACTGGCCAAGGGAATTCAGGCCTGCTTTGCTGGCTCCATAAGGCAGGGCAAAAGGTTCACCACGAAAAGCACCGCGTGAAGTGATATTAATGATCTTTCCACCTCCCTTAGCTGCCATTTCTTTTACGATAAGAAAAGACAGGTTTGCTGCTCCCACCAAGTTGGTATTCAAAGTATTGCTGAAATGCTCCCTGAATTCTTCGTAGGTGAGTTCCAGGATATCTGCTTCTTCATAAATTCCGGCATTGTTCACCAGGATATCGATCTGGCCATGATCAACAAACAGCTTATCGACCATCTCGTGTACAGCTTCCGGATCAGAGATATCAGCCTGTATGAGGACATGCTTGCTTCCTTCCATACCAGCCAGGGTTTCCTCAGCAGCTATGGTATTCCTGTTATAGTGGAGGATCACTTTTGCACCGGCCTCTGAGAAGGCTGTAGCAACGGCCTGACCTATTCCACGGGATCCGCCTGTTACCAGTACAGTTTTGTCTTTAAGCGTGCTTTCCATGCAGGCAAGTTAATAAAAATAGGGTACCCTTTAGAAGTAGTTAGTAAGTTCCTCGAGGAATCGGATAAATAGTGAAGGCTTGAGGACAATAGTCAGGATGACGCCATAGATAGCACCCCAGAAATGTGCATCATGGCCGATGTTATCGCGTCCACGCTTAGCCATGTATGCAGAGTAGACCAGGTAAAGGATACCAAAGATAGGTGAAGGTATCTCAAGCGGGATAAAGAAGAGATAAACCCCTCCTTGCGGGTACAGTATGATGCTTGCAAAAACCACTGCCGAAACCGCTCCTGATGCTCCTACAGCATTATACCATTCATTGTCTTTATGCCGGCCAAAATCGAAGAGGACCGAAAACATGATCCCACCAATGTACAGCAACAGGAAATATAAGATGCCGAGATTACCAAAAAGATACAGGTAGAGTCCGTAAACGATTCTTCCGAACGACCATAAAACGAACATATTGATGGCCAGATGGCCCCAGCCACCATGCACAAAGGCGTACGTAAAAAAGCGGTAGCCTTGCTTCCGGTGCTTAATTGCATACGCATTGAATTGAAGCTTCCCGAGAAGTTCAGGGTTGTAAAATGCCATGATTGACACCAGGCACGTGATGGCAACAATGGTGAGTATCATACTATCTTCCTGTTACTACCTCACCCGCCGAATAGTCAAACTCAGAACCCAGGAGGCTATGCGGGATCACAAAAACGCCCAGGGTAACGATGGCTGCAAAGACAGGCCAGAACCTGTTCTTAGGATTTACTCTCAGCACAATATAGGCAATCACCCAGACGAAAAATGCTGCCATAGTTTTAGTATCTGTGAGATCACTGCCCCATGGCCAGCCGGTCCACCATTCACCAAATGCATATTTCTGCATGAATGGGCCCATGATCAGCCCGCCGATCAGCATAGAAACTGCAGCAAGCAGGGCATAGATCCGGACTTTATTTCCCCTTCTAAGTGCTTCTACTGCAGCCATGGTTGAAAACAGCAGAGAGACAAAGATCAGCAATACATGAGGCAGGGGAATCCAGCCGGGTATATAATCCTTAAAACGTATGACTACCGGGGTTTCTGTCAATACAAATTCTGAGTCTGAATTATACAAAATGATGCTGTAGGCAAGTTTTCCTGCCGGGGGTTGTGTAGGAAGTATGGCTATCATTTTATCGCCTTCCGGGATCATCTCAATTGTTGTCCAATCATCCCCGGTATTGTTCTTCCTGAATTCACATCTTGCAAGAAACCCATCAGGTTTTTGACCACTGAATTCTAAAAGAGGAATCGTAGATTGCTTACCCGGTTCCTTTTCTTTTGCCCAACTCCGTAATAATTTATAATCGGTGGTCTTACCCGCGATTTCCATGCTTTCTCTCTGTGGGTAAGTTGGTCCGGTCATTCGCTGGTAGATCAGCACAGTACATGTTAATAGTACGGCGAAAACCCAGATTAAGATATTTGATAGTATTTTCATTGTTTCACTGTTTCATTGTTTCACTGTTTCATTGTACTATTGATATAAGGATAAA
>JAOZTN010000139.1:4025-5506 GCA_029942245.1 Bacteroidales bacterium | reverse complement strand
CACCTCACCCCCTGGCCCCCTCTCCTCAAGGAGAGGGGGAAAAGGGGGATGGGGGTTAAGGGGGTGAGGTGCTTACATATTTATTTAAAAAAGTTTGCATCCCGCATTAGTTAATGATTATATTGTAATCAGAATAATGATCATATTCTAATCAAAGATAGTGCAATTAGAATATTAAAAGCAAGTTTTTTATTCATTTTTTTATGATTCCTGGAAAAAGACAGATCATCCACCTCGACCTCGACACCTTTTTTGTGTCGGTGGAACGGCTGACAAACAGTAGTTTGGTGGGCAAGCCGGTGATTATCGGCGGCACCTCCGACCGTGGAGTGGTGTCCAGTTGCAGTTACGAGGCCAGGCAGTTCGGGGTACATTCGGCCATGCCCATGAAGATGGCCAGGAACCTTTGCAGTGATGCCATCATCGTACGCGGCGACATGGATATGTATTCCAAATATTCGGGTATGGTCACCGAGATCATTCACGAGCAGGCCCCGCTTTATGAGAAGGCATCCATCGATGAGCATTATATCGACATTACGGGTATGGACAGGTTTTTCGGCTCCCTGAAGTGGACCGCTGAGCTCAGGGAACGCATTATGGAGCATACCGGGCTGCCCATATCCTTTGGTTTGTCGGTGAACAAGACCGTTTCCAAGATCGCTACCGGGGAAGCAAAGCCAAATGGCCTGATACAGGTGTCACAGCCTGATGTACTGCCCTTCCTGGGGCCACTTTCCATACGTAAGATCCCCATGGTAGGCAAGAAATCCTATGAACTGCTGCGTTCCATGGGTGTTTCCAAGATCGCTACCCTCAGCAGCATCCCCCCGGAGATGATGGAACGCCTGATGGGGAAGAACGGCATCGTATTGTGGAAAAAGGCCAATGGCATCGACAATACACCTGTGCAGCAATACTCTGAAAGGAAGTCGATCAGCTCGGAAAGCACCTTCGAGAACGATACCATAGATATTATAAGGATGAAGGAGATCATCAGCGCCAAGGTGGAACGCCTGGCTTTTGAGCTCAGGAAGAAGCAAAAGCTTACCGCCTGCATTACGGTGAAGATCCGCTACGCGAATTTCGATACCCACACGCTACAGAAACGCATTCCCTACACCGCCTTTGACCATGTGCTCATCCCGGCAGGGCTGGAACTCTTTGAACGGCTTTATCAGCGGAGGATGCTCATCCGGCTGGTAGGGATCAAATTCACCCACCTGGTGAGCGGTGTGCAGCAACTCAACATGTTTGAAGACACCCCGGAGATGGTGAATCTGTATAATGCGATGGATAATATCAGGCTGAGATACGGGAAGAAAGCGGTGAGGAGAGCGGTGGGGCTGTGAATGATGATATCCTAGTGATTAATGATTAGTGAAGATTGGTAATGTTGAATGGTGAAATAAGATTTTAGAATTAATTCAAAGCTCAAAATTAAAATGTTTCAATGCACCTCACCCCCTTAACCCCCAGCC
>JAOZTN010000139.1:0-3925 GCA_029942245.1 Bacteroidales bacterium | reverse complement strand
AACTGTCATACATATAACAGCCTCCGCTACGGGACGCTGAGCCCTGAGGCGCTGGTAAAATTAGCCAGATCCAAAGGCATTGAGATGCTGGGGATTGCGGATATCAACAATTCCACGGGGGTGATGGACTTTGTGAAGGCATGCGATGAAGAGGGAGTGCATCCCCTGGCGGGGATAGAGTTTCGTGATGGAAACAGGTATTTATATACCGGCCTCGCCCGGAATAATGAGGGTTTCAGGGAGTTAAACGAATTTTTGTCGGAGCACAGGCTAAAGAAAATTGATCTGCCCGAGCGGCCTCCGGACTTACCCAACGCCTATGTGATCTATCCATTCGAGGGTGTGAAGCCATCCCGGCTGCGGGAGAACGAATATATTGGCATCCGCCCTTCGGATTCGGGCAGGCTCCTCTCCTCCCCTTTGCGAAATAAGCAGTCGAAGCTGGTAGTACGTAAGCCGGTGAGCTTTTCAGGTAGCAGCGGCTATGAGTTGCACCGCCACCTGCGGGCCATAGACAACAACACCCTTTTATCGAAGCTCGACCCCTCCCTGATGGGGAGTCCTGATGAGCTCTTCCTGCCGGAAGACGAAGTCTTGAAGGCTTTCGAGCACTATCCTGATATCCTGCGGAATACAGAAAGGATGATGGCCGATTGCCATATAGAATTTGATTTTCATTCCATCAAAAACAAGAAAACCTTTACCGGAAGCCTCTACGACGATAAGATACTGCTGGAAAAGCTGGCTACAGACGGAATGGAATACCGCTATGGAAAGAAGAACAAGGAGGCTCAGGCAAGGGTAAAGCACGAACTGGGCCTGATCACCCGACTGGGGTTTGCCTCCTACTTCCTCATCACCTGGGACATTATCCGCTATTCCATGTCGCGGGGATTCTATCATGTGGGCCGTGGCAGCGGAGCCAATAGCGTGGTAGCTTATTGTCTGAGGATCACTGATGTTGACCCTATTGATTTGAACCTTTACTTTGAGCGTTTTATTAACCCCCGGCGAAGTACGCCTCCCGACTTCGACATCGATTATTCCTGGCGGGAAAGAGATGATGTGCAGGATTATATCTTTAAACGGTATGGTCGGAAACATACAGCTTTGCTCGGGGCCATGTCGACCTTCAAAGGCCGCTCCATTTTCAGGGAGTTGGGCAAGGTTTACGGTCTTCCCAAGGCCGAGATCGACCGCCTGGTGCATCATCCTGATGATCCGGAGGGAAAGAACCGCATTACGAAAAAGATCCATTCCCTGTCGGGGATGATGGCCGGCTTTCCGAACCTGAGGAGCATACATGCAGGAGGCATCCTCATTTCTGAAGAGCCCATATGCTGCTATACGGCCCTCGATATGCCTCCCAAGGGCTTTCCTACCACGCAGTGGGATATGTATGTAGCCGAGGATATTGGCTTCGAGAAGCTGGATATACTCAGCCAGCGGGGTATCGGACATATACGTGAATGCGCTGATATTGTGGCGGAGAACAGGGGCATCAAGGTGGATGTGCACCAGATAGAACAGTTCAAGAAAGATCCCAAAATAAAAGATCTGCTGAGGCGTGGCGAAACCAATGGCTGTTTTTATGTGGAAAGTCCTGCCACACGTGGTTTGCTGAAGAAACTGAAGTGTGATGACTACCTGAGGCTGGTGGCTGCCAGTTCCATCATCCGTCCCGGCGTGGCCAAATCGGGGATGATGCGGGAATACATACATCGCTTTCATAACCCGGATGATTTTGAATACATCCACCCCGTGATGAAGGAGCAGCTGGAGGAAACCTACGGCGTAATGGTATACCAGGAGGATGTGCTGAAGGTTTGCCATCACTTTGCAGGCCTCGACCTGTCTGACAGCGATGTGCTGCGGCGTGCTATGAGCGGGAAATTCAGGGGTAAGAAGGAATTTGAACGGATCGTGCGCAAGTTTTTCAGCAACTGCAAAGAGTACGGCTACCCTGACGAGATCACAAAGGAGGTGTGGCGGCAGATCGAGTCCTTTGCGGGTTATTCCTTCTCCAAAGCTCATTCGGCCTCCTATGCCGTGGAAAGCTTTCAGAGCCTGTATTTAAAAGCACATTACCCTCTTGAGTTTATGGTGGCGGTGATCAATAATTTCGGTGGTTTCTTTCACAGATGGGTATACTTTAATGAGGCCCGCCGCTGGGGAGCGGTGATCATGCTCCCATGTGTGAACCACAGCAATTATAAGACCCGCATCATCGACAGGAAAATATATACCGGTTTTATTCATATCGACAGCCTGGAAAGGAATACCGGGCATGGGATCGCAGAGGAGCGGGAAGCAAACGGTGCATTCCGCTCGCTGGAAGACTTTATCAGGCGTGTTCCTGCCGGCATTGAACAGATTGTCTTGCTGATCCGCACAGGTGCATTTAATTTTCTGGGAAAACCCAAGTCTCATCTCCTCTGGGAGGCCCACCTGCAGTTAGGAAAGAACACAGTCCGTTACTCCGGCCCTACCCTGTTCAAACAGCATGTTAAAAAGTATTCCCTGCCCCAGCTGGAGAGCAGCAGGCTGGAAGATGCCTATGATGAGCTGGAGCTCATCGGTTTTCCGCAGACCATGAGCTGGTTCGATCTCTTGCAGAGGCCGGTAAATGGTGTCCTTAAAGCCGGAGATATGACAAAGCATATTGGAAGAAAGGTGCAGATGGCAGGTTTGCTGGTTACGGTGAAGTATGTGCGCACCGTAAAGAAGGAGATCATGCACTTCGCCGCCTTCCTCGACGACACAGGTGAGTTTTTCGACAGCACCCACTTTCCCGACACCTTAAAAAAGTATCCTTTCAGAGGGAACGGGGTGTATTTGCTTTATGGAAAGATCGTAGAGGAGTTTGGCTTTCCCAGCCTGGAAGTGGATCGGATGCTGAAGCTGCCGCTGAAGGCAGACCCGCGGGCGGTATGAAATCAGAATTGCACCTCACCCCCTTATCCCCCTGCCCCCTGATCATAGGAAAACCGCTTCCCACTCCCCATTCCCTGGAGTTCAACATCTTGACTTGTTATGATATCGAATTCAGCTACAACCCTCTCCCCTATGGGTTTGAGTAAATTGGGTCCTTTGGCGCGCGGGTTTTTGATGGCCGGATCAACAGGATAAGCATTCATGAGTTCTGCAGGATAGGGTTTGAGAAGCTTGGTAACATCTGCCAGTGGCAGGTCGGTGTTCAGCCATTTAGCTTCATGCCTTTGTTCGAGGATCACGGGAGAGCGGTGATGAGGCAGTTTCTGTAGCAATTCGTTAGCTGTTGTTGTGATAATGGCAAATGAATGGATGATCTCCCCTGTTTCCGGGCTCGCCCATTCATCCCATATGCCGGCAAAAGCAAAGGGCCTGACGTTATTCCTTAAATACACTACAAAAGGCTTTGAGAGCTTCTCTTTTATCGTTCCTTCAAGAAATGCATCGGCAATGACCAGGCAACGCTGTGAGCGTATGGGTTTTCTGAAGGAAGGCTTGGATATGATTCCTTTGGCACCTTTGAATTTCGGGTCGTCATCCTTGTTGTGATCTCCTTCTGCCCTGGCATTGATCATATACATGGGCTTTTTGGCCCAGAAAGGTGTCATGCCGAAGCGAAAAAGCTGTAATTCTTTTGGATTAACGCTTGTAATGACCGGAGCCAGCTGCCCCGGGGAGATATTGTATGCCGGCTTCCACTCCGATCCTTCCGGAGCAGTCACATTGAATCGCTTCTCAATTACTTCTGTCTTTTGTACCAGTATGTAGCGGCCGCACATGGATTGACATTTGCAGTAAAGATAATTAATATATGGGGACAGGGTTCGAGGTGCGTGGGACGAGATTGTCCATGTTCCATTTTCATCCAACACCTAGCACCTAGAACCTAGCACCTTAGTAATAGCAAATATCTAAACAGTATATTATTTTAAAG
>JAOZTN010000138.1:0-5573 GCA_029942245.1 Bacteroidales bacterium | reverse complement strand
ACTCCAATACCTATGGGTTCTTGTTGTTGATAAGATAAACGGTGCGGGGGACGCGAGATTTATCTATCTTCATACTTCCGCTCCCCGGCCAGTATAGGAGCCAGAAGCATGTTGGATGCCGGAACGATAAGGCTTGAAAAATTGCTGTTATAATTCTCGAAGGGATTTGTAGCCATATTTAAATCGAGCACTACCTGGTCACCGGAGGACGGAGGCTCGATGATCACATAGCGACCGTTTGCAAATGTTTTCTTGGGTTTGGGTCCAGAACTCTTGTCTTTGATAGGAATAAAAATAGCTTTAGAATTATTCTTAAACTCCGGCAAATTAATATTCTTATAAACAGTTAAATGGTAGGTTTCCCCTTTTACATTTACACTGAGTGTACCATAATCATACATCTGAACTGTGCCGCCCTTACTTGTTTCTACATTGATAACCTTCAAAGCACCCGAACTTGATAATGTGCCAGTAAATACATATTTACAATCAACAGGAAAGTAAAACAGGCCACTGAAATCACCAATATCTCCGTTGCTGAACGGATAATCAACAGAATCCGTTATCCATATGTTTTTAGCATTCCGGTACTGGGCGTTCTCCCCTTTGCAATCATATGATTGTCCATAGGTATTGAATGCCAGCATGGATATGACAAAAAGTAAAGTGAATCCTTTAAAATAGGTTTTCATGAGGTTTTTGGGTTTAGTAAATTTTATCAAAAATAACACATACAGCATACGAAAGCAAGTACTCAACATGCTGCATTAATGTTGTTTATTTAACGAAGGCTTTCAGTTTTTGTTCATCATACCGAAACCGTGTGATATAATATATGTATAAACAATTCAGTGGCTTGTGTTGTATCTTTATAAGAATTACATCATAATAAAGACTTACTATCCATAGAAAACATGAAGTATAAAGTGTCTATATTACTCACTGTCATGCTGATTTTCGGCATGCTTTGTTCGGTATTAAGCCAGGACAAGGAATACCGCGACAGCCTTTTCAAAGAACTTGAAATGGGGAAGCTTGACACCAATACTTTCTTTGAATTATGCCAGTGCATCAACGATGAACTATACAATGACCCTGAACAATCGATGCAAGATGCCAGGCAGATTCTCGACATTGCAATACAGGCTTCCTATCATAAACTGGTTCCCAGGATGATCATGTATCAGGGGATCAGCTACGACCTGATCGGAAAATATGATTCGGCCATCATTATGTATGATTCTGCCCTGTTTATGGCTAAGAAATTGGGGCTGAAGGCTGACCAGGGTAATATTTACAACAATTATAGCATTGTTTATTCTATTATGGGGCAACTTGAGCTTTCCCTGGAATATTGCATGAAAGCCCTCGGGGCATTTGAAGAGATCAATGATTCGGCCAGCATGGCCAAGGTATACAACAGCCTTGGATCACGTTATTCAGAAATGGGTATGAATGATCAAGCCATCGCCTATTATCAAAAAGCGATACTGCTTAACGAAAAGTTTAAAGAACATAAGAGCCTGGCAAAAAACTATGGCAATATTGGTACTGTGTATTCTGAGCTTGATGAACATGAAAGTGCCCTTGAATACTATACCAAGGCCTATATGATACAGAAAGACCTGAACAATAAGGTTGACATGTCGACCACCCTTTCAAATATGGCCATCACACACAGGAATATGGGTAAATATGATCTGGCCTTTGCCCTTGCCGAACAGTCATATATGATCGCCAATGAAACCAATGACGAGATCGGGAAGCTGATGTATTTTCTGACCATAGCCGAAATACATAAAGACCGCCAGGAATATACCGAGGCCCTGAAAAATTACTCCATTGCCGAAATAATGGCAGACAGCATGGGTGCCAGGCAGAATCTCCTCGAAGTATACAGCGGGCTGGCTGATATATATGCCATACTGGGGGAATATGAAGAAGCCTATGTCTATAATGAGAAGTTCAATGAAGAGCGTGTGAGCCTGCTCGATACCGAAAAGAATAAAGCCCTGGACAAGGTCAAAGAATTTGAGGATGCGCGGGTGAAGACAGAAATAGACCTCCTCACCAAAGATGCCGAGATACAAGACCTGGTGATCAGAAGGCAAAAGATCATCCGGAATTCCATTGCAGGTGTAGGTGGGATGATACTGCTGATCGCCATTCTCCTGTGGCACCGATACCGCTATGTTAGAAAGACAAGGAATACCCTGGCTAAAAAGAATGTGATCATTCAGGATGAGAAAGAAAAATCGGACAAGCTCCTCCTGAACATACTCCCCGAAGAGACGGCCGAAGAATTAAAAGAAAAAGGAAATTCAAAAGCCAGGAGCTTTGATATGGTCAGTGTGCTTTTTACCGATTTTAAAGGCTTCACTCAAATGGCTGAGGTCTTAAGCCCGGAGGAGCTTGTGGCAGAGATCGACCATTGCTTCAAGGCCTTCGATAATATCATTTCCACGTACGACATTGAGAAGATCAAAACCATCGGCGACGCCTATATGTGTGCCGGTGGCCTGCCCGTACCCAATAAATCCAATCCACAGGATATTGTAAAAGCCGCTCTGGAGATCCGTGACTTTATGTCCGGGCTAAAAAAGAGCAGGCAAGCTAAGAATCAGCCATTTTTCGAGGTCAGGATCGGAGTACATACCGGCCCCGTGGTAGCTGGCATAGTTGGTATAAAGAAATTTCAATATGATATCTGGGGAGATACAGTGAATATCGCCTCCAGGATGGAATCAAGCGGAGAAGTAGGTAAAGTAAATATTTCCGGTACAACCTATAAGCTGATACAGAACAAATTCGAATGTGTCCACCGTGGAAAGGTAGAAGCCAAGAACAAGGGAGCTATAGACATGTATTATGTAAAAGGGGAAAAGTAATTCTTCCGCTGCAAAATTCTCTTAAATATTTGGGGGTAAGTATCAGTTTTGATCCATGCGAAAATTATACGACAATTAAGCCCTGAAAGCAAGGCACTTGCAGTGTTGACTGTTGAGGGTTGAGGGTTGAGTTAATTTTAATTTTAATTTTACATCATGCGTTTTACGAATGCGATTGTTCGATTACCCGGCAAAAGTATGCCAGAAGGCTTGAGTTCTTCTGAGCGGGGAAAGCCTGACCACGCTCTGGCCTTGAGGCAGCACGGGAAATATGTAGAAGCTCTGCAAAAATGTGGCCTGGATGTCAGGATATTACCGGCTGATGAAAATTTCCCTGACAGCACCTTTGTAGAAGACACTGCCCTCCTGGCATCTGGACTTGCAGTGCTTACCAATCCCGGTGCTCCATCCCGGCAGGGAGAAACAGCGGACATGCATACAGTGATCCAGGAGTACTATGAACATGTGGAGACCATCATGCCGCCCGGGACCCTTGAAGCCGGTGATGTTATGATGGCTGGAAAACATTTCTTCATTGGCCTGTCTGAAAGGACCAATACCAAAGGCGCAGAGCAGCTTATCGGCATCCTGGAAAGGCATGGCCTGACAGGCGAAATTCTTGAAATATCCGGGATGCTTCACCTGAAGTCAGGGGTGTCTTACCTGGAAAACAATCATATGCTTGCTGTGGATAATCTGAAGGATCACCGGGCATTTAAGAAATATGATGTGATCAGGGTGCCTGATGAAGAAAGCTATGCCGCCAATTCACTCTGGATCAACGACAGGGTGCTGGTACCCATGGGGTTTCCTGCTACTCTTGAAAACATTCGCAATGCCGGATATGAAACTACTGAATTGGATATGTCGGAATTCAAGAAACTGGATGGAGGCTTAAGCTGTTTGTCTCTTAGATTTTGACTGTTGGGTTTGGAATTTTAGAGCCCGGAACTTGGAATTTAGGGTACGTATTTGTTATCTTCGTATAAATCAAAACCAAAAACAGCATCATGGAACAACAGCAGCAACCCGCATCTTCAAATGCACAATTAATTGCCGTTATCAGCTATCTTACTCTGGTTGGCTGGATCATCGCTTTTGTACTTCATCAAAATGATAAATCCGAACTCGGAATTTTCCATATCCGCCAGTCTCTTGGGATCAACATCATTGGCGTTGTTGGCTGGGTAGTATTCTGGATTCCCCTCATTGGCTGGCTGGCCGCCATCTTTCTCTTCGTGATATGGATCATGGGCCTCATCTCTGCCGCCCAGGGCGAGATGAAGCCGGTACCGCTACTTGGGAAATTCTTCCAGGATATCTTTAAAGGGATACAGTAGTATGGGCGTTAGGCATTGGGCTTTGGGCATTGGGCTTTGGGCATTGGGGGATTCATTTCAGGCCCGGCTCCGTAGGAGCCAAATGTCGTTAGATAATGAATTTAAAATATTTGTTTGCGCCCTGTAGGGGCGCCATATTGAATAAAGAACAGAGGAACATGGAAGTGAGTTCGAAATTTAGAGTTTGAAGTAAAGATATCTGGCCATGAAAAAAATAAAAACAGGATTGATCGCCCTGACGCTGATATGTATTATAGGCTTAACCGGCTATTCTCAGGGTTATTACGAGTGGGGTGATCCATTCCCATTGACGGATTCATTATCCGACAATTCTAACCCTTCAATGTATTTGATTTACAATACTGGTCTGTACATGGTCTGGGAAAAACAAATCGATTCAGTGTCCACATCAATCTTTATGGATAACATCCTGGATGCTGATCCCCCCCAGGAGGTACTATCGGCGAACGGTGTTCTGTATAGGAACCCACAAATTATGAACGCAAACTATTATCCAAACTGTGATTCTGTTTTCTTTTTGATATACGAAACAAATGAAAATGGGAATATTGATATTTACTTTAAGGCATATATGACTGATGGCAGCTTTTTGCCGGCTGAACCCCTTGTTACAACTCCATTTGACGATTATCAATTAACAGTTGGTCAAATTGATTATTGGGATGGTGGTGGATATTTCAGGGATGCTGCCTTATATATCAGGAATGATAGCCTGTTCGCCAGAAACCTGATGAGGGATGGATGGTATATTTACTTCGACGATGAAGATTTGATTGATTCATCTTTCTGCAGTAGTCCTGTTGCTTTGGATAATTATGTATCGTATCTCAAAGAAGAGGATGGAGAATTTCATATATATCATTCATCATGCAATAACTCTGGCAATTGGGGTGCCCCGCAGGTGATGTATGATAGTGCTGATTGCCGAAATCTTGATTTTTCACTTCACTATGGCAATCTCGTCTGGAGCGCTTATAAAGACACGACGTGGAGAATTATGACATTGGATCTTTTTGGGGGGGAAACATATACCTATGATATCTTCAAAGAAACCCCTTTTTATCCGGCTGCTCTGGGTCTTATTATTGGTGTCAAGTCATGGTGGGGGGAGTCCTGGATAGCAACACCTTTTCCTGAAAACGACCTTGATGAAATTTTTATGACCGAGTGGGCTGGAGTTAGCAATTTTCTGAACTTTTCCCAGTCTGGAACCATGAACAGGAACCCGCACTTCTTCATTGGTGAACCAACAAATTATTGCCAGTATGATTACCTGGTCTGGGAATCTTTTCGGAATGAGCATTGGCAGATCTGGGCATCAAAA
>JAOZTN010000137.1:0-5641 GCA_029942245.1 Bacteroidales bacterium | reverse complement strand
TTTGTTCAAAGGTCTTTGAAAGATAATGGGATCAGCAAAGACTTAGATTTACCAAAACCTAATAAAAATGGAACTAACCCGACTCTTTGACATCCTCGAGCTATATCGTAATGATTATGCTGGTAAGGAGGATGCTTTTGCTAAAAATGTAGATGGAAAATGGATCAAATATTCTGCAGAAGACTACGTTGATCTGTGTACAAACGTTAGCTATGGCTTGCTTGAGCTGGGCCTGGAGAAAGGCGATCGAGTAGCAACAATTTCCCAAAACCGTCCCGAATGGAATATAATGGATATGGGCATTGCCCAGGCAGGAATGGTTCATGTCCCCATATACCCTACTATCAGCTCCGCGGAACAGAAATATATCCTGAACCACTGCGAAGCAAAGGTGCTTTGTATTTCCGATCAAACACTCCTGAAAAAGATTAAACCACTACTCGATAAGGTGTCTTCTGTCGAAGCAGTATACACCTACAATGAAATAGATGGGGAGAAGCATTGGCTGAGCCTGGTACAGTTGGGCAAAAGTGCTGCTGAAAAGCAAAAAGGGGTGTTAGATGAAGTTAAAAAGGCCATAAAGCCGGAAGATCTTTTAACTATCATTTATACTTCGGGAACTACCGGAAACCCCAAAGGGGTGATGTTGTCGCATCATAACCTCCTGAGCAACACCCTGGTCTCAAAGCCTCGCTTACCGATTAAACATCCTGCCAGGGCGATCAGCTTTCTTCCTTTATGTCATGTATATGAACGCATGGTGAACTACATATACCAGATTAATGGAATTGGTATTTATTATGTCGAAAACCTGGCCAGGATAGGGGATTTTATACGAGAGATCAAACCGGAAATATTCAACACGGTTCCCAGGCTCCTGGAAAAAATTTATGACAACTTCATTAAGAAGGGCAAAGACCTTAGCGGTGTGAAAAAGATCATCTATTTCTGGGCCGTAAAGGTTGCACATCAATATAAAAAACCCGGAAAGAACTCGTGGTGGTATGAACGCAAACAAGGGCTTGCCGACAAGCTGATATTTAAGCACTGGCGTGCCGGCCTTGGTGGAAATATTAAGATCATCGTTTCCGGTGGATCGGCCCTTCAGGAAAGACTGATCAGGATCTTCTGGTCCGCAGGATTGCCCGTATATGAGGGATATGGCCTCACTGAGACCTCTCCCGTAATCGCCGTGAATGATCCACGGGCTTATGACAGGGTCCGCTTTGGAAGCGTAGGTCCGATAATGGAAAATATTGAAGTAAAAATAGCCGACGACGGTGAGATCCTTTGCAAGGGACCCAGCGTAATGATGGGATATTATAAGGATGAAGCACAAACAAAGGAAACGATAAGTGATGACGGCTGGCTCCACACCGGAGACATAGGTGTACTCGAAGATGATATTTTCCTCACCATCACCGACAGGAAGAAAGAGATCTTTAAGAACTCTGCCGGGAAATACATCGCCCCGCAGGTGATCGAGAATATCATGAAGGAATCATCTTTGATTGAACAGGCAATGGTGGTGGGAGAAAATGAAAAGTTTGCCTCCGCACTTATATCTGTAAATATGGATTATCTCCATTTCTGGGCTACCAAGCATAAGATTCACTTCAGCGATAATAAAGAGCTTGTTCAGAAAAAAGAAATCATTGCTCGTGTGCAAAAAGAGATCAATAAAGTGAATAAACGCCTGGGGCAGGTGGAGCAGATCAAACGATTCAGGTTGGTTTGCGACAGCTGGTCACCGGAAACAGGCGAGCTGTCACCTACGCTCAAGCTCAAGCGGAAAGAAATCTACACCAGGTACGATCATATCCTGAAAGAGATCTATTCGGTGGGGGATAAAAACTAGGGAAGTCTGATATCAAGAGGATACACCTCACCCCCTTAACCCCCAACCCCCTTTTCCCCTCTCCCGCATTTACGCGGAACTCTTTCGAGAAGACAATGTACGTCACTTAAACACAGTGGGGGGCCTTTCATCAATTCAATCAAATTGTCACATCGGATAATTAATTTATTCCCCCTTCTCCTTGAGGAGAAGGGGTTGGGGGATGAGGTGTTAATACAATTTCCAATATCTTTACTGCATGAATAGATCCTTTTCTTTCATTCTTCTTTTCTTCCTCTGCCAGATAGTTTTCAGTCAAAACGCAAACTGGCTGATGGGCTATACCCAGGATGTTGCGGGTGAGGTGCTCACCTATCACGCCCCTCATCCCGAAGTAACTACCTCTCTGCTGGTGCGCAACCAGAATTCAACAAAATATATTGCCTGGCTGATGGAGGAAATACCGAAAAATACCGATACCAAAGAATTTACTTTTGTATGGATATTTGGCATCGATGTAAACGAAAATTCTTACCCTTATAAGCTCTTTCTCGACAATCAATATCTTCTCACTTTCAAAAACCCGAAGGATACGCTGACCAAAAAATGGACAGTTACAGGAAAGGAAGGTGCATCACTGGAATTTAACGCAAGCCTGCTTGATAAATATGGCGACCTGATGGGTTATGCATTTCTTACAGTTCCGGCAAAATTGTTGACAGAAGGCCAAAAACCGGAGATCAGGATAGTGGCCACATCATCAAGCGACCCCTGCTGGTACATGACCCATCGATATGCCATGAATTCAAGCCTGCTTGCCAAGCAGATGCCTGCAATAATGAATACTCCTGAAGGAGAAAAATACGTGCTCAGATTCGACATCCACCATTTTGGTGAGAAAACCACCGCGAAGATTTCAGCCCAGGGCGAAAGTATGGAAATCCCTATCCGTATGGGTGTGAACTACACCTATTTCCCTGTTTCGGGAAAAGCCGGAGATATCATCGATGATATCAGCGTAAATATCGATGGCCATGAAAATATAATTCCCCCTATCTCTCTCTCCACGGTACGCCCCATCACCCTGTACTTATTGCACCACAGTCATTCCGACATCGGCTACACCCACCATCAGAGCGTGGTGGAACGGATGCATCACAGCTTTTTCAGGCAGGCGGTTATGCTGCATGACAAAACCGCCGGATATCCACATGGTGCCCGCTTCAAGTGGAATGTGGAGGTGTGCTGGGCCGTGGAATCATACCTTGAAAAATGTAGCCCGGAGGAAAAAGAAAACTTCATACGTGTTGTACAAGAAGGTGGTATCGGCCTTGATGGCCTCTGGGCCAATGAGCTAACAGGCATCTGTAGCCCCGAAGAACTGATCCAGCTTATCCAGAGAAGCGCCATGGTGGCCAGCGTATGTAATGTAGAGTTGCGCTCAGCCATGATCACCGACATCCCGGGATACACCTGGAGCCTGGTGCCCGTGATGGCAAAAAGCGGCATCCGCTATTTCTCCCCCGGAACCAATACCTTTCACCGCATCGGAGATATAAAAGATACCTGGGGCGATAAACCTTTTTACTGGGTATCCCGGAGCGGCCTCGACAGTGTGCTGACCTGGTTCCCGGCCAGGGGATACTCCTGGTTTCATACCGGTCTGGGGGCGGGAGTACCTAAAAACCTCCTCACCGAAGAGCCCATCTTTGAATATCTTGATCAGATGAGTCAGGAAACATTTCCATACGATATGTCGATCATCCGTTATAATATCGGTTCGGATAATGGCCCGCCACATAAAGCCCTGCCCGATATCGTCAAAAAATGGAATGAGACTTACATCACCCCAAAAATGCATATCGCAACAACTACAGAAGCCTTTTCTGTTTTTGAAGAAAGGTATGGGGACGAGCTTCCTTCTTTTGCCGGCGATCTCACACCATATTGGGAAGATGGCGCTTCTTCATCGGCCCGGGAAACAGCCCTGGTCAACAAAGCAGCCGAACGTCTTACGCAGGCTCAATCGCTCCTGCTCTTATCCGGCAGCAGGCATTTTCCACTCGACCAGATCCAAGAAGCCTGGAAATACATACTCTTGTATGATGAACACACCTGGGGTTCGTGGAACAGCATCAGTGCGCCACACGACCCATTTACCATTGAACAATGGAAGACCAAGCAATCTTTTGCGTTAAAAGCCGACAGCATTACTAGGGAGATCATGCAAAGGGCAAAAGCTTCTGCCTCTGCCTATATCGATAAAGAACTAAGATCATACGATGTTTGGAATACTCATTCCTGGCCAATAAGCGATGTTGTATATATTGACGTGCCGGAGGACCTTGGTATGGCCTATGCTGCTGATGGTCAAGGCAAGCACCTAAAATCACAGTATATGGCGGATGGAAGCCTGGCAGTCTTTCTCAGGGAAGTCCCCCCGATGTCGGCAACAAGAGTGACCCTCAGGCAGGAAGTTCACTTTGCCAACCCGCTGCCCTGGAAGGGAATTTCGGCAGCCGGGATCAGCATCGATGAAAACAGCGGTGCTATCGACTCTTTAGCATTTCAGAATTTATCAGAAAATATTGTCGACAATTCCTTCGGGTTTGGCTTAAATAGCTACATCTATGTAGAGGGGCGTGACCCTGCAAACAAACATTATGTTGACCAGGTCAGTATCACGTATCCCGACAAAGGCCCGCTTGTCAACAGCATCCGCATAGAATCAGATGCCCCCGGAACCGAAGGCCTCCTGAGGGAAGTCCGGTTTTATAATACTATGAACCGTATCGATATCTCCAATACAATTTTTAAATCCGAAGTGTACGAGCCGGAAGGGATTCATTTTTCCTTTCCTTTTAATATTCCCGGAGGGGATGTCCATATTAATCAGGCATGGGACTATTATAAGGCGGGCGGAGAACAATTACCCGGATCAAATCTGAATTACAATACCATGAGCCGCTGGATCGACGTATCCTCAGATACACTTGGAGTTTGCGTAGTTTCACCTGACGCCCCATTGGTTGAACTGGGGGAGATATCTATGGACGCCCTCTCTGTTGGCTATAAGGACAAGCTGGAAGCATCACAATGCATTTTCTCCTATGTTATGAACAACTACTGGGAAACCAATTTCCTGGCTGCCCAGCCCGGTGAAGCGAGCTTCCGGTACTCACTATATCCCCATGGAGGTTTCGATCCTCTGAAAAATATGAAACGGGCACTGGAACGCACTCAACCATTGATCGTGCTGCCGTCATCTGAAGATAGAAAGTTGGGTTTAAGCCTGATCAGCTTCGATAACCCGAATATATTGATCACTACTTTTATCCCGGGCACCGACAACAGCTACTTTCTGTTGCGTGTGTATAATCCCGGTAATGAAGATCAGGCTGTGAATTTCAAGTGGAACCTTTTAAGCCCAATCACTGTTTCTTTTTCAGCTTCAGATTTATCCGGCTTGAGGATTAGCAAATCAGGGAATACTTTTGTGATCAGGGCACACGATTTTGAGACCATTCGTGTGGATCTGTAAGCCACTTCAACCTTCAAATATCAGACTTCTGACCTCAAAAGGAAGGCCCCCTTTCGGGAGCCTTCTCCAAAACAAATAAACTACAGAGGTTACGTAATCAAGGCAAAACCTCAAAGCCCTTTATCATTCTACTTCTTCTACCTTCTATCCCCTTCGTAAATCAAATATCGAATATCGGATATCGAATATCGAATATATCTAACACCCTCCTGCATCCGCATGATCATCACCTCCGCCACCAAGGGCATCCAGGTTTTCTTCAT
>JAOZTN010000136.1:0-5674 GCA_029942245.1 Bacteroidales bacterium | reverse complement strand
ATCAGAAAACTGTTCTCAAAATGGCAATCGATCTGCTGCTCTTTCCTGTCTTTCATATGGAATGAGCCCCTCAGGATGAATTGGTCATGATACTTCGAGCTATTTGTGAAGAACTCCTTGGCAGCCTTGTACTTATCGATACATTCCCCTTCATTATTATATCTGAGCAAAAAGACTTTTAGATCGGGATAAATGGCTGCTGCGCCATCTTTGTAGCCGAAAACATCTTTGTAATGGAAGCTATAGATGCTTGATAAGCCAAGGTTTCCTTTAAAGTAAACAGCTCTTTCCGGATCAGCCCTCCCTGTATGAACAGCTTTCATCAGCCCGGGGGCGGGATAAGAATTTTCGATCTTTTTATGAAGGCATCCTGCCACATATTGTAATTCAGCACTTTCCAGTTCATCAAAATAGATGTAGATCATGTATTTGCCTTTGATAAACTGGGCAAAACCCTCCCCTCTTCTCCCGGCAACTCCTGACATAAACGGCTTTGCGTTGGAGGTGTATGTAAGGGAATAGATGCCCCAGGCAGCATCAGGGCTCCCCATATCGTAGATCTCCACCTTAAGAGTAGTCGTGTCGGATATGCTTATTCCGGCAGCAAGGACCTCTATAAAGCCAAATTCGTGATACAATTCGGCTCCACCATTGATAAGGTTAAAAAGATCGTCACCCACAAAGAGTTCGGGTTCGCCTGATATTTCAATTGCAGGGCAAGAAGTATCCGGCAGGATATCATAAAGGGATTCCTGAGCAGAGGTAATAGTAGTGCATAGGAGTGCAATAAATAAAACTAATGCTGGTATAGCTATTCGATTTCTCACTACCTTCGAAATGACAATTTTTCTAATCATCTTATTTATTCCAATTACCGATTCAACCGATTTAACTGATGTAACAACATTAGGAAATTTCCACAATATTCAAGCCATCAAGATCATAGGATCCAAGTCCGGCAGTTTCTGCCTTAAGCAATGTAGGAACATCCTCGGCCGCTACATCATTATAAGAAACACCAAGAGCATCCATGGCTACTAGATTTGTACCAGCAAAAACTTTATCCAGTTTACTCATCTCGCCAGGGCCTGCAGGGCCATTTGTGGTTATAAACTCTGTGGCGTCGCCAATAATCAGATCGGGCTGCCTGTGAAGGTTGATATCTGCGATGCACTGTGCCAGAAAATCGGGGTCGTTACGTTCACCTGAGCCCAGGTGAAAAAATACATTGGTTTTCCTGGTGCAGAATCCCATCGTATTCTTCATGGCGCCTGTATACATGGATCCGGCATGATGCTTGGCTATGAAAATATTGATCAACACATCAACTTCATCCATGGCTTTGACCACTTCAACATCCTTGAGTGAAACAGCACCTTCGATGCCTGGAAGTGTTTTCCAGTCTTCTTCAATGAATTCAGCAGGAAAATCATTGCTTTCCACCTGGGAGAGTTTCCCGAGCATATCTTTCATTTCTTCATAGCGAGGGCTCCTTTCCCAATAAACATCATGAATGTATTGAACGCTCAGGACTTCATCAGCCCCTGCTTCAAAACACATTTTCATCACTGAGAGGGTAATATCCGGGTCGACATACGCGCCTTTTTGATCGAAGCCGGCATTCACCAGCAAGCCTACTTTCGATCCCTTTGGGACAAATTTTCCCATGCCGCCGAGTACATCAACCGCCTTTTTTGTATTCTCGAAAGAATCGGTCCCGTTCACAACAGCAATGTCTGCATCCTTACTTATAGCTCCTGCCATGACTTCCCGTCCAAGGAGAGATGTTCCGATGAATGCAGCAGCCCCGGTAGCTGCTCCACGTTTAATAAATGATCTTCGGTCCATGATGAATGGTATTAAGTACTAGGTACAAGGTACAAGGTACAAAAAAGAAGCCACCTCATTGAGATGGCTTTTCATAAGCTTAAAAAAATATGTGGAGCGGGAGGTTTATCCCATTAGTCGTCGTCTTTCTTTTTTTTCTTTTTCTTGTCCTTGTCATGATCATGGTCACAGTCATGATCGTGCTCTTTTACCTCCTCGGTAATGATGATCACTTCCTTATGCTTAACTACTTTTATTTCTTCTCCAGCCTTACCGGTGGTCATAATAATAATTTTGCTACTGTCTCCTTCTATCTGCTCCATTAAGATCTCATAGCTGATCTCTTCATTATCATCGCTATGCCATATCATAACATCTTCTTCCCCTTCTTCTCCCCCGGTCTTAATGGTATAAGTGATTACGGTATCGCCATCTTCAGTCTCAACCTCAACATTCATTGTTTTTGAAACGACCATTTTGTGCTCTCCGTCATGGTTTTTGTGCTTGCAATCCTCTGATTTTAATACAATAGTAATCGTGCTGTCACCGTCAACTTCACTCACCCAGACATTTTGCGATCCGGATGAACCTCCTTCAACTTCCACCACAACTTCACCCTCGTCATCGATTTCAACGGAGTAGAAATAAGCTTTTTTGCTTGTTTCCGGAGCTTTGATCATATAAACCTTTTGCGTACCATCCAGATCCAGGTCTATATCCAATTCTTCCAGCTTCTTGAGCAATTCTTCATCATCGGTCACGCTTGTCCAGTCCCCGTCAAAGTCTTCATCAAGGATTATAGTAGTATCGAGGCTGATATTGCCATCCTCTTCTGTGACCATTTTGATCATTACAGTCTTCTCTTCTTTTACCTCCTGGGCATTCGCCAGGCTGAAAGTGAAACTAGCTGCAATAAGCAGGACAATCGCCTTGAGATACATGTGTCTGTTTTTTTTCATGGTGTGATTTTTTGTTTAACAATTACTCAGCAAAACTAATAATGTGCTGGTAACGAGCAGTTAAAATGAAGTTAAAAAAGGTTAAGGAAAGGTTAAAGTGAGTAATTTCAATACATTATTTAATAATTTTGAACCCATGAACAGGCGTTTATTCATTTTCGTGATCATACTTATGGGAGCCTCTCTTGCAGGGATCATCCTGCTGCAGCTGTTCTGGATCAGGAATGCAATCAGTATACGTGAAGAGCATTTCAACAAGACCGTGAATGTGGCACTGAGGGAAACCGCTGATAAGCTTGAGTCGCATGAGAACATCCTTTTGCTGAATGAGAAGATCACAAGCTTCGATAAGGCAGGAATGACGAATGTATACTCGGACACAAGCGAGCATAACTATTATATCAATATAGACTCCTCCCATTCAGCTTCATTCGGTTATGCATACGAGCATGCTGAAGATGCTGACTATGTAGTGAGCGTATGGACCGGAGACGATGAGGTTGAACTGGTCGAATATAAACATGAGGTAAGGATCGACGGTCTGCGGCATACGGTCTCAAGATTAAAAACTGAGGTGGATGTCGACAGCATCAGCAAATTCATTACGCACGACATCGTATTTATAGGTGAGGGTGGAGATACAATGATCAAAGGGCCTGAAGACCAGTATATCATTATAAAAAGGGCGCAGAATTTGAATGAGGCCTTTGTAAGGATGGCCTATGAGATCGAGACCACACCTGTTCCCATTGAGGAAAGGGTTGATGCAGATGTTCTTTTTCGGGTATTGTCAGACGAGCTCTTCAATAAAGGCATACTCGCCCCATTTGAATTTGCCGTAATGAAATTGGATAGTGTAAAAGCCTTCCCGGTCACGAGCACTGGATTTAACACGAATGACCTCGACAAAAAATATGCAGTCAGGATTTTCCCAAATGAGCTGCTGGGGGAGTCAAATTTTCTGCTTCTGCAATTTCCGGGACGGAATATTCACCTGCTTAAATCCATGGCATGGACACTGGCTGGCTCACTCCTGCTTACCGTGATTATACTTATCACTTTTGCCATCACCATATTCATGATACTGAGGCAGAAAAAGCTATCCGATATCAAATCGGATTTCATCAATAATATGACACATGAGTTTAAAACCCCGATAGCTACTATCTCCCTGGCTGTAGATTCGATCAATAGTCCTAAGATCATTAAAGAGGAAAAAGAGGTCAGATACTATACCGATATAATCAAGGAAGAGAGCATCCGCATGAATAACCAGGTGGAAAGTGTTTTACGCATGTCATTGCTGGATAAACACGAGCTCGAGTTTAATTGCATCGACTCCGACATTCATGAACTGATCGTTGGGGCTGTTTCCAAGGCCGGCCTTCTACTGAAAGAAAGAAATGGTAGTATAGAGATCAAAGCTGAGGCAGAAAACAGTGTTTTTGAAATAGACCCTGACCATTTCACCAATGCTATACTGAACCTCCTTGATAATGCCATTAAATATTCAGAAAATGATCCGGACATTCTGATAGTGACAAAGGATACAGCTAAGGGCATCTCCGTTAGTGTGCAGGATCATGGAATGGGCATGAGCAAGGAGGTACAACAAAAGATCTTCGAAAAGTTTTACCGTAAAACAAGCGGAAACATACATAACATTAAAGGGTTTGGGCTTGGGTTGAGTTACGTAAAAGCCATTGTGGATGCCGTTAAGGGCAGCATCAGCGTGAAGAGTGAGCCCGGAAAAGGAAGTACCTTTAAGATACTGATCCCGAAGAGATGAACAGAAAACTGAAAATATTCATGGTAGAGGATGACAAGAACTTCGGTGCTGTCATGAAGTCGTACCTCAGCATATATGATTATGAGGTGGAGTGGGTCGACGATGGTGCCCTGGCTATGGATGTTTTTAATGCTCAGAATTTCGACTTATGTATTCTCGATGTGATGCTTCCACATGTAGATGGCTTTACCATTGCTGCCGGGATCCGGAAAAAGAATGAGCATATTCCCATCATCTTCCTCACAGCCAAAACCCTGAAGAAAGACATTATGGAAGGCTTCCGTATAGGTGCGGATGATTATATCACCAAGCCTTTCGATTCGGAGGTGTTGCTTATGAAGATAAGAGCCATTCTTAAGAGAAACACCTTGTTAAAGGCCTCACCGGAACGGGATGAGTTCACGATAGGCATGTATAGCTTCAATGCTGCCCTGAGGATCATAAGGCATGATGATCAGGAGCAAAAGCTATCTCCCAAAGAATCAGAACTCCTCAGGATGCTGTGCACACATATGAATAAGGTTCTTCCCCGGGAAGAGGCCCTGATCAGCATATGGGGCGAAGAAAGTTACTTCACCACCAGGAGCATGGATGTGTTCATGAGCAAGCTCAGAAAATACCTGAAAGATGATCCCAGTGTGGAGATTGCTACTGTTCATGGAAGCGGATACATTCTGAAGTCTGAACTTTGAAGTCAGAAGTCATAAGTTATTTTAGAAATCAATTTCGTCTTTCCGGTATCTGAGTTCCTGCACTTGTTTGCCAGCTGGCACTTTCCGTATAGCTCTGCTTGTTAAGAAGAGAGAATATTTGTATATTTATAGCTGAATATAAACCAATTGCGCTATGAAAAAGATCTTTTCTGCTTTATTTCTTGCCATGTTCATGACAGGAATTGCTTATTCTCAGGATATATTATGGATACGTAGTGAAAATGTGAACGACATTCTGGGAGGAGTGTTTTTGGGTCTTGATGCGAACGACAATGTTTATGTTGGTGCCACCGGAAACACAGGATTATACGTGATCAAATATGATCAGAATGGCATGTCGCAATTTATTGCCGGCGTCGACACTGCAAGGTATTTCTGCGGCATGA
>JAOZTN010000135.1:0-5704 GCA_029942245.1 Bacteroidales bacterium | reverse complement strand
CAGTCTCCTTATATGTCGAAGAATCAGGTTTTACTTCTGATACCTCCACCAACAATACCTACATTACAACGGGACCTACACCCCAGGATCAGCTTACGAACCTGGGCAGTGGTTGGAATATAGCTTCATTCTATATTACACCCTCTTCACCTGATATGATTGATGTATTCCAGCCTTTGATCGATGATGGCAAACTTGTCAAGATCTCTGATGAAGTAGGAGGCTTTGTACAGTACATAACTGGTCCTGGCTGGATGAACACCATTGGCGACATGAGCAATGCAGGAGGTTATTGTGTTAACCTGTCTTCAGGTGGTAGTATGAGCACAAATGGATTAGCAGTTACATATCCATTTGACATATCATTATCTGCCGGATGGAATATTATGGGTTATCCCTGCGATGTTTCCCAGGATGCCATGACATTATTGCAGCCTCTCATCACTAACAACTATCTGGTTAAGGTTATGAATGAATCGGGCGGAATAATTCAATACATTACGGGCATTGGCTGGATAAATACGATCAATACATTCGTCGCAGGTGAAGGTTATCATATTAATGTGAATACCAACGCTACGCTTAGCATAAACGACCCAGGCAAAGGAGTTGAGACTGTATATCAGTCGGAAGTGCTAAGCACACAATATTTTACTTCTGTTACTTCCAATCCATTCTACCCCATGAATATTGTGGTTCGTGATATCCATACCGAGGGATTTGAAATAGAAGATGGGGATGAGATCGCTGTTTATGATGGCGATCTGCAGGTTGGTTCAGTGGTGATCTCTCTTCAGGAGAAAGATTTCCAAATCATCATTGCACGAACAGATGACCCTGTCACTGTAATAACAGATGGTTTTACCATTGGAAACGGGATCACATTCAAATTATGGGATAAGAGCGAAGATGTGGTATACACAAATATTGAATTCACACATTTAAGTGGAGATATGGAATTCAATTCACTTGCTACTTCTGTGGGCGACCTGAAAGTTAGCAGTCTGGGTGAAGGAGAAGTCAGTTTCCCTGCCGGGACTTTCCTTGGTCAAAACTTCCCGAACCCATACAGCGATAAAACATGCATTAACTATGGTATTACTGAAGATGCACTTGTGACCATTAGTATTCATGATGTATCCGGCCGCACCGTCATGGTCTTGCACGATAGCCATATGTCTGCGGGTAAGTACCATCTTGAGATGAATAGAGCGTCGCTTGAAGCAGGTGTTTATTACTATAGAATGACAGTGATTGGAAGAAACAAAAACTTCAGTGAAACGCGAAAGATGATCTTGTTTTAGGGAATGAATCATTGACTTTGGTGGGACAGAGGGGTATTATTTGACACATTCGATCCTTTTTATTTTACGGATTATACGATGAGTTGTTGAGGATTTCCCTTGCTGTCAACTCTTCCATCAATTGAGGAATGCTCACATCGGCATTATTTTCCATAAAGCTGCGTACTATTTGCCAGCCTACCCACCATCCGGTGCGGCCGGGTGATCCGTCGGGGAAATAGGAGGTGAAGGGCCCGTCGATGATTAGCTTATGGGTCTTTTCATAATCGGAAGAAAACAGCAGTTCGTTCTCAATCAGGAAAGCCCAGAGGTTGCCTTCATTTTCTTCACACCAGCGGAGCTGATCTGTGCTGTACCCGATCTTGATCGTATCATGTACATTCGGCAGCATGGCATCGAGGAAATACAACAACTTTCCCTTTTCAATGATCTGGTCGAGGAGAATGCTTTCTTCTTTATACCGGCTTGGGATCACATTGCCTGCTTCCAGCATCACATCCCTGATGAGATGCTCGGGCGTAGCCCTCCTGCTGCGGTACCGGGGGATCCTGGCCTCTCCATAGGGAGTATAATCCTTGCCCAGGTACATGTCGATGGCAATGAGCAAAATGCCTTCGTGGAGCTGTATCGGGTATTCGAAATCAAGGCCGGAGATATAGGTGTATACCCTGGGCGCTTCGGCCTCAGGATAATAATATTGAACATGCCGCCAGGCCTTATTCAAGTCCTTTTCGAAACCATTCATATCAGGAAAAATGGTATCACAGGCCATGGCTACTTCTATCAGAAGGGGATCGCTTACAAATTCATGGATGCGGATGTAGCTGAGGGTGTCCAAAGGGGGTTCGCCCAGGAAAAAAGGATAAACAAGTGCCAGCCCGGGCAGTTCAACACCAATATTATCAGGATCCATGCTAAAAAGATCCCGTCCGTATCGCTGTACTTCCATTCCGGGATCGGGAATACCCGAAATATCAATGTTGAGCCGTTTGGATCCATTTTCACAGGCACCCAATGCCAGCATCATGGTGATAATAAAAAACCACTTAATTTTCATACCGAGCAAACGCGATTAACAAGTATTTCGTATTTCAAATATTAAATTTCAAATATCGAATATCGAGTATCGAATATCAAATATCGAAAATAACTCAACACTCAACACCCAAAACTCAAAACTATCAAAGGATCATCCACCCAAGGCTGATATTCCAGAGATTGTTTTTCATATCATATGAACTCCCGTCGAGCGGATCCCAGATGTTGTTCAGACCCCATTCGTAGCGTACATCGAGGGTGAACATCAGCACATCTACACCCAGTCCGAGCTGGAAGTTCCAGATAGCATCTTTAATATGTGCCCCATCAAACGCTTCTTCTCCTGTGTCGGTGGAGATGACGACTTCCTTATTTGTAACAAAGGATATGGCCGGACCACCATGGATCCTAAGGTTAACTACCTTCAGATTCAGGATCTTAAAGCCTATGATCACAGGCACCTGAACGGTGCTGAGGTTTACCTTGGTTTTGGTGGTAAAGCCTTCTTCCTTGATAATTCCGCCTTTGGTTACGAAGATCAGTTCCGGCTGGACATATAACTTCTTTCCAAAACGTGCAAAAGCACCGAACTGAAAGCCGGTCTTCACCTCTTCCTGAACATCTTCAAAATTCGTGCTCAACTTACTCATGGTGAGTCCAACTTTCGGACCAATGGTAAACTGGCCGAAAACAAAGCTTGCCATGAATATCATGACGGATAACAGGATGGCTCTTTTCATAATATTTCTTTTTTGTGATTAATTTTCGATTTGATAAATGTAATAACACAAATATAGAAACATCATTTTCGGTGCTTCTGTAGTCCCGCCGATAATTATTAACATTATGGTTTTAACAACTTGTCACGGACAAAAATCTTTACCTTTTAGAATGGATTTATCTTTATGCATATCAATATTTTAATCTGAGGCGTATGAAAAAAGCAATCCTGCTAACCTTATTGATTACTTTTCTGGGAGGAATGACGACCTATAGTCAGCAAAAGCCATTTGTATTTGGTTTTAAAGGAGGCCCGACCCTGGGCTGGATGAAGCCGGATGCCAAAGGATATGAGTCGGATGGGACGAAAGTTGGTTTCACCTGGGGCTTCATTGCTGATTTTTTCCTGATGGAAAACTATGGAATTGCCACCGGCTTCGATGTGGTATTCATTGGCGGAGGCTTGACGATGCCTGCCAGTATCGAGAATAGTGATGAAACTGTGAATGGGAGCCTGAACAGGAATTATAAACTGAAATATATACAGATCCCCCTTACGTTTAAGATGCGCACCAGGGAGCTTGGGAAATTCAGGATATACGGGCAGATCGGTTTGGGAACTAATTTCCTGATCGGTGCGAAGGCTGATGATGAGTTCATCCCTGAGGCCGGTGGTTCCATTAGCGATGATAATATAGATATTTATGATGATATCACCTTTATGCGTGAATCGCTGATTCTGGGCGCAGGGGTGGAGTTTAACCTTGGCGGAAGTACCAATCTGATGGCCGGTTTCACCTTCAATAATGGCTTTATGGATATCCTGAAAGGGAAGAATACTTCCGATCCAGGTATAAATAATAGTGCCAAAGCAAATTATGTTGCCTTCGAAGTCGGGATTGTTTTTTAACTTTAATGCGTGAAAATAGCGCTTGCACAGATCAATTACCACATCGGCAACTTTGAACACAACACTTCAAAGATCATTCACGCCATTGATGAAGCCCGCCATGCGGGGGCTGAACTTGTTGTATTTGCTGAACTGGCGGTAAGTGGATACCCGCCCAGGGATTTCCTCGAATTTGATGACTTCATTGAAAGGTGCCTGAATGCTGTTGATGAGATCGCTACACATTGTAAAGGTATCGCAGCCATTGTAGGCTGCCCTACGAGGCGGGCAGATATAAAGGGAAAAGATCTGCATAATTCAGCCATATTTCTGGCCGATGGTAAGGTGCAGGCAATGGCCCATAAATCCCTGCTTCCCAATTATGATATTTTCGACGAATACAGGTACTTCGAGCCCTACAGGGAATTTGAGGTGATAGCATACGGGGGGAAACGCATTGCCCTGACCATATGTGAAGACATCTGGGATGTTGGCGAAGATCCCTTATATACCATCAAGCCGATGGATGAGCTGATCAAACAGTCTCCTGATGTGATGATAAATATTGCGGCCTCACCATTTCATTACGAGCAGGCGCGGACACGGAAAGAAGTTATTCTTACAAACGTCAGGAAATATAAGCTGCCTCTCTTCTATGTGAACCATGTCGGTGCCCAGACGGAGCTTCTTTTCGACGGTGGTTCCCTGGCAGCATCACCGGAAGGTTTTATTTATGATGAACTCGAATATTTTGCTGAAGACCTGAAAATATTTGATCTTGACGATGTGGCAACAGCCAAAAAGATGCCTGAGCAAAACCCGCTGGGCATCATAGAGGATAAAACAAAGCTCATCCATGATGCCATCGTCATGGGCATAAAGAATTATTTTGGGAAACTGGGTTTCGATAAAGCCATACTCGGCCTGTCAGGGGGGATAGATTCTGCTGTGACGATGGTGCTGGCTGCACGAGCCCTTGGCAGGGAACATGTCAGAGCAATGCTGCTTCCTTCTGCATTTTCTTCTGAACACTCCGTTAATGATGCTGTGGCCCTGGCAGAGAACCTGGGCTCACCCTACGACCTGATCAGCATTGAAGATGCTTTCGATACCCTGGATGCAAGTTTGCAACCGGTATTCGGCGACCTGCCATTCGATATTGCCGAGGAAAATATACAGGCACGCATCCGCGGCCTTCTCCTCATGGCCATGTCGAACAAGTTCGGGCACATTCTTCTCAATACCTCCAATAAGAGTGAAGCTGCAGTTGGCTACAGTACACTATACGGAGATATGAACGGTGGCCTGTCGGTATTGGGGGATGTTTATAAGACGGAAGTTTTCAGACTTGCACGCTACATCAATAAGGATGAAGAAATTATTCCTGAGAATACAATCACCAAGCCTCCTTCAGCGGAGCTGAGGCCGGATCAAAAAGATTCTGACTCTCTGCCGGAATATGATATTCTCGACGAGATCCTTTACCAGTATATAGAAAAACGGAAAGGGCCTAAGGAACTGGTTAAAATGGGCTTTGAGAAAGCAACTGTCGACCGCATCCTCAAGCTGGTCAATACCAGTGAATACAAGCGGTATCAGACACCGCCCATGCTACGTGTTTCATCGAAAGCTTTCGGGATGGGACGCAGAATGCCTATTGTAGCTAAATACCTCTCATAAATAAAATGCACCTCACCCCCTAAACTGATTCTACCGACTTGATCTCCGGAATCGCTTTGACAACGGCACTCTC
>JAOZTN010000134.1:4030-5816 GCA_029942245.1 Bacteroidales bacterium | reverse complement strand
ATACGTCCGGTTTGCTCATCAACGATCTTGATCTTGTTCTCCATGATCACATATTCCACATCCTTTTCGAACATGGCATAGGCTTTCAACAACTGGTTTACTGAGTGTACCCTTTCCGACTTCATGGAGTACTCACGAATCATTTCGCTTTTCTTCTCAAGCGTCTTGGTCTCAGAGAGGTTGGACTTTTCCATCTCGGCGATCTCGCCGCCAATATCGGGTAGCAGATAAAAATTTGAATCACCGGTTTCTTGTGTGAAGAGTTCCATCCCTTTTTCACGCAGGTCGATGGAATTACTTTTCTCCTCGATAACGAAGAAGAGTTCATCGTCGATGATGTGCATTTTCTTTCCTTGTTCTGCAAGGAAAAAGTTTTCAGTCTTTTGCATCATGGCCCTGACACCCGGCTCGGAGAGGAATTTGATCAGAGCGGTATTCTTCGGAAGCCCTCGGTGGGCGCGTAATAGGAGTTTGGAACCTTCTTTATGCTCGTCGTCAGTATTTCCATCCTTAAGCAGTTTCTTGGCTTCCGCCAGGATCTTGGTCACATAATTTCTTTGTGCACTGTATAGTTTTTGTACCAGTGGCTTGAGCTCATGGTATTCATGTTTGTCGCCCTGCGGTGTTGGACCGGAAATGATCAGAGGTGTACGTGCGTCATCGACAAGGACGGAGTCGACCTCATCCACGATGGTATAGTTATGCTTACGCTGCACCAGCTCTTTCGGGTTCCCCGTCATGTTATCACGCAGGTAATCGAAGCCAAATTCATTATTGGTGCCGAAGGTAATGTCGGCCAGGTAGGCCTTGCGGCGCGGCTCAGAGTTAGGCTCATGCCTGTCGATGCAATCTACTGTCAAACCATGGAATTCGTAAAGAACACCCATCCATTCGGAGTCACGTTTGGCCAGGTAGTCATTCACGGTTACTATGTGTACACCTTTCCCCGGAAGTGCATTCAGGTATACCGGCAGGGTAGCCACAAGGGTTTTCCCTTCACCGGTACCCATCTCGGCGATCTTCCCCTGGTGGAGGACGATGCCCCCGATCAGCTGCACATCGTAGTGCACCATATCCCATTTGATGAAACTACCACCTGCGGTCCATTCGTTTTTGAAGATCACCTTTTCACCGATGATCTCCATTCCATCCCTGCTAGGGGCAAGATTTTTATCGAATTCAGTAGCAGTTACTTCGAGCTGGCCGATTTCTTTGAAACGTCGGGCTGTTTCTTTGATCACAGCAAAGGCCTCGGGAAGGATATCATCGAGGATGTTCTGAGTCTTTTCATAAATACTCTTTTCGAGCCTGTCAACATTCTCCCACATTTTCTCCCGCTCCATGATGTCTTCTTCTTGCTCGATGGTAGCTTTCTGGTCGATCACCTCCTGCTTATCAGCCTGGATATGATCAGCGATCCTCTGCCTGAATTCTTGTGTTTTCCCTCTTAGTTCGTCATCGCTCAGTGCAGTGATCTGTGGTTCGATATCTATGATCTGAGTCACTACCGGACCAATCGCTTTAATGTCGCGATTCGATTTGCTGCCCAGCATCTTACCTACTATGCCCATTGAATATATTTTAAATCCGCCTGTTGCGGACTGATTTGTCAACTAAATGTATGCTTATCAATTATCGTTCCCTATAGAAAGATCAATGATTTTCTGCCATTTCGGCAGGATATTGGCAAAATTAGTGAATTTTACGGTTCGTGGTGCGGTATGCGCGGTGCGGGGTTCGTGGTTCGCGGTGTGGGGTGTGTGGTATGTGGTGTGTGGTTTGTGGT
>JAOZTN010000134.1:0-3930 GCA_029942245.1 Bacteroidales bacterium | reverse complement strand
CGGGGTTCGTGGTTCGCGGTGTGGGGTGTGTGGTATGTGGTGTGTGGTTTGTGGTGCGTGGTATGTGGTTTGTGGTTCTGGGAAATTTTTAATGCTTCGAATATCGGATTTCGGATTTCGGATTTCGAATATCATCCCGCTTGACTACTTCCACACTCTCTGCTTATTGATCTCTTCTTTCTGCCGAAATGCTTCTTCCATATCAATGCCACTGCGGTTGGCAATGGCGCAGATGTATATCAGGATATCTGCCAATTCTTCTCCAATATGAAAAGTTTCTGAGTTCTGATCGGTGCTGATGTTTTCAGTTTTACGGATGGCTTTGAAGAGCTCACCCATTTCTTCACCCATAAGGAGGCATTTTTCTAAAATAGTTTGATCGATAAATCCCCTTTCAATTTCTAGTTCAGTGACGTAGGCCTGGAGATTGGATAATGTTGCTTCAGAAAGTTTCGGCATTTTATTTGTTTTAATTTTTAGCCAGGCTGAACACTTCGCTTCCACCTTCCCACTTCTTGGTAGCCCATTCATCACATATTCCATCACCATAATCGAGCGTGGCGATCCATTTGTCCTGGTAGTAAAAATCGATCACTCCGTCAACAATGTAGTCACAGCCTTCTATCTTGATCAGTGGCTCGATGATCACCTTCTTATATTCAGGCTTGTTGTCCGTCTTGTCCAGATTGAATTCACTGGTGATCCCGTCAATGGTTTTGGTGGCGAGATTATCACAAGTGCCATTACCATAATCGATTATGGCCAGTAGTTTATCTCCTTTATGAAATTCAATGGTTCCTTCAACGATATACTTGCAACCTTCAAGTTTAAGCAGTGGCTTTGTTACGATCTTCTCATAATCGCCATCTTCAAGAAATTCCAGGTCAGGGGAAAGGCCCTTGAACATATCATCTGACTTATCTGCATTCTCATCCTTTTTGCAGGATGTGAGCATGATCATGAATCCAAGAACAATCACGCTTAAAATGGGAATAAATTGTTTCATTTGTGGATGTTATTTAAAAATACTTTATCAACTGCTTATTGCAAAAATACTAAAAATACAATAAGGTGTTGGAGGTTGGGTGTTGGATTTTGAGTGGGTAATATCAAATATCGAATATCAAGTATCGAGTATCGAATATTAACTTTAAGTACTCTAAATACTCTAAATACTTTAAGTACTCTAAATACTTTAAGTACTCTAAATACTCTAAGTACTTTAAGTACTTCAGTGAATCACCTTCATCACCGCCCGCTCCAGTTCATCGCCGGGTGGGGGTGCCGGATACACTGAAATATTCCCTTCCACATCGATTAAAACATACATAGGAAGATTTCTGATGTCATAGCTGTCGAGTACCGAAGGATTATTGCCAAAATGAGCGAAGGTCCAGTGATAGTTGCCTGAATTTGCGAGGGGGATAAATGCTTCAGGATCATCATCCATGGAAACACTTATGATCTCCAGGCCTGATCTGAAGTGGTTGTACAATTCAGCCAGGTTCTCAAATGAGTTTTTTGTCCCTTTCTGCCCACTCCTGAAAAATGTGAGGAGAATGGGTTTTCCTTTTATATCCCGGAGATGAAATTGGTGTCCTCCAAGGTTTGTCAGTACCAGGTCCGGGGCAGGGCTGCCGGGAGCCAGGTAGTTTAATGATTTAAGAAGGTTGGCTGCAATACGCTTGTGCATGGGATTGTGGGAGCCGATCTTAATATCATCTATCATGCTCAGCAGCTGTGGTTTTTTGTATGTCCCATTGTAATACATGCTCCTCAGTCCATGGATGAGCACCAGCTCCCTGAAGCCTTCATTTTTAAGGTAGGAAACCTCGTTCAGGGCCCTGAGGATCATCTGATTGCTGCTGCTGTCATTTACTGCAATGATCAGGTCCGAAATAGTGATAATATGGGGGGAACTTGTCAGGAACTTTTCGAAAAATTCATCAAAGAAAAATGCATACTCAACATTATTGTACAAGACCGGTTTGTCTGTGAAATAATCATCGGCCAGCGCCTGCTTTCCCTTAAGCCTGGCAAATTGATATACATCTGCCATCTTGTAGGTCATGTAATCCTTGAAATATGGATGGTCAACATCCGCAAATGTCTGATCTACTTCTGCTCTGAAGTCTGCTACACGTGCCTTATCATGCAATTTCACGATATGCTCGAAATTCTCCATCACAAACTTATTATACATGGCATTAAATTGCCAGATAATATGGTTGAGTTCATGCTCATCTGCCTGTGCAAAATCGTATACCAATCCCTGCCTGTCGAAATAGGATTCCAGCTGATTGGCCGGATCGTAGCTGATATTTATTGAATAAGATGCATCCGGTTCCAGGAAGATCTCGGCACGCTGATAATTGATGTCGAGAAAAGCACCCACAGTCTCCTTCAATTCAAATTCCATGCTGAAATTTCCGTCTTTCCCAATAGTGCTTTCACCCAACTTGATGATCTTTTTGGAGATGAAATCATCAAAGGCCAGCATCCTTACCACCTGGCCTTTGCCATTGGTAACAGTGCCGCTGACGATCGTTTTCTGAGCAATCGTAAAAACCGGAAGAATCAACAACAAAAATAATATGGTATGCTTTCTCATTCTATTTCATGTTAGAGAGTCAGCAAAATAACGGTTCTGCTATTCATTTATTATCAGGTGTGAAGCTTGGGGTGTGTGGTGTGTGGAACCATAATAGCAATTCCGGCTCTTTATATCACTAAAACTTCACAGCTTCAGGTACAAACTGGCCGGCATCCCCGCCATTTCGGAGAATGTCGCGGACTATGGATGAGTTGATGGAGCTGTGTTCCGGGGCAGTAAGCAGAAAGACCGTTTCAATATCCGGGTATAACTTCTTATTTACCTGACCAATACTGCGTTCAAATTCAAAGTCAGCGGATGTACGGAGTCCCCTTAAAATGAATTTTGCATCCATCTTTTTGCAAAAGTCAACCGTCAGTCCAGTATATCTGGTCACGCTTACCCTGGGTTCATCTGCAAAAACCTGTTCTATCCATTCCAGGCGTTGTCCGATCTCAAAATAGCTCTGCTTTTCAGCATTTTCACCTATGGCGACAATAACTTTGTCGAATACCTTGCAGGCCCTGTTGATGATTGATTCATGACCGATTGTAATTGGATCGAATGATCCCGGAAATACTGCTATTTTGCTCATGACTTCCTCAGTTTTGGATGTTGGGTGTTGAGTTTTGGATTAATTTTAGATGTAAGGTTTTAGGTGTTATGTGAAACTCTAATATCATAATTCTCAACTACCAATCTGCATTAATCACTAATCAATAGCCTGCCTGCCGCAGGCAGGGATTTCATCATTCATGATCATCCCCTTTTCCAAAGGTACTATTTTTTCAATTTAGCGATCGCAATTGGTGCTGGCTGATCGCCTTATCAAGCACTTCCGTAACAGACCGGAATGGTTTATTGCTTTTTCTCTTAGCTTTTGCGAATGGCACCCATTTTACCTTCTCTATCCCTTCTTTTATGGCCGGCACCATCTCCTGTTTGCGTTTGGCTTTCATCAGGAACCAGTGTGTTTTCTTGATGATAAGCCTTTTATTACGGCGATAGAAATGGTAAGTCACTGCCAGCTTATTAATAATATCCGGTGTAGTGATCCCGGTCTCTTCCATGACCTCGCGTACTGCTGTTTCCTTATTTTTCTCACCGCTGTTTTTCTTGCCCTTTGGCAGGTCCCATCGCCCGTGCCGGAAGATCATCAGCACCTCATCTTTCTTGCTGATCACCGCCCCTCCGGCAGCTTTGGTGAGTTTAAATTTGCGAATGAAGGACTTGAATAGCTTATCAACATTTTTCTTTCGGTACACTACCAGTGTTTTGAACTTCTTTGATTTGATAAAGCGCTCAAATTCAATCATTAATTGATCCATTCCCTGGTA
>JAOZTN010000133.1:0-5892 GCA_029942245.1 Bacteroidales bacterium | reverse complement strand
TCAGCGCAAGCGTTTGGTACTAGTCCATCAAGGGAAAAGTATTTTAAGCGGACAGTAGTAATATGGAATAAGGAATGCTTTGCCGATCCTGACAGAAAATCGTTTATTCCATTGTGTTAAATATTTGTTAATCAGGTAGTTTTTGTGAATTATAGAGGATGTTTATAATAATTTTACCGGTTAGGTGTTATACTATAAGAAATAGCAGGAAGGGAAACTTTCAATATCAATTAAAAAGCCTTTGACCTTTCATATTCCACATCTGCAATGGATTTAGCAAGGGGCTTGCCCAAAATCTTGTGACCGCTTTCCGTAATCACAAGGTCCTCCTCATTTCTTAATCCGCCAAAGTGTCTGTACTCTTCAACTTTATTGTAGTTGATAAATTCGGTAAATTTATCCTGTGATTTCCAGAGGCCGATGAGCTCAGGAATAAAATAGATACCGGGTTCAATGGTAATTACAAAACCGGGCTTCAGTTCTCTTCCCAGCCGCAATGATTTTATGCCAAACAAGGTGCTTTTAGGCTCACCGGCATATCCAACATATTGCTCACCCAGGTTTTCCATATCATGCACGTCGAGTCCCATCAAGTGACCGGTTCCGCATGGGAAGAAAAGGGCATGTGCACCGGCATGTATGGCTTCCTCCGTGTCTCCTTTTGTAAATCCCAGCGCTTTCAGACCATCAAAAATATGCCTGGCGGCGGTAAAATGTACGTCTTTGAAATTGATGCCCGGCCGGCATGCTTCAATGGCAGCATTATGTGCATCCAATGCCACCTGGTAGATTTCTTTTTGTGCCTGGGTGAATGTTGGTGATACCGGGAAGGTGCTCGACATATCCCCGGCATATCTGAGCTCGTTTTCAGCACCGGCATCCAGCAGGAATAGGTCACCTTCTTTAATGATGTTCCCGTGATAATGATTATGCAGGGTTTGCCCGTTGATGGTGGCAATGATTGGAAAGGAAATATCGCCCCCGGCTGCCAGGGCTACTTCATAAACTTTTGCAGCGACTTCTGATTCTTTCATTCCCGGCCTGGCATATTGCATGGCTGCAGTATGCATGTCGGAGGTGACAGAGACAGCCATTTCAAGTTGTTCAATCTCCTCGGCGGATTTAATGTTCCTTTGATCGCCAACGGCAGTGATCAACTCTACCGATGCAAAAGTATTGGTGTCATTGACCGGGATATCCAACCAGTTGTAGAGTTTGATGTGATGTTCCGGACGGTACGCAGGGAGGAAATGTATTTTCCTGCCTTTTTTTATGGCATCTGCCAGAAAGCGGGCCAGCTCATCAAGATTCCCTGTGTACTTGATCTCTGAGGCTTCACTTCTTTCCCTTATTGTGGGCATGGAACCCATCCACACAACATCATCAATGGTATAATCATTCCCGTAGATCCAATCCTTGTTTTCATCAATATCCATCAAGCCAACAAGCCCTGCCTGGTGATCCAGCCCGAAATAATAGAGGAAGGTACTGTCCTGACGGAAATGATAGGTGTTGTCATGATAATTCATGGAAGATTCATCATTGCCGGGGAATAATAATATTCCGGAATTGAATTTGGATTTGAGTTGATTCCTTCTGTCGGCATAAGTTTGTGGACTGAACATCTGTTCTGGGTTTTATCTGTTGAATAGGTGAAATGCAAGTATATGAAATATAATGCTCGACCTTTTCATTTTCCATTCGGCATTGTCCATTTTCCGTTTTTCATGTATTTTTACGTACTTTTATTACCAAACTTCTACCCATGAGATCTTTATTCTTATTTCTCATTTGTTGCCTTGCCTCTGTTCCCGCCTTCAACCAGGATGATGATAAGATGGTGATCCGGCAGTAGCTGCCGAGCTGGGTGCTTCCGGGGTGCTGGTACGCTCGGTCCCCTGAAGAAATATGGGGTACCCCTGATGGGCTATAGAACCGATTCACAGCGCTATATGGACCTGCATCATTCTGCTTACGATACCTTCGATAAGATCCATATCAGGGAATTACAACTTGGGTCAGGCTGCATGGCGGCTATTCTATACCTGATAGATAAATATGGCTTTTGATAGTTTAAATTTCCTCATTACTTTTACCAACCAAACGATATTAACCCTTTAATTGAAAAGATCTCATGAGAACCTTAACCAGAATTTTCATCATTGCACTATTTTCAATAATTATTATGGATGCATCCGGCCAGAATGTCGGTTTTAAAGTTGCTTCGAGCTGGACCAATGCCAAGCTTACACCTTCTGATGATGGCCTCGATAGAAAAGCCCAGGTTGCCCCCAAACTTGGATTCATTTTTGAAATGCCAGTTTATAAGGGACTTTTTCTGCAAACCGGATTATACGCTTCATTAAGTGGGTACAGGTATAAGGATACAGTATCTTTTACAAATGATGAAGGGAGCACATATGATATTGAGTCAAAGAATAAGTATATTTTATTATACCTGGATTTGCCGGTCAATTTTGGGTATAAGCATGCGGTCAGCGATGAGCTCAGCATTTTTGGAATGGCAGGGCCGGTTTTCAGGTATCTGACTTATTCAACATATGCTTATCAAATCAACGGAGAATGGGATAATGAATCCACAGATTTTGGTGAAGGCGACGATAAAGTAGAATTCTTTAATAAATTCGACATTGGTCTGAACATAGAGGCTGGAGTACAGTACGACCGCTTTGAATTTAGCATTTACTACATGCCGAGTTTCAGTAATATAATGTCTGATGATATTCAGAAACTTGCCGAGTCTGGTGCAAGCTGGAAAAATTATAGTTTTGGCGTAGGATTTGCCGTACTCCTGGGAGATATCAAAAAGGGCAAATAGATCAATTCATACCTCGAGCCCTCTTCTGGATTGAAATACCTTCATATTGGAGTGCTCAAGTGTTGTAGCATCTTCAGACAGTACTGAATCCTGTAATTTAGTTTCATTCTAAATAAATCCCATCTTCATTTTAATGTGCTGTATGTCAGTTATATGTATTGGCGTGGCATATTATCTCTACGTGTTTTTACGGTATCTGTTAAGCATCTCGCTTAGATCAATTACGGGGATATTTATTGGCGCTGCCTTCCCGGCTTTGTAAATTAGCTCTCACGGATAGGGTAACATTTATATTTTAAATGCGTAAAAAACAGAAAATCAACGAATTGTAAAAGTAAATATACAAAACTAATATTATTTATTATGAAAAGATTTTTACTACTTATTCTTGCATTGGTTGTTCTTGCAGGATGCTCGAAACAAGAGATCGAAGAGATTGATATCTGGAATGGATATCAAAATTACAAAACCAGTATGACTGTTGACCTGATGGCAGGTCAGTTTATCAATATAGGTACTGTAAAATATGAAATGGTTGATGCACATTTCATAGCTACTTACACACTCACAGGTGGGTGGACAATGTATGAATCTCATTTGTATGCCGGAGATTATGATGGTATGCCCGTAAATAAGCCGGGTGCCCCAAAGATTGGGAAATTCCCATTTAAGGAGGATCATGATCCTGCAGTTTCAGTCTATACCTATTCAATCCCTTGTGCTGATCTCCCTCCTGGAGAATCAGGCTTTGTATGTGCAGCTCATTGTGCTGCTACCGGACCTGGCGGCCAGGGTGAAACAGGTTGGGCTGCAGGGAATGAAACATTCTCAGATAAAGGATGGGGTACTTATACCAGCGACTTTTACCAGCAAGCACTTGATATTGTAGTTCTTTATGGTATTATTGATAATAATAATAGTGGAACGTTGACGATAATTCATATCGATGCTAACACACACATTGGAGAGATAATCCTTGCCGAATCTATTGCGGCCAATGGTACAGTAGATGCAGCTGCCTATGATCCATTAACAGGAGACCTGTTCTTTGTAATTGGAAATACTCTATATGTAATAAACATGAATGATGACTCCCCAGCTGAAGTCGTGGGAACCCTTTCTGGAATTGCCAATGGTGGAGCGTTTATTGGAACTGATTATTACTACCTTGATGTAGATCCTAACTCACCAAACTATCTTGAAATTATACAGGTACAATTGACTTATGATAATGGATGGACAATGGTTGAAAATACGGATTATAGTTCAGCCATGCCAAACACTGGTATCGATATTTCCGACATTGCATCAGATGGGAGCTATATTTATCTTATAGGAACCGATGATAATGGTACACCGGCCGATTATAGCGATGATCTGATATCACTCATTAACTTCAATATTTCTAGTGGAACATGGTCTGGTGCTATAGGCGCTGAGATTGTTGCAAGTGGCAACCCTCCCCAGATCGCTGTTGGAGCTGATGGAAACCTATATGCTACTGAGGTGAGTGATTCTGGCGAAACAGTTATTAAAATGATAGATCCTTTTACTGGCCTTGTTATCCCAACTGATAATGATGACATTGGCGTAGGTGATGGAGAAGGAGTTGTAGATATTTTTCCAGGCCCGGTGAGATAATAAGAATATACGTTTACAATCAATTTTTACAAGGCACGGAAAATGCCCCTGAATATTGGGGGCATTTTTTTATGTATATTTATGATGTAAATATTAAATTAATCTTTGATTAACCCAAAAACCAAGATCATGAGAACACTGGCAAGAATCATTTTTAGCCTTCTTTTTCTATTTGTATTTCAATTCTCTTATTCACAATTAGACGGCGGCTCCTTTAATTCAACAGGATCAGGGTTTACGGTCGTTTCTTTAAATGACTACCAGAGTTTGGGGGTGAACCCTGCAAACCTCGGATGGAAGAAAGCCGACCACAAAATGCATGTGGGGATCATGGACTTCGGCATATCGATATATTCAGAGCCGCTGACAAAAAGCATGGTGTTCAACGATCTTATAGGCAGCAGTACAGACTTCAGCAATCAGACAGAACGAAATGAAGCGATCCAACGTTTTACCGATACAGAGCTATTGATCAATGTTTCGAATACCCTCTTTGGGATCTCCTACCAGGATGAAAAGATCGGTGGCTTTGCCTTTGCAGTGCGCCAGCGGGTATCATGGAGGAGCACCCTGAACAAACAGGCTTCAGAATTTCTGTTTGAGGGTTATAACTCACCCTATTTCGATAGTATCGTGGTAACCCCCGAAGGCGATACAGTAGGATATACGACCGATCCTGAAGCAGCTTCCAAACTGTATAATCCAACTGACATATCGCACCTGTTTTATAATGAATTTGTACTTGGTTATGGCAGAAAGTTTGTAGACAAGGAGAACTTTAAGTTTTATGCCGGAATCGATTTTAAAGTCCTCCAGGGTTTTGGAATTATGAATTACAACTCCATCACCAACACAGAGGTAGAAGGTTATCAGGCCCTTGGGCCGGCTTATGGCGTGAAATATGACGAACCCACTCCCTCAGCACTTACAGGTAGTGGCTGGCAGACCGCCGGACTGGGATTTGGGATAGATATTGGACTATCGTTTGAAATTTACAAGAAAACAAAAGTGGCCATATCTGTAAACGATATTGGATCGATTAAATGGGATGGTAATGTTTATGAAGGAGAGAACGTACCCATCTGGAAGATTGAAACACCCGGAATCGACAGCTATGATATATTTTCCGAATCAGGTGGTATCATCGCGGACAATACCAATCTTGGGAAATGGGAAGGCCTGCCGGATAAAACTGTATCAACACCCATGCACATGCGCATTGGAGCCAATCACCAGCCGGCCGAAATGCTTGCCTTCGGGCTGGAAGTATTGATCCCTCTTGGCAGTGAGGATCTCCCGGGTGCCTATATCGAGCCATACTATGCCGGTGGGGTGCAATATTATCCTGCCAAATGGTTCCAGCTGTCGGCAGGTGTATCATATGGTGGTGGCTACGGGTTCAACATCCCGCT
>JAOZTN010000132.1:4959-6091 GCA_029942245.1 Bacteroidales bacterium | reverse complement strand
TGGCCCAGCAACTGGGTAATGCTCCGCTTGAAAAATCTTGTGTAAATGGAAGTGTACTGATGATGCCACAGCTTGTGGTAAACATATCAACAGCTCCGTATCCTGTACCACCTGCGCTGATGGCATAAGCCTTCACGAAGTATGATGTGGCAGGAGATAAGCCTGTAATAGGCTCAGAATATGTGCCGGAAGTGTGAACCGGAGAAGTTTGGATCTGTATTACTCCGGGACCTCCGATGATAGGATCAGCACCCGTGCCATACACAAAACCACTTTCCGTTATCGTATTTCCAAAATCATTCTGGATATCACCGTTCAGGGTTGCTGTTGTCTGGCTAATAGATGTTGCAGTATTGGTGACAACGGCCGGTGGGTTGCAGCTTCCTACAAGGTTCAGGTCAGCTACATAAGGCTTGTGGTCTGTTTTTGAAATGGTTAGCTTTACAAAGGTTCCGGATCCGGTAATCGAATAATTAATGGTTCCGGCACCTGATCCGTCTAGAATGGTTTCACCAAGAAGCTCATTGTCAAATACCAGGGTAGCTGTCGCACCTGCTGTAGAACCGCTAACACTGAAAGTATTTACTGAACAATCAATCGTAGCTGAGTGAGTGGCTGTAATAGTATTGCTATTCGGGTTCTCAGTCCAGATTTTCATGGCCGGATCGCCGAAATACATGAAAAGCTCATATTCATACCTGTCATAAGTAGACGAGCCGTTAAAATTCTGCTCCATGCAATATAGTCCTTGCTGAACCACGTCGCCCATAGTACGGATCTCATTGCCGGCACCAATCGTATAGTTCGTGCCTGTTCCAATACTACCAAATACCGGGTATAAGCCCGGATCTGCCCAGATAGCGTCTATCATACCGATAGAGATTGCATCATTCCAGCCACTGAGGCTGAAGTAGGAGGCTCCTACAACACCAACTGCTCCTTTGTTTTCCATCCTCATGAACTTCTCAGCAAAACAATTGGAAAGCTGATATTCGCCGGTGTGACAGTTAATACTGAAAACAACCGGTAGAAGATTCCCGTTGTTCAGGCTGTTCATGGAGGTAGTGGTATAATATGGACGGTGCCAGCCCGAACCACCAGTATATCCATGGTCCCTGTGGAATACCAGGAA
>JAOZTN010000132.1:2251-4859 GCA_029942245.1 Bacteroidales bacterium | reverse complement strand
CTGCCTGTTGTTGGCGGCGTTTCCTCGTAATTAATGATCTTATCAACGATAACCTGCGCCTCTGTAAGTGTTGAAGCAGAAATACGGCCACTGGCAATGTCGGGATGCCAGTCGCTGCCTCCGTCCATACAGGCATGATAGAGGTCAGTAGCAAACGGACCATCATCAGGAGGACTATAGGGTGTGTTGACTACTTTACCGGGAACGGCATAAGAACCGGTATGGTCGCCAATGATCACAAAGTAATCAGGCTTTGGGATCCAGGCATCATAGCGGGTTTGTATGGTACTTTGCACCTGTGACTCTGTCCATGATGTGGCTGAAACTACCTCAACACTATAACCCATTTGACGTTTCCAGTTGGCCAGGTCATTGGCTGCTGTGAGGTACTGATCGTGGGTAATGATGATATATTCCTTTTCGCCGGCCTTTGACTCTGTATTTCTTGTGATTCCTTCCGGAATATTGTCCGAATTGATCACAAGACGTTTTAGTTTATTGGTGAAATGCAGTGAATTATCATTGGCAATACTGGTAAAACTTTCCTTGTTGCCTTTATATTCAAGTTTGAAATCAATCTGGGTGTACACCCTGATCTTTCCGCTTACAGGATTAAACTGTACAGGCCTAATCTGTGTATAAGCCAGCGGAATACCCCTCAACAGGGCTACGTTGGTGATTTCAACAATGCTTTTTGGAAAAAATTCGTCTTTGTTATAAATTTCATCATCGATCCAGAATTCAGGGTCCGGGGCACCGTCGGTATCCCAGGCAGGTTCCAGTGCCGGATGGATCATATAAGCATCGTACTCAACGTATGATGAGTTAATGATCACAATATTTCCTTCGGCTCCCGGAGGCATGGCGATCACCTCGTTATGGGCCGGCAGGGCAGGAGCTCCAATCTGTCCCATCTGGGCAAAGCCTTTGATGTGCAGGAACTGGTATCCGATACCGTTCACACTGGTGTTGGCAATATTCGCTCCGGGGAAGTAAAAGTCGATGTTGTAATACTCCTCACCGCCATTGGCCGTTTCCCTGGCAGGGAGTGTGTTGAAATGATCTGCATTTTGCAGGATGCCATTTTCAAACGACAGATATGCGTTCAATTGTTGGCCATCTGCTTGAAAACTAACCGTGATAAGAAGGATCACAGAAATAATTGCAGCGTAAAATTTGTGTCTTTTCATGGGTTTATGCTTTATTTGGTCTTTTTAAACATCTGAATATCAGCGCTTAAATGGTCATTAAGCAATATTCATAATATGGCTAATATAAAACAAATTTGAAAAACGTACTTATATATATATAATTTTAGTTATAATTAGCCTTAAAAATAGGTATTTTTACTTAGTCTACTCTTTTATACTCGGGAAAAGTGAATATGTTGCCTTTTTCCCCGAAAAGAATAACTTTGTTTTTGATAATTCCGGACAGTTTAGCATGAAAAAAAGAAAGATAAAACGTGAAATTCCGCGGGGGCAGATCAATGAGAAAACGATCATGTTTTCGCGAAATTTGCTTGAGCCGGGTACAGAAAGGTATAAGAAATATTATAACGAATTTCCTGAACATGAGGGGGCTGACAATAATTTTAGGTCGAAGCCCGGGCTGCTTGATGAAGGATCGGCATTTTATGACCCTTTCACTTTTAATGCTTCAAAATCCATATTCGAATCAATCATTGCTTTCCATGATATTGTTGATGGAGAACCGGCTGAAAATAAGGTGGAGGCAGATCCGGAAAGGCTGGCTTCATCTATACGAAAATGGATAATAAAAGAAGGGGCGGTATCTGTGGGAATTACTGAGACCCGGAATTACCACTGGTACAGTGTTGTTGGAAGAGGCAAAGATTTTGGGAAGATTGCTCAATTACCTCATAGCCATGCCATTGTTTTCACCGTTGAGATGGATAAGGAAATGATGGATACAGCTCCATACGGACCTGTAGTTTTGGAATCTGCACGTCAGTATATGCATGCGGCTGTCATAGCTACAGAGGTGGCCATGCACATTAGAGAACTCGGCTATCATGCCCGTGCCCATATCGACGGGAATTACCGTGTGGTATGCCCACTCGTTGCCCGTGATGCAGGCCTGGGAGAGATCGGCAGGATGGGTTTGCTGATGACCCCTGAGTTGGGTCCCAGGGTGCGTATAGGTGTGGTTACAACAGACCTCCCCTTAGCGGTATCTGAAAAAAAAGAATTTCCTGATATGATAGCCTTCTGCCGCATCTGCAAAAAATGTGCTGATGTATGTCCTTCGAAAGCCATTCCGCATGATGATCGTCGGGAGATCGATGGTGTGAAACGCTGGCAGATCAACCAGGAAGCATGCTATACCTTCTGGTGCATTGTCGGAACCGACTGCGGAAAATGCATGAGCGACTGTCCGTATTCCCATCCTGATAATCTTTTCCACAACAGCATACGTTTCCTTATCCGGAATTTTCCGTTTCTCAGGCGGCCGGCAGTGAAACTGGATGACCTCTTTTACGGCCGAAAACCAAAGTCTAAACCAATCCCTGACTGGCTCAAGTCCTCAGAGAAATAACGAAAATCGAATAACGAATATCAAGTATCGAATATCGAGTATCGGATAT
>JAOZTN010000132.1:0-2151 GCA_029942245.1 Bacteroidales bacterium | reverse complement strand
TATCGGATATTAGTATTTAGGTGTGATGTCCATGTTATAGAACATGAATGCCCACTGGTCAGCAACATTTTCAATGATCTTCGCAATCGGGGTTCCTGCACCGTGGCCTGCCTTGCTTTCAATGCGGATCAGGAGAGGGTTGGGCCCGGTGTTTTTCTCCTGCAGCGTAGCGGCAAATTTAAAGGAGTGCGCAGGCACAACCCTGTCGTCGTGGTCTGCCGTAAAGATCATCGTGGCCGGATAGTCAAGCCCGCTATTAATATTATGCAGAGGGGAATAGCCAAGCAGGTAGCTGAACATGCTGCTGTCTTCTTCGCTTGTGCCATAATCAGTGGCCCATGCCCATCCAATAGTAAATTTATGATAACGAAGCATATCAAGCACACCCACCTGAGGGAAGGCTACCTGAAACAGGTCGGGTCGCTGGGTCATACAGGCTCCTACCAGCAAGCCACCATTTGATCCTCCCATGATGGCCAGCCTGTCTTTGGATGTGTATCCTTCACTGATCAGGTATTCTCCAGCTGCGATAAAGTCATCAAAAACATTTTGCTTTTGCATTTTGGTACCTGCATCATGCCATTCCTCTCCATATTCTCCTCCTCCGCGGATATTGGCCAAAGCATAAACACCACCGTTTTCGAGGAGAATGAGGTTGCTGGTGCTGAAATAAGGAGTCAGGCTGATATTAAAACCTCCGTAACCATAGAGAAGCGTTGGGTTCGTCCCATCGAGTTCAACACCTTTCTTGTGGATGATGAACATAGGTACTTTGGTACCGTCCTTGCTGGTAAAGAATTCCTGCTTGGTCACATAATCACTGGCATCGAAATCGATCCCTGAATCAAAGAAAACTTCGCTTTTATTCTCGTCAATATCCAGTTTGAATACCGTGGCCGGGAAAGTAAATGAGGTGAAGCTGTAAAAAGCAGTATTCTCATCAAATAATCCGGAAAGACCACCGAAAGAACCGATGCCCGGAAGTTCAAGCTCACTGATTATCTCTCCTGTCAATTCGTGTATGTAAACCTTTGAGGAAGCATTTTTCATATAATCTGTGATCAGTTTTCCGCCGATCATTGAAACAGTCTCCAGTACTTCTTCCTGCTCAGGGATGATAACAACCCTGCCTTTTCTTTTCATCGTTTCGTATGCATATACCATACCTTTAGGGGCGCCTTCGTTGGTCTTGACGAGGAGTTTGTCATCGATATTTCCAATTACATCATAATCATTGTCAAAGCCTTCAGCCAGTTTAACGAATTCACTTTTTTTCCGACTCAGATCTTTATAATAGAGTGCGTTGCCACTGGTAGATTCCACTTCATACATGATCAGGAAGCGTTCATCTTCAGTGGTGCCAACATAATAATTCCTCTGGGGATAGTCGGGATTTTCATAAATGAGGATGTCCTCATCCTGTGAGGTGCCAAGTTCGTGGTAATAAACCTTATGATATTCGTTTACATTGCTGAGTTCTTCTCCTTCTACGGGTGGGTCATAGCTGCTATAATAAAATCCATCGCCCTTCCAGCTTACGCCGGAGAATTTTACCCACTCGATGTGGTCTTCAAGGGTTTCACCTGTTTCCAGGTTCATTATGAAGATCTCCTGCCAGTCACTTCCGGCACGAGCGATCAGGTATCCCATATATTTACCATCTTTCGAAAGGTTCCAGCTGCTTAAAGCAACAGTGCCATCTTCCGATAGTGTGTTGGGGTCAAGCACAACTTTTACTTCCCCGTCTTCTCCTTCCTTCACATACAAAACATCCTGGTTCTGTAAACCATCATTTTTCCTGAAGTAATACAGATCACCTTTTTTCTCAGGGGTCCTGTACCTGGGGTAATTCCATATCTCGGTGAGCCTGTCGATGATGCCCTGGCGGAATGGTATCTTTTCCAGGTAGGCATGTGTAACAGCATTTTCTGCCTTGACCCATTCGGCTGTTTCTTCTGAATTGTCATCTTCCAGCCATCGGTAGGGGTCAGCTACCTGTACACCGAAGTATTCATCAACCTGGTCAACTTTCTGGGTGACAGGATAATTGATCTTTTCTTGCTTATCGCAACATGAATTGATTGTTGTCATGATGATAATGCTTAATAGGAGTGGAATAATTTTTTTCATGATCACCTAAATTTTATATTT
>JAOZTN010000131.1:3445-6144 GCA_029942245.1 Bacteroidales bacterium | reverse complement strand
AACCTTGCAATCGTTTCTTTTTTAAATTCAAGTTTCCTGGTTTTCTTTTTTGAAGTCATGATTTTGTGTATTAGTTGATATAAGTCTCTATCTATTAATACCGAAAATCGCAAAATGTCGCACTTTTTTAAAATATATTTTTAATAAAAACCTTCGAGGCATATTTAACAGATTCCTGCTATCAGAAAAAAATAATTCTAAACTCCGGGTACACAAGCACACTTTAGGCACTTAATATATTGTCCATCCGGTTACAAGCCTTGATAAGGGAATCACTTCTAACTTCTCTTTTCCTCCTTCTGGTATCTGACTTTAAAGGTCCGCCCTCATCAGCCCCCTCCTAACCTCCCCCACCCGGGGGAAGAAACGATTGATCGATTCTGTGTTGTCAATTGACAATATGAATTCTGAAATGGAAATCTACATTCCATATTCACAAATTCTCTCCCCCTGAATGGGGGTAGACATAGAGGGGGGCGCTTGGAGGGGGCAAAAAAAAACCGCGCCGAAGCGCGGTCTATTTCTGAATTCGTTTTTCTGATATCTGACTTCCTAATGTCCATCTCCGCCAACAACCTTAAAGTGGTCGCCGGTCTCATCTACAACTTTCCTGTAGAAGTCTTCACCATAGCCGGGTTGCTCCAGCTTAGGATTGTAATACTTATGGCCTTCAGGGACGTCCTGAGGGGCCTTCACATTGCCATCCATGAATCGGGTAAAGAGATAGGCATAAAAGTCTTTCCAGTCTAGTACGGTCTTGTTGGTAACTGATACAGAATAGTCCGTTACAAAGGTTAGGGCCATATTAGGGTCCACCTTGTATAATTTGGCTGCTGCCTCGTCGATGGTGGGAGTCTTGGTGATGAACTCTTCTTCGGTAGCCTGTTGCTTCACTTCAATTTCAGGATGGATGAGGTTATAACGTGTATAAGCGAAGTTGGAGATCTGGTTGAATACCCAGAAGGCTGCATCATCCTTAAATTCCATCATGGAACCATAGCCTTGTGCGATCAGCTCGGGCGACCTGGTCATGGCAGAATAGAGTGGCATATATACTGATGATGAAGCATCATCAACGCCCCACCAGATGATCCCACCTATCCTTTCGGGCAACCAGTTGCGGCTCTGTGTTACGAAGGAGAAACCGGTTTGTTGGGTTGCTGTGGCTCTTTCATTGCAATATGTCACGTCATCAACTTTCCAGGTGAGTGGGCGCCAGCGGTAAGGACTCTGGAATGGACCGGCACCTACATCTTGTGTCATGTCGAGCTCGGTTCCTTCGAGGTGGTTACGCATGAAGTTCATCATGTCGTGTGGGGAGATCTTACGCTCGGGCTTGATCCATAAAGGCATGCGGTTGGAAGCATAGCCATTGGGATTCTTGCTGCCATCGGCAAACTTGTCGTTATGCTCCACATGGCCTTTTACATATTCGGTATACTGTCCCATGTCGCTGTGCACATCATTGAACATGGCCCACACCCTGACTTCACAGAAACGGGCACCGCCAAAACCAACAGGAGCATATACATCGGAGAAACTGAAATCTTTGTCTTTTCCTTTATAAAAGCCTTTTTCTTTAGCAAAGGAGATCACATCGGCTGCATATACACATTCAATGCCTTCGTCAAATATCTTGTCTTTGTCATCGAAACTGATGGAGGTCTTTCCGTCGGCCAACGGGAAGGTAGTGATCCTGGCCTGGTTGGCATGTGCGCAGATGTATCCGTCGGGCACCATGCGGGCTACCCAGATGGCTCCTTTTTCGCCTTCACCTTTTCCAATAAGTTCCATGATCCACACTTCGTTGGGATCAGAAATAGAAAAGGATTCACCTGAGCTGGCATAACCATATTCTTCCATAAGGCTGCCAATGATTAGGATGGCCTCACGTGCATTTCTTGCTCTTTGCAGTCCAATGTAGATCAGGCTTCCATAATCCATAATGGCACCTGACTGTGAGCCAAGCTCTGAACGGCCACCATAGGTGGTCTCTCCTATTCCTACCTGCCACTCGTTCATATTGCCAACTACATTATAGGTTTCTGATGCCTGCTTGATCTGTCCGAGGTATTTTCCGGTGTCCCACTCATAGATGTCGAGCATGGAACCCTCCGGCCAGGTGGCAGCAGACCAGTGATACAGCTCGCCATAGAGCACATGTGAGTCAGCGGCATAGCTGATCATGGTTGAGCCGTCAGTTGAGGCACCCTTGGTTATAAGAAAATTCGTACAGGCGATTGATTGCAGGCCTGCAAATAAAAAGATAACTGTTAATAATGTTAGAAGCTTGTTTTTCATATTAATATGTTGTTTCATTGTTTTATTGTTCCACGGTTTCATTGTTATGGAATTCTATCTGAAAGGGTCGGTAAAAATAGTCAAATTGTTGATTATTACCACCAGGATTCCAAGACACTAACTCAAAACTCAACACCTAACATTCAAAACTGCTAGAAACCTATGTTAAATCCTACGTTCATGGTCGTGGTATTGCCCCAGTACATTTCAGGGCTGAACATAGTCAGGTATTCTTCGGCGGTGATGCCATCCACGTCGTTGCTCTGCACATCACCGATGAATATACCGGCAAAGACAAAAGCATTGTTGATGAATTCGTATTTCCCCTTCAGGCCGATCACGCTCCTTTGCCAGGTGATATCCTTGAGGATGGGTGCCTCATCGCCGGGCTCATATAC
>JAOZTN010000131.1:0-3345 GCA_029942245.1 Bacteroidales bacterium | reverse complement strand
CGGCCAGTTGCTGAGGCGTGCCCCTCCTTTATAACTAAGAAAGTTATGTTCATTGCTGTTGGTTACACGGCTGATGGAAAACTCATCTACAAAGAAGCTGAAATACAGGTGGAGGTGCTTGATATTCCTGGAGCTTATGTCGAGGAACATCTGTGAATTCTGCCCCGCATAGTTATTGGTGGAGTTCAGAGTATGATCAACCGACTTATAGAAGAGGAAGGGTACCAGGTAGGCTGCCTGTACGCCAATGTCGCTATACACAATGGAGTTCCCCAGAGAGATGTTCAGGTGTTTCCAGGGGATAAAGGTAAACATGTTAGCTGCGATATATTTCTGGTGCATCACCTCACGGTAGGTGTCTCCATCCCAGTAGGATCGGCTGCTGTCGATCACCTCAGATACCAGCCAGCCATGGATGTAAGTAAACTCGAACCACCTGGCAGGCTTGATCTCCAACTTGATGTGTGCAAAGGAAGGGGTGCGACCTGACAGGATGTTGGAACCATTATAATTGTTTCCGAATACAACATAGTCCTTGACCACACCGATGGCACCCCAGCTCCATGAGGCCATTGCACCTCCGCGTGCTTCACTGTAGTCGATCCCTCCATTCTGGCTTCCTTTAACAGGAGAGCCATGGCGTTGATTGAAATAGCCGGGGTCGGTCATGGTAATATTTTCATGATTGTCACGCAGGCTGGTCCATGCCCCGAAATTTTTGCTGATATAGCCAAACATCTCTGCACCACCCCAGCGATGAAATGCCGATTCGTTGGCGTTGATGAAGTACTCCAATCCATATATCGGTCTCAGTGAAAAGGCCACCAGGCTGTCGCGATAGGTCACCGCCATGGGATTGAGGGAGGTGGCTAAATTGTCTTTCTTCGGAAAAATGTTCAATGGTTTCATGCCTGTGGTATTATAAACCAGCTCCAGGCGATAATCCTTCATATAAAACTCTATCTCTTCCTTTTGCCTCTTACTCAACTGGTCCTTTTGCTCATAGGCCTCCTGCAGCTTTTCTGCAATGAACATCCGTGAGTATGGCTTCACAACGGAGTTGATGGAGATGAGCTTTTCATTTGCCAGCTCATCCAGGAAATCATAGATGTTGGTGCGATGAACACTTTCGTATACGATCTGGCTGCTCAGGTTAAAGCTGATGAAAATGAATAATAGAAGTGTTAGCTTTTTCATAGAATTAGGCGTTGGGCGTCAGGCATCAGGCATCAGGAAGAATCATTTCCCTATTGCGAAAGCCAAAAGCCAAAATGTTTACTTTGATCGTGCTTTTTTGAAAATGATGTTATAAGATGCTTTCCAGAAGTATTTAACATCTGTGATGAAGGGCTGCTTGTGATAGGCATCCAGGTATCGGTTTTCCGAGGCCTGTATTTCTTCCAGGGTTTTGGGCATGTCGGCATAAAAGGGTGGTACCAGTCCCGGCCTTGTACGGATGCGCTTTTCTTTCAGGTCTTCATCATAAAGGTCGAAATAATGCTGGCTCAATGGCCTGACACCGACGACCTTCAGGTCACCCTTGATGAGGTTGAACAGCATGGGCAGTTCGTCGATCCAGAATTTGCGCATGAATTTGCCTGCGGTATGTACCCGGAAGTCATTTTTAAACTTTCCACCATCCTGTAATTGAGATTGATCATACACGTATTCCTGCAAATATTCAGAGTAAGGATGCATGGTGCGCATCTTGTATACATAAATGGTTCTGCCATTCTTCCCGACACGCTTCAGCCTGATCAGTGGGCCATAGCTAGCGTTATAATCGTATGATGGATCCTGTATTTTCCTGGCGGTGAAATAAATAGAATCATTCACCAATTCATGGGCGACGACCTCAAAGCCGCAAGAGTACAGACGGCCAAAGGTTTCGGCCCGCGATATAGCTCTGTTCCTTCCCTTGGTTACGAAGAAATATATCCTTTTCAAGCCCGGAAGCTTGGGAAGCACCCTCTTCCAAAAAAAGAAGGGCACATACAGTATATAGTTGATCCCGGGAGGATACTTTTTTAGGAAATTTTTCTTTGCAAGCACATTTGTCTGTACACGCCCAATAAAGATGCCCCGGTGGGGGAGTTTGTCATTAACGGTTTCAAAGAATTTGTTGATACGTTGAATGTCGTTCACCCTTTTCAGGTTGACAATGGCGTTGTAATAATGCAGGGGCTGATTTTCAATATTAAAGCGGGTGCTGGTTGCTACCAGCAGGGTATACATATGCTCCAGGTCGATCTGGTTTTCGATGTAGGAAAATACTTCTTTTCCGGCATTGTCAATCACCAGCTCCTTATTTAGTGGCGGGACTTTTGCATCGATCTTTGCCTGCAGTATCTCATCCGATTTCACTAACTTCAACTGATCTTTTATGGCTTTTTTTGTTGCCATGCGGAAGTTATCGAAGTGGTCGGCGTCACGCCTGAGCTTAATGCCTGAAAAGAAGAGCCATCCCAATAGGAATTCCATCGCAAAAGACACTGCAATAGTCCCAAACACGATCATCCTGGAATACCCGAACTGCTGAAAGGCATATATCAGGACGGTAATCGTAGCAAGAATAATAAAGTCGCCCAGAATGATAGGAAAAAGCACATCCCTGTAGTCCTTTTTCTTGTGCAGGCGGTACTTGTCGATAGCCACCGACACTGCCACCCAGATAAAGAGGAAGTACAGGAAAGGCTCGTAATATTCCGGCAGGTAAAAACGCCTGGAAGCAGGTTTGATCCAGATAAAAAACATAAAAGCCATGGTCACGACCAGGATGTCGGCGATGATGTAGTATAGGTTGCGTTTTTTCAAATCAAACTGTTAATTAATACTCTCGTAAATTTAATCAATTGTTCTACTGTTCTATTGTTTCATTGTTCCACTGTTCTATTGTTCTATTGTTTCATTGTAAATATAATGATCCGGTGCGGGGTATGCGGTGCGAGGAAAAAATAAACTCCCCGAACCTCATCCCGCGAACCCATTTTATATTTTCTTAAACAATGCCAGCACATTAAACCCAAGTTCGGCAAAATTATATAACAGAGGATTGTTGATTCGGGTTATCCTGCCATAATTGACGAGTTCGCCGCCAAAGCGGGCCTTAAAATCACGTACTCCGTAGAGCACATCCGGTTTTCCTACACCCATAAAATCAAAACAGTTGAGATTGTTGTTGAGGGCATATTCGATGGCTGCCCAGGTGGCCAGTACGCTTGGGTATTGATCTTTATACTCCTTGTCGAGCCCACAAATATACCACTCGTATATGCATTTATCTTTAAATACAGGTGCCAGGATGCCACCGATGATCTTACCTTCGAATCGGATCAGGCGGATGAT
>JAOZTN010000130.1:3468-6628 GCA_029942245.1 Bacteroidales bacterium | reverse complement strand
AGAGAGAGAGAGAGAGAGAGAGAGAGAGAGAGAGAGAGAGAGAGAGAGAGAGAAGTGCCTAAAGTGAGCTAGAGTTTGGAGTAGAATTAAGCCAGCAACCAGCAACCAGTGACCAGTAGCCTGCAACTTCCTTGAATGATGATATCCTAATGATTAATGATAAGTTAAGATTGGTAATGAAGAGTTGTGAAATTAGATGTATGAATATCCCTATTTACTGATTTAACCAATAAAATCTTTTGTCATCCTGAGCGAAGTCGAAGGGCAAGCAATTCAACTATTTACCAATACAAAAAGTAACTATTCAATGATAGCATTGCTCTCGAAGGATTAGATCTAAAAATGATGATGATCAGATACCCAGAGAAGAATTATTTTGTTACAACAGGATCAATGGGGCAGATATATGGTTCGTGAAAGATAAAATGGAGTGCTCCCTCTACTTTCAACATCTTCCCATCTATAAACATAATCGTACACATGCTCAAGTCCTCCGTAAGAGATAGTATATTTAACCAACACCCTGTCCTTTTTGTTTTTGAAATCAAAGGTCGCCATATATCTTGAATCCCAACTGCCATTGCTTTCTGTTAAACCACCTAATTCAGTCATGCCAGTAACCTTCCCTTCGCAATTCTCCTTCATAATTACCATTTTAACTGGTACATCTTCTAGTTGCTCATAAGGTTCATAATTGCACACCTGGCATACCTCCTGAAAATGCCTTGCTTGTGCAGGGGAAATTTGATTTACTTCTTCTTCACATTCAGTTATTGTTTCTTCAAAAAGACCACATCCTGAAAATGAGGGAAAAATTAAAAGAATACTCAGAAGAGCAATAATGTTTGATTTAATTAATTTTTTCATATTAATTCGATTGAGGTTTCAATAATTAATATTTATTCTGTGCAATAGGAGCACAAAAATCTTAACGGGAAAAGTTATCTGAACTTTGATTTATTGGTGATCAATTTCTCTTATTAAATATCCTAAAATTAGGAATTAATTCAATATCCTAAGCATAAGTCCTTTTATTTAGAATCTATCAAGTTTAATCATCAAAACAGTTGTCTGCAAACGCCTTGAATGGAAAAACCTGAGGGTTATTGATTGCCTGCCTCTTACCATGGTGTGCCAGGGATGTGTTATTTATTATTTGGTATTTTTTATGTGTTATGTCATGAATAGCATGAGGTGTGTTTTAAATAGCACATACAAAACAACACATACTAAATAGAACATTCCACAAGTGATCAAAAGTGCCTAAAGTTTGGAGTAGAATTAAGCCAGCAACCAGCAACCAGTGACCAGTGACCAGTGACCAGTAGCCAGCAACTGCCTTGAATGATGAGATCCTAATGATTAATTCTCTCACCTTCGCTAAAGCTTCGGTGACCAAAGAAGTTAAGCTTGGTATTGAATAGTTGTGAAATTAGATATATGAATATCCCTATTACTGAAATCGATTCAACCAATTCAACTGATTTAACCAATTCAACTCGCTCAGGAAAAACAATATTTTTCATATTTCTAAGTTTTATGTTTATGTTTAACTAACATATAATCAGCCATGAAAAAAGTAATTAAAGTTGATGCAGTCCTTACTGTATTGCTGCTTCTCATCGGAAGCTTGTTCAAAACCAATCACTGGCCTGGAGCCAATATACTGCTGACGGTTGGGGGAATAACGGGTGTCCTGTTGTTTGTCATGCTGCTGTATTCCTTTCGGAAGAAGCAACTTTCGGGTATAGAAATAGCCAGCATCTGGGTGGCTAGTGTGACGCTCATGTTCACATTCCTGGCATTTACCTTTAAAGTGCTGCACCTGGCCGGTGCTGGCACAATTGTCTGGATAGCTGATATTGGCATTACCCTGTCAGTCTTGATCATCCTCATTGATATGCTGATGGAAAATGAACCAGTAAAGCTGAGATTGAAAGCCATTGCATTATTCTTTGTTCTGAACCTTCTCATGCTAATCTTGCTTTTAGCTCATTGATACTGCAGACAAGCTAGTGTGGATAAGCCGCTGGCGCGGATCCTATTGATTAAACAGCTGTTAATCGGTCGGGTGAGGTCGACCAATTTTGTAAATCATTTATGAAGTCCAGGGCTTGATATACACATGTCCATAGCCTTAATATTACAAGTGCTAGTTGAATATGGCTTGGATCTTATTGCTTCGATCAATAAGCATTGAATTAATTCTGAATGGAAAGCTAAATGATAAAAGGATTTTTCCTTCGTTTTACTTTTGATAAATCCATTTTTTCACCTACTTTTAAAAAATACTCAGGTGTAAAATAACCTAAACCACCACCTGGTGTAAAAGTTAACTCACCAAAATAAACCTTCCCATCAACTTCATATAAATCGACCCTTACCTGAGCAAAAGGTTTGGATAGAATTCTGCAGACCTTTATCATTTCATCCAGTCGTTTTGGTTTATGAGGCAACAACCCTGAATAATCATTTGCCAGGTTACCTGCAGCATGATCCCGTAGTGAATTCCAATCCATATCAAAGGCACAAGCCTTTATATCTGGCCTATCAAACATAATAGTTATATATTCAGGCTCTCCGTTTATACATTGAAATTTATAATCCACAATGGACGAGGAAATTTTATTTGTTGATTCGTCTTCAAGGTACTCTTCAGCAATAATCCTCCTTGGTATATTCCAATTATGTGGTTCAAAAGAAACTAAGCCATATTTCTCCTTAACCCATATATTGAACTTTTTTCTTGTTTCTTTAATATTCAATTGGTCTTTATTACTAACGAAAAGGTTTTTTCCATGACCATGATTAGTTTTGAGAACAAACTTATCAGGCAAATTATTAAAGTCAATGTCTTCAGCTCGCTCCCAAACTCCATAAAAATCAACCAAAATTTCCTTAAGACCGCATTTCTCAATATATTCACGAACCTTATACTTATCTGCCAAGTCAGTCCACAGGGAAGTGTCGGAGTAAACCTTTAGCCATTGTACTTTTTCATTATAATCTTTTGGATCCTTTAGGTTTAGTTTTCTCCCTGTTGCTTTTTTATATACATATTTTGCATAAGAAGCAGGTAACAACACAGCCCAGGCCTCATGGATAAATTGCGAAATTCGGTGATAAATTCGTTTTAGCAAGATTTTGACTTTTATTTAAA
>JAOZTN010000130.1:0-3368 GCA_029942245.1 Bacteroidales bacterium | reverse complement strand
ATATAGGGCTCTCCAAATTTATTTATTGTATCTTCCAAATAAGCTTCATCCTTTATTCTGTGCGGGTCTGTATTTGACAATATAATATTCAAAATTTCTCCTTGCCTGGCTGCTCTTCCGATAGATTCAGACAAGGGTATATGATTAAATGCTATCATAGGATATAAAGGCATCCAATGCTCCGGGAATAGTGACCAGATCAGTCTATCCAATTTCCATTCTATGTCGTATAGGTTATCAGAGCTTGAGCTGATTTCCATGAAGTTTTTTAATGACAGGTCGCTGATTGCATCAATATCTGGCTTTCTTCTTGAGCTGAATAATTCAATTACGCGAGAAATGTCATTGCTAGTTTCCTCCATTAAATCGTTAAATACTGTGCAATCCTCGAAACCAGCATTCATTCCCATTGCAAGAAATGGTACAATGGCATGAGCGGCATCGCCAATAAGTAAGACTCTATCACTATAATTCCATTGCTTACATTTGACTGTCTCAATCCTTGATTCTGGTTTATTGAAGTAATCATCGAATAAACCAGGCATGATAGGTGTTACTGAAGGGAAGAACTTTAGGAACAAATCTTCCAAATCATTTTTAGTTTTGGTCTCCTCAAGTGATGATTTTCCTTCATACCTCATAAAAAGGTTACACGAAAATATGCCATTGTGAGAGGGAAGTCCAACCAGGAGAATATCTTCATTTGGCCATACATGAACACAATGCTTATCAAGCATATGTTCACCATTTTTATCGGAAGGGATCTTCAATTCCTTGTATCCATAATTAAGGGTGGTCAGTTTTGATTCAAAATCCAGGTTTTGTTCCAATATATACCTTACTGCAGAATTTATTCCGTCAGCACCAATAATCCAATTATAGTTATGTGAAAAACTTTCGCCTGATGTTTCATTTTTAAAAATTACCAAGCCATCCTCGTGTCTTATATCAACACATCTGGTCTCAAAGAACACATTAACTTTGTCGGTATCTACAGCTTTGTCAATTAATATTGAATTCAATTGACTGCGATTTACGGTATTAATTGAATCTCCGTCCCTACCATATTGCTGATAATTTGTACGCCCATCCTTCAGGTGCACCATTCTTCCAAATTTTGGCAAGGTGGTTTGCCTTACTTTCTCAGCTAATCCAATTCCTTCAAGTGCTTTGAATCCTCTATTGGATATTGACATGGTAATGGTACGATTCCCACCTAAATAGATTTTTCTTATATCAGATCTTTTTTCATAAAGATCGACGCTGAAACCTCTTTGTGCGAGATAAATTGACAGCATAGATCCTACAAGCCCAGCACCTACAATACATACTTGTTTGCTTGCATTAGATTTATTTATTTTCATATCTGTTACCATTGTAAACAATATTATTCTAAAATCAATAAATAGATACCGGAAGCTACCTATTCAGCGAATCTTTGTTCCAATTTTACAGCCACTGCTTCAGCCCAGGGTTGGGCTTCGTTTACCGAGTAAAATTTATCATTAATGTATATTGTTTCTGCCCTTCCTTTTATTTGTGTAGTACACGCAGCCGTCAATAAGATACTTGACAGAATTAGTAGATTTCTAATAGTTCTATATACCTTAGATTGTATTACTTGTATTAATAAACAATGCTGGGTATTATTTAGTTCAATATATATTATTTTAGTTTTTATTAAAAGAGTTAAGCTATTGCGCCAATGGTGATGAGATAGTGTGCAGGAAACTGGAGGAGTGCATGACAAACCTGGAGGTCACTAAGTAAGAGCTAAAGTGCAAGGAGTTTGAGGTGGAATTAAACTAGCAACCAGTGTCCAGTAGCCAGTGACAAGGAGATCCCGACCTCATTTTATTCGGCGGGATGAATTCGACTAACAGATTACACCGTGCTTCGCTTGTATAATCTGTGTCTCATTCACTTTCCCACACAAAACCGACTAAAAATATTCCCCAGCAAATCATCATTTGTGATCTCTCCTGTGATCTCTCCGAGGTGATGCAGGGCTTTTCTGATGTCGATGGCGATGAGGTCGGAAGGGATGTCGGCAGCAAAACCTTCATCCATGCTTTGAATGGCTTCTAAAACACCTGTAAGGGCTTCGTGGTGGCGGGCATTGGAAACAACGACTCCTTCTTCTTCAGGGTCGATGGCGACGGCCTTGAGCAGGCTGTCGGAGATCATGCTGATGTTCTCCTTTCGCTTCGCGGAAACAAAAATACACTCAAACTCGACCATATTCTTAAAATGCCTGGGGGTTCCAACCAGCTGATCAATTTTATTGGCCACCAGGATAAAGTGCTTTTCATCCATGCTTTCTTCACCCAGTTGCCTTTTAAATGATTCCAGTATTTCTTTCACCTCCATGCAATCGGTATCGTTGATATCGAAGAGGTAGAGTATGACCCTGGCCTGACGGATCTTTTCATAGGTACGTTCTATGCCGATACTTTCGATCTTGTCGCCGCTATCGCGCAATCCGGCAGTATCGATGAAACGAAATGCGAGTCCGTTAATCACGATAGTGTCTTCAATAGCATCTCTTGTAGTGCCGGGGATATCTGATACAATGGCCTTTTCTTCGTTTAAAATGGCATTGAGCAGGGTGGACTTGCCTACATTGGGCTTTCCTATGATAGCCACAGGGATGCCGCTCTTCAATACATTGCCGGCTGAAAATGAATCGGCCAGCTGCCGGACTTCAGTTTTTATTTCAACAAGCAGTTTCTTTAATGCAGTCCGATCGGCAAATTCCACATCTTCCTCGCTAAAATCCAGTTCCAGTTCAATCAGTGAAGCAAATTGCATCAATTGATCCCTCAGGGAGCCGATCTTCTTGCTGAAACCACCACGCATCTGGTCGAGGGCCAGCTTATGCGATGCTTTCGAATTGGCAGCAATAAGGTCGCCGACTCCTTCGGCCTGTGAAAGATCCAGCTTGCGGTTCAGGAAAGCACGAAGAGTGAATTCACCGGGCTGAGCCATGCGGCATCCGCTATCCAACAGCAAGGCAAGCACTTGTTGAACAATAAAAGCAGAGCCATGGCAGGAGATCTCAATAGAGTCTTCCCCGGTATATGACTGTGGGTTTTTAAATACAGACAGCAACACATCATCGATAATAGCCCCTTTGGCCTGTATGGTCCCGTAATGTAATGTGTGTGTATCTACCTTCTGAATATTGAAGCCCTTTTTCTTTGCTGTAAATACCTTATTGGCTATTTTGAACGTACCCTCGCCTGAAACACGTAAAACAGCAATGGCAGAACTGCCTGGAGGAGTTGCCAGGGCACATATCGTATCAGATGTATTCAGATTAGCCATTGATAGAGATGGATTGATAGTTAACTATACAAAGATACGAC
>JAOZTN010000129.1:0-6804 GCA_029942245.1 Bacteroidales bacterium | reverse complement strand
TAAATGCTTCTCATTTATTCTTTCTAATGGCATAAATTAATTCATCCTCATACTTATCCGTTTTCCAAACAGTTTTTTCAAATTTTCCTTCAAGTTTAAAACCTGATTTTTCGAGGACTCTCTGAGAGGCGATATTCGAGCCAAATGGCCTTGCAAAAATTCTGTCTATCTCAAGATTATTAAAGCCAAACTTGATTACTTCTTTAATTGCACTTGTTATTATTCCGTTTCCCCAAAATGGTTCTCCAAGCCAATAACCTAGTTCAGCATTCTTTTTATGTATATCAGTTTGTGGATGTAACCCAATTCCTCCACAAGCCTTACCATTTATGTCTATTGCAAAGATGACATTTGACTTCTCTTCGCTTGCATATTTGATGAAATTCAAACCATCATTTTCAGTATATGGATAAGGGAATTTATCAGTTAAGTTTTTGGCGATTGCCCAATTATTCGCATGCTTAACCAAACTCTTGACATCTTCAACTTTCCACTCTCTTAGTGTATGTTTCATCTTTCATTCATTAATGAGCGAGGGCTCGTCATTATGCTAACTTCTTATACCAATAAAACCCGCCACCAATTAAAAATTAAGAATTCAAAATTAACTCAACACTCAACACCCAACCCTCAACCCTCAACACTACTTAATATGGTGCTTCTCCATCCTGCGGTCGAGAGCCTGCCAGGTGATGTTGAGCAGCTCAGCTGCTTTGGATTTGTTATTGTTGGCCCGTTCAAGGGCTTTCAGGATCACGTTCTTTTCTATTTCCGCCAGGTCGAGGGTGTCGGCGGGAAGGGCAGAATCAACTTCCAGTTCCATGCCGGGAACGCCATAACGGAAATTCTCCCAGCCAATGCTGTCGCTGTCGCAAAGGATGATGGCGCGTTCTACCATATTCCGTAATTCCCTCACGTTGCCCGGGAAATCGTATTCAGTCATCCTGCTAATAAGCTCAGGGCTGATGTTTTTTATCACCTTCTTCATCTGCGCCGCAAAGTGATGGATATAGTATTCCAGCAGGGGAGGGATGTCATCTTTTCTTTCTCTCAGGGGTGGTATCTCGATCACAAAAGTGCTTAGCCGGTGATAGAGGTCGGCCCTGAACTTTCTGTGCTTGCTGAGTTCGAAGAGGTTGCGGTTTGAGGCGGTGATCACGCGCACATCCACCGGGACCTCTACCCTGGATCCCAGCTTGCTGAGTTTCTTTTCTTCCAGCACGCGCAAAAGTTTGGCCTGTTGACTCATGGGCATGTCGCCGATCTCATCCAGGAAAAGGGTGCCCTGGTCGGCAATCTCGAACCATCCCTTCTTGTCCTCACGGGCATCGGTAAAGGCCCCTTTCTTGTGGCCAAAGAACTCACTCTCGAACAGGGATTCAGGCACTGCAGAACAATTTACGGAGTAGAATAATTGCTTCTTTCGATTGCTCAGGAAGTGTATCCCCCTGGCTACAAGCTCTTTTCCTGTGCCGCTCTCACCTGTGATCAATACAGCAGTGGTATCTGTCATCGCCACCCTGGTCATCAGGTCTACCACCTTCTTCATGGCGGAGCTCTTCCCGATCAGGTCGTGGCCAAAAACATTCTGGATCTCGTTGGAGAGCAGGTCGAATTTATACTCTGTACTTTTTAGCTTTTCGCTCAGTAGTATGAATCTCCGGGTGCGCTCTATGGCGTGGCTGATCTCAGGCAGTCGGAAGGGCTTCTGGAAATAATCGAATGCCCCGTGGCGCATCGCTTCAATTACGGTGTTCATATCGCCATGCCCGGAGATCATGATCACTTCAATGTCGGGATGGCTCTTTTTAACCCTCTTCAATACCTCCAGCCCGTCCATCTCCGGCAGCTTAACATCCAGGATCAGGATGTCAATGGGAGCCTTTTCAAGAATATCAAAAGCTGCAGAGGGTGTACCGGACTTATGGATGAGATATTGCTGCCCGCTCAGGAACTCTTCAATCTCGTCCCGCATGCGCAGTTCATCGTCCAGTACCAGTACACTTAAGTTTTTCATTTTGCTTGATTTAATTCTTTTTTTCCTGCTGTTCTCTATATATAGGCAGGGTCACCACAATACGTGTATATTTCCCTTCCCTGGAGTCTGCCTTGATCTCACCCCTCATTTCCTTGATGATCCCGTAAATGATGGAAAGTCCGAGGCCGGTACCCATTTCCTCCTGTTTGGTAGTGAAGAAGGGATCAAAAATGTTGCTGATGATATTTTCAGGGATACCGGTGCCATTGTCATGAATGATAAAGCCGCAATTCTTTCGGTTGGCAAAAGTGCTGATCTTGATCACCTTTTCGTAGCCTTTTATACCTGCTTTGTCCTTCTCCATAACAGCATAACGGGCATTTGAGAGTACGTTCATGATCACCTGCTCTAGCTTGTATCTATTTCCAAGTGTGATGTCGTGCTTGCTTGAATACTTCAGCTGAAGGTCGATGCCTTTATTGTCATATTGCCTGGAAATCAGGGTTAAAGCATTTTTTACTACCTGGCTCACGGAGATGGGCTCTACCTCTGCATTCTGCTGGTCGCGAGAAAAAATACGTACATGTTCAATAATGTTCCTGATCCTGTCGATATCGCGAAAAATAGACTCTGTTTTCCGTTCGGTATAAGCATTCGTAAGTTCACCTGCATTCATCTTCACCAGCATGTTATCTATTCCCATACTGATGCTGCCCAGAGGCTGGTTGATCTCATGTGCGATGCCTGCAGCCAGCTCACCCAGGGATTCCAGTTTGGATTTTTGTATGAGCAACGCCTGTTGGTTCCTGATCTTTTCCAGTTCAACCTGCACCCGCTCTTCCAGGGTACGATTCAGTTTTTTGAGTTCTTCATCGGTTTTTTTCCTGTCGGAGATATCAGAGACGAAGGTCAGTACTGCTGTTTCCCCTTCCCAGGTGATCACGGTCGACTTGATCTCGAACCAGATGATTCTTCCTTTTTTATCGATGAACTGAATGTCGTATCGTTCCGGCACATCTTCACCCCGTAGCCTTTTCAGGTGGTTCTCCATGATGAGCTCCCGGAAGTCGACATGCATGAAATCGCTGAAAGGTTTCCCGATGATATGCTTGGGCATATAGCCCGTCATCTCATAGATCTTTGGATTGATGAAGCGCACTATACCGTCGACAGTGAGCAGGATGCCGTCATTGGCATTCTCGAAGATCTGCCGGTACTTGTCTTCGCTTTCCCTCAACAGCTCTTCAATATTTTTCCTGTCGGAGATCTCGCCGATCAGGTCTTTGGTGCGCTCCTGTATGCGGTTCTCCAGTTCATTGTTGAGTTTGAGCAGTTCAATTTCTACTCTTTTACGGTGGATGGCTGCACCTATAATATCGGCAGCAGTGCCCAGGGCATTGAGCTCAGCCTCTGTCCAATCACGTGGCCTGCAACATTCGTCCAGACCAATGAATCCCCACCACGTATTATTCACAAAGATGGGCATAACCACTATAGATAGCAGCCCCATCTCACCAAGGAGTTTTTTCTCTGTCCTGGGAAATTTCATGATATTCCCATGAATGGGTTTCCCTTTTCCAAGTGTTTTCACCCACCTGGAGAACCCATCTTTATAATAGATCTCTTTCAATATGGAGCCGTCAACTTCGTCAATCATATTGGGTGCAGCCCAATCGAAGAGCAGGCTCGTATATATCTGGTTCTTTTTATCCTCGAAGTTCTCGAAGATATATACGCGGCTTACGTCAGTAGCTTCACCGAGCTTTTTCAGCACATTAGCTATACTCTGCGTAGTATAATTGTACTTGAAGAATAGCTCTGAGGCATAGTTCACCGCCTTGAGGATGGTTTCACTGTCCTTTAAGGCTTTTTCTGCTTCTTCCCTTCGCCTTTGCTGATCCTCCATACTTTTCTCCATGAGGATTTCTCGTCCAAGCGTTTTGACCAGGCGTTCCAGTTCTTCCTGCTCAACAGGTTTTATAAGATAAGCCCGGACCCTGTGATCAATAGCCTGCAGAAAGTTTTCCTTGGCATCGTGGGCGGTCATGATGATGATGCGCGTGTCCTTATTCCTTTTTCTGACCTCCCTGATCATCTCCAGCCCATCCATTTCAGGCATGTGCAGATCGGTTACCACCAGGTCCGGTTTTTCCTTGTTGAAGACCTTTAATCCTGCTTTCCCATCCTCCGCAATATGTACATCCTCAACGACATTCTTTAGCATTCCGCCGTATTTTTTTCTCAGCGCTGCTTTATCTTCAGCATAGAGTACGGAAATGTTCAGCTTCTTTTTAGTCGTTGCCATGTTTTAAGAGTGTTTTCCGCCCGAAGGCTTGATATGGCTAAGTTAATAAATACTGAACAAACCGGGTTTAATCATGTTAATAGAATGAATTCTCACTTATCGCTATGCCAGACAAAAAGCTAATGTATTATCGCAGGGAATACCTTGCAGATGAATTACTCGAAGATAAGGTTCTGGATGACCCTTATTTGCAATTTATGGACTGGATAGAAGATGCATTGCGTTCAGGTATTGATGATCCTACCGCCATGGCTCTGGCTACCACTTCTTCCTCAGGAAAACCATCTGTGCGCATTGTTTTGCTTAAAGATGCTGGCCCTGACGGATTGGTTTTCTTCTCCAACTATGAAAGCCGCAAAGGGAAGGAGTTAGAACTTATTTCACAGGCGGCTGCCATGTTTTTCTGGCCAGGCCTCGAACGGCAGATACGAATTGAAGGAAAAGTGGAGAGGGTCAGCACACAAGAATCTGATGAATTTTTCCAATCCAGGCCATTGGAGAGCCGGATTGCCTCCATCATTTCACCGCAGAGTCAGGAGATTCCCGGAAGAGATTTTATGATTAATAAATTCGAGCAATTAAGAGCTACCGTGAATGACACAACTATCAAACGCCCGGAATATTGGGGTGGATATATCCTCAAACCAGACTCATACGAATTCTGGCAGGGGAGGGAGAATCGTCTCAATGACAGGATCCTATATTCCTTGATTGACGGGGATTGGATGATTAAGCGATTGGCGCCTTGATCAATCAGTATTAGGTACTTCCCATTACTGATGCTGCGGCCGCAGCAGGTCATTAACCGTCTTAACCGGGTTGAAGGTTTCAATGGGCACTTCAACAAAGACAGAGATCCAGTCTGCCATGGCTCCGTTCCAGAGTCCGGGCAGTTCCTGGGCTTTCAGTTCCTTCCCATCTTTGGATTTTAAGGAGATGAACCCGGTTTGGGAATCGATGAATTCGTGAAGGTCAAAATTATTTCCTTTATGATTTTTGAGGCTGCATACCAGGTCTACCGGGTTAAAATGTGTGGCTTGTCCGACAATGTCTTTTTGCTCTTCATTGTCCATATTTATCTGGGATGATTCGACCACTTGCAGGGAGGTATTGCCTTTAGGATCGCTAACCCAGAAGGGGCCTCCACCGGGCTCACCTTCATTTTTAACCATTCCGCAAATACGGATCGGCCGGTTCAATTTGTCAATAATGATACCCTTTTTGTCTTCGAGGGAGAAGAAATTGATTCCATTCGGGAAATGTATGTTCATTTCATTCCGGGCAAATTCAACTGCCTCGTCAGCTGCGATGGCATTCATCTCGCCATTTTCAATGGCAGTAATAATCTCGAAAGACTTATCCATTAGTTTTATCAGTAATCCGCCTAAAACTTTTTTATAGGTATAGGTAGGCTCTTTCAGGCTATCGGGAACCACATTATCGATATTCTTGATGAAGGCAATGTCGGCATCGATCTCGTTCAGGTTTTCGATCAGGGCTCCATGTCCGCCCGGTCTGAAAAGGATGGAGCCATCAGGGTTCCTGAATGGCTCATTATTCATATCAACCGCAATGGTGTCGGTAGATGGCTTCTGTATCGAATAGCTGATATCAAATGAGTTATTTCCCGAAACGTACTTGCTTTCACAGGAAGAGGCTTTTTCGACGAATTTTTCTTTGTGTTCAGGAGAGACTGTAAAGTGCAGATGCACCAGGCCATTCTTGTCCTTGCTGTATTCCTTACCTTCTACCATATGCTCTTCAAGGGGCGTGCGGGCACCCTCAGCATACTGATGGAACATTAGCAGTCCTTTGGGCAGGGCAGTGTAATTTAAGCCGGCATCAGTCAGGAGGTAGCGTATGATCGTTTTGTATTGTTTCCCGGCTAGCAGGGTGTTGATGTCTAGATTATTTTTTTTCAGGACCTCAGAAAGATCACCATAAAACGCAAAATCGCTAAGTTTGTCGATAAACTCCTTTATATCTCCTTGCGCTTCTTCAGTATCTCCATCCATGAAAGCGTGCAGGCTCTTGAACATGCGGCTGGCGGCTCCGGAGGCCGGCACCATTTTGCTGATGGCATATCCGCTCGCTTTTTCTTCAAAAATCTCCTTCAGTTTATCGATTTGAACAGCATCAAGCACTTCAATTCCCTTTTCGGGGGTAGCTGCTGCTGACAGTTTGATGAAGGGAAATCCGCTTCTGAAATGGCTGATTTGTGTTTCGATGCTTGCCAGAGAAATTTTCTTTTCTTCGAATTGTTTAAGGTCTGTTGCTGTGAACATATCTTATTGGATGAGATTAGTGCTTGCAAAGATATTAAAAGATTGGGTAACGGGTGCCAGATACCGGGTACTCAGTAATAAAATTTCTAAGTCCATTATTTGGTAGTTAATTTAAAATAATTGTATCTTTGCACTCCCATTTTTGAATGGCCCAGATGGCGGAAATGGTAGACGCGCATGGTTGAGGGCCATGTACTCGCAAGGGTGTGCAAGTTCGATTCTTGTTCTGGGCACCA
>JAOZTN010000128.1:0-6962 GCA_029942245.1 Bacteroidales bacterium | reverse complement strand
TATTATTTCTCACCATCACTTTCAGGTACATGTTAAAAATGTTGGAGAGGAGGAAAAAACCAAGAAAGGCAGCCATTATCCAGTCACCGATCTCAATAGTTTTCCATGGGGCAAAAGTGTTCAATTTCACTCCCCCTTCGGCAGTAAGCTCTGTAGTCATTGGCCCATGAAAAAAGATGAACAGGACCAGAATAAATGCGGCCAGCAAAAATATTGCTCCGAGTTCCCAGATTTCCGAAGTGTAAAATCGTTTCGACAGGCCGGTCCAATCATATCTCGCAGTGAGATAGCGCCTTAAGGACATCATTAATTCTGCGGGTTCTGCCTGTCGTGGACAGGTAGAGCTACATTCGCCGCAATAATAGCATAACCAGGGTTCTAAGGAAGATTCTATTTCATTTTCCAAACCCAATGTGCTCAACCTGATCATTTTTCGGGGAAATTCGTTGTTCTCACTTGCCAGGCTGCATATTGCCGTGCAATTACCACAATTATAACAGGCACTAAATTCTTTAGCCCCATAATATTGCAATTCGCTCGCTAATGCTGTATTGACTTTCGACATCTTGTTTTATTATTTCTTCAATTTATAAAAGAAGTACTCGTCCATATCATCTATCTCACCCGTTTCAATACTGCCATATTTCCTGAGTGTCATCAAATAAAACGTTACCACATCCACAGGCAGTTCTATTTCTGTCGCAATTTGAGGTATTGTTTTCGCTTCAGGCTCAAGGCTTTTAAGAATTAATTTCTTAATTCGATTATATTCTTTATGCTGCTGTTTTGTCTCAGCAGAAACACTTCTCTTTTTTTTAATGACATCAATTGTTTTTACTTTTTCATCTTTCATATCATTTCGCTATAAAGATCCGGAGCATTGATATCTGCAAGGCACCATTTAATTAGCCAGGGCAGTTATCATTGCTTCCATTTCATTGTCTGTATATCCTTTCAGGTTGATGGCATTTTCAGGGCAAACAGGAAGGCACATACCACCGCCTTTGCATTTTGCTTCAACAATCTCTGCCACATCTTTTCCATCTGACTGTGTTTTTATAATAGCATCAAAAGGGCATGCCTTCAGGCATTCATCGCACCACACACAAGCATTTTTATCAATAAAAGCAATAGTTGGTTTTAGTTCGATCTCACCTTTCTTAACCAGGGAGTTTGCTTTTGACGCTGCCGACAGTGATGATTTCACCGATTCGCTGATATTTTTCGGGCCCTGGCAGGCACCCGAAATAAGCACCCCGTCTATTACTGTTTCAACAGGCCGCAATTTGGGGTGGATCTCATTAAAAAACTTATCGCGTCCCAGTGGGGCTTTAAGGATATCAGCAATTTTATTGTCCTGCCGGGGCACCATTCCCGTTACAAGCACTACCAGGTCACAATCCACTTCAAGCTCTTTTCCACTCGAAAGCATATCCTTTATACTAACTACCGTTCCATTTCCATTTCTGCTGACCACCGGAGGATCTTCATCCCAGAACTGCAGGAAGATGTCTCCGTTTTCTGATGCTTCACGGTACAAAAGCTCCAGTTTTCCGTATGTCCTGATACTCTTGTCAAAATGAAAATTATGTATGTCCTTATATTTATTTTTTATGACAATGGAAGTATAAATGGTTGAGGTGCAACAATACCTCGAGCAATACTTGTTCTCACCATCTTTTTGCCGGCTGCCAACACAATAGATATAGCCTATATTATGGATCTTTTTGTTTTTATAGATAAGTTCTTTACCACTTAGTTCTATTAACCTTTTCAGCTGCGGGAGGGTTATTACATTCTCAATTTCCTTGTAGCCAAATTCCCCTGTTTTGGGTTCGTAGGGGTCGTAACCTGTATTTATTAATATGGCACCGGCTTTAATATTTACAAATTCATCCTTTTGTCCCAGATCTATTTCATCGCATAATTTTTCACATTCACCGCATCTTGTACAGTGCTCCGGATCAATGGCAGGTATTTCGGGAAATTCACTTTCGAAGTTCTTATAAATGGCTTTGCAGGTAGTGAGGCCAAAATTAAATTGGTCGGGGACCTCTACGGGACATGCATCAATTACCTTTTGTAGTTTTTCAGGATCAACCTTACAACCCGGTTTAATATACCTTGGCCTTATCTTAACCTGAATATCAAAATTGCCGACAGTCCCGGTATTTGAAATAATCTCAGCACCTGTAAAAAGAGTAATATTTTTATATTCCAATAGCTTATTATACAGGCGGCTAATGGTTTCTTTCCCGGTTTCATTTGTGGTGAACAACTCTCCCCATTGGGCAACTCTTCCTCCTACAAAGTACTCCCTTTCAATCAGGTAAACATACGAACCCAGGTCGGCAAGTTCAATAGCTGAGCGCATCCCTGAAACACCGGCGCCAACAACTACCACAACATTTTCGGCGGATATTTTTGTTTTTATCAATGCCTCAGAATACCCTACTCTTGCTATACCTGCTTTTACCAGTTGTATGGCCTTTTCTGTTGCCTGTACAGGTTTATCGGAGTGTGCCCACGAACATTGTTCCCTTATATTTACCTGAACATAATTATATGGATTTAAACCTGCCCTCTCAGCCACATTCTTGAAAGTATCCAGATGAAGTTTGGGAGAGCATGATGCCACAACAATTGCATCGAGATTGTTTTCCTGTATATCCTGTACAATTTCATTTTGTGTTGCATCGGCACAGGCAAACATTGTTGTTTTAGAAATAGAAACATGATTGATTTTCGCAACTTCTTCTCTTACTTTCTCAACATCGACATAATCGCTTATATTTGACCCACACTGGCAAATATAAACACCTATATTTCTTTTTTCTTCCATTGCGTTTCCTTTCAATTTCTTATATAATTTGCCGAGCAGGCCGACGCCGCTCCGGCTGAAAGTATTGAATCGGGAATATCCATCGGGCCTGAAGAAGTCCCCGCTACAAAAACCCCTTCAATATTTGTATCTGGCGGACATACCAGTTCATCCGTTTGCTTTATATAATTAAACTCGTCTGATTCGATTACCGGGCTGTTAAACAAGAGTTTAGCCTCAGGATTAGGCAATACCCCTATGGACAATACAACAAGGTCGTGTTCAACTTCTTTTATTTTCCCAGCTTCTATATCTTCATACCGGAGTATCAGGTTTCCGTTTTCTTTTTCTGTGATCTTTGCCACCTTACCCTTATGAAACTCCACACCCATGCTAATAGACTGCTGATAAAATTCACAAAAGCCTTTGCCAAAAGCCCTTATATCCATACAATAAATACTTACATCCGCCATGGGCAAAGCTCCCAACAGCAGCTGGGCCTGTTTTACAGAATACATGCAACAAATTTGTGAGCATATCGGGTTGCCAACCGTTTCATCTCTTGATCCTGTACATAATATATATGCTATATTATCAGGCATTTTGCCATCTTTCGGCCTTAACACTGAATTATATGGCCTTGTTGGTACCAGTTGCCTTTCCATCTGCATAGCGGTAACAACATTCTTAAATTTACCGAATCCATATCTCAATATCTGGGTAGGGTCAAAAAGCTCAAAACCGGTAGCAATAATGACCGATTTCACGGTTAAAGGAATTTCCACAGCTTCCTGTGTGAAATCAATGGCATCGACCGGACATACTTTTTCACATAATCCGCAAAGAATGCAATTCTCGATATCGATATTGACAACCCGTGGATTTGCAATACTAAAAGGTATATACACAGCTTTCCGCCCAACCAGATCATATTGATACTGGTCTTTAACCACAACAGGACATTTGTCTTCACATTCCTGGCATCCGGTACACAGGTCTTCATTAACGTACCTTGGCTTTTTGACGAGTGTTGCAGTAAATTTTTTATCTGAAACTTTTACAATGTTTTTAACTTCACTATAAGTATAGATTGTAATATTCGGATGCCTGATAGTTTCGGATACCTTAGGGGTTGTGATACAAGCAGAGCAATCAAGGGTAGGAAATACCTTGCTTAAATGTATCATTTTCCCGCCAAGCGAGAGGTCTTTTTCAACAAGGATGACCTTATAATCCAAATTGGCCAGGTTAATGGCTGCTTCGGACCCGGCTATTCCTCCACCTATAACAAGTGCATCAAAGGATAATTCGTTTTGTTGCTCCACATCAATAAATTTTTATTGTTCAGATAAGTGATCTGCAAAAACATTCATTTGCTTAACAAAGGATTCGGCGCAGACCGAACATATTGCTGCCATTTTTAATTTTTCAGGAAGTATCCCCTTTTCTTTCATCAACTTATGCGTTTGTGAAATTATTTGCCCTGTTTTTTCAGTACATGATTCATCATAAGCGCAATCTGTTCCGTCGGCCGCAATAAAAACGCCATCAAAGCCTTGATCAAATGCATGCAGGATCCACTTTGATTTTACTGCGCTGGAACAAGGGACTTCCATTGTGAAAACAATAGGGGGATAATGCAATTTCAATAAGCCGGCAAGGTCAATTGCCGGATCAGAAATTTTTTCTGTAGAAAAAACTAGAATTTTAGGAGCTTTTTTTTTCATTATGTCACATTTAAGATTTATTGCAATTTTAAATGCAGATTTGATTTGATATCTTGCTTCACAATGATATATAGATCAGCAATTATTATCTACAGCTTGTCCATCCGGAATCTTTAAGCCTTCTTTAAATAAATTTTAAAGAACCCTGAATCTTCTACGGTGCCAAGATATTCATGGCCTTTTTTGTTTGCCCATTTTGGGACATCCCTTCTGGTTCCTTCATCTGCTGAAAGAATTTCCATTATTTCTCCCGATTTTAATTCCCCAATTGCTTTTTTCGCAGCCAGCAGCGGGCCTGGACATGAAGTGCCTCTTGCGTCAACCACTTTATCAGCCTTGATAACTACTAATTCTTCCGTTGTCATAATTGTATGGTTTTAGTTGATTAAATTGTAACTGTTAATAATTTAACAAATGTAAATCATCGGTTTTTTAACGGAAAGAAAACCGGGGAGAAGTATCCTTCATTGTAATGTGCGGTTGCTTTCTTTAAAATGTGTCATTAATCACATTTAGCCTAAGGAATGCTTCGTTGGTTGTTAAATAAAAAAGACTTGAAAAAACAGAGAATACAAAATTCAGGGTGTGTTATCCAATATATTGCCTAGCTGATCAAATTATCTTGTCAATCTTTTACCAGGCTTGAAGCACGTTGGTAATTAATCAGGAGAATACCTTCCTGAACAACTTTACTTATCTGATGATCCAGACAGCTAGCAGGATGAAGCTTTATTAGATGGGAGCGAAGCGGAAATCCCGCCTTGGCGGCATGAATTCATATTCCTGCTAAACTGAACAGGCCATTCCTGACTAAATTACAGGTTGATTTTCTTAGCTGATGTGGTGATTATAGTGGGGTTATTTTGATCTACTAAGCATCATAGTATATTCATCAGACTTATCGTCCGAAAAGCTTGAGGGGTATTTGCCATCAGCTGAAGTGTGAATTTCCAACTTTTCATTAGATAAAGCTCTTATGATTCCAAAAAGAGTTGTCCATTCAGAGCCCGTTGTATTGCACTTATCCAAACAGATGTCTATTTTAACAGGTGTCACATTGCTATTAAGTATATATTCTCCTTTCGTAGTCACTCCCGTTCCATCATGCAGTTTTTCATACATTTCATAGTTGCCGTTAAGCTCAAAAATGATGAATCCTTCAGATGAACGCTTATTGGGTAATAATTCCCATTTGCCCACGATAAGTTGAGTGAGGTCTTTCGAAGTGCTTTCTTTTAATACAGAGTCCGGCGACATCAGTTTTACTAATTCAGTATGTTGTTTATCAGCGTCATTCCCATTCATAGGGTGCTCCTTCACCTCTTTAGTATGAACTGTAAGAGCAGGGATCATTAATAAAATAAAAAATAATTGAAACTTAAAATGATTCATAGTCCTTCCTCCTGATTTTTGATTTAGGTTTTTAAAGTATAATGTTCTCTTCAATAATACAGTTCACGACATGGAACACCCGAATGACAGCATCCCTGAAGATAATACCAATTAACATATCATTAAACCATAAATATAAGGATAAAATGTGGCTTTCAAATAGAATTAAACCCTATTTCTCTAATTTTGAATTATCCTTTTCCAAATTGGCACACCGATTACTTACTTTTCTTTTTATCCTCTCACGTTTTTTTATTTACAACTCAGTATTGTGATACTTCATTGTAGGTCTGTAGCCTAACTCGGACCTGGTGGGCCCACAAAAAATCGACTTTTGTCCCGAAATGGGAATGTTATTCCCGAATCGGCGCAGGTATACGCGGGTATTACATTTATAAAAGCCTGAACACTTAAGTGTTATATTTTGGCACCCTTTTTGTAAATACCTACTTGCCTTATAAAGATTTGGTTTTGTTTATTTTGAGAGGAGCCGTCCAGACCAGACGGCTCTTTTCATTTTTAGCCGTTAAGATAGGCGGCTTTTTTTGCACCCATGCCGTTTATTGCGCGTTTAAAACGCGCTGTTATTACGCAGGAGTCAGGAGATCCGCTCCAGCGAGGTAATTATTTATAAAAATTCAATTTCCCATTGTAAGCTTGCTCGTCACTAATAATAGTGACCACATAAACGCCGGCAGGTATATTAATATTAGATATATTCAGTTCATTGTGCCTTTCGTTTATCAATTTTGAATACAATAGCCTTCCACTCAGGTCCCAAATCTCAAGCGTATTGCAAAAAACAGTTTCTGTGAAGAAAATTTTTATGTCGTGATTGACTGGGTTAGAATAGATCCTGATGCTATTATTCCATATTAGTGGACTTTTTTTTTCACTGATTGCGGCCAGTCCTTCCCACCCTGCCAGCCTTGCCCAGAGAAACCAGGTGGCTATGCCTTTTTTAGTACAATTAAGTGATACAGAATGTGCACAGTAGCTGCATAATTGCGATATCTGTGTCA
>JAOZTN010000127.1:0-7029 GCA_029942245.1 Bacteroidales bacterium | reverse complement strand
GATACCAGAAGTCAGATACCAGAAGTCAGAAGTAGTAGGCACTTTAGCTCACTCTAGGCATTTATGATAAAATATATAGACGAATATCGTGATAAAAAGCTGGTCTTAAAGATCGCTGATGAGATCAGGCGTATCTCCAGCAGGCCTTTGCGTTTTATGGAGGTTTGTGGCGGCCATACGATGGCCATACAGAAGTTCGGCATCCCTTCGCTGCTTCCGGAAAATATCAAGCTCTTATCCGGTCCGGGGTGCCCTGTATGTGTTACCGACCGCAAATTCATCGATACTGCTATTGCCTTTGCCCGCCTCGATGATGTTATCATCACCACCTATGGAGACCTGATCCGTGTTCCGGGCTCTACCTCCAGCCTGGACGCCGAGCGTGGTAAAGGGCATCAGATCAAGATTGTTTATTCGGTGCTTGATGCCCTCGAGATCGCCAGGAATAATCCCGACAAAAAAGTCATCTTCCTGGGGGTAGGTTTTGAAACTACAACACCCTCCAGCGCTGCAGGTGTAGTCAATGCCATGAACGAGGGGCTGAAGAATTTCTACCTGTACAATTCTCATAAGGTGATGCCACCGGCCATGACTGCACTGATCGACGAAGGCGTGAAGATCGACGGATACATCGCACCGGGGCATGTGAGCACCATAACCGGTACAGAGATTTACGATAACATCCCTACAAAATATGGACTTGGATGTGTAATATCCGGCTTTGAACCTGTTGACCTGATGCAATCCATCCTCATGCTGATAAGGCAAATGGAAGATAATGATGCGAAAGTAGAAATCCAGTATACGCGTGCCGTAGTGCGCAAAGGCAATACAAAAGCACAAAAGATCGTGGAAGAGGTGTTCGAACCCGCCGACGACTGGTGGCGTGGATTAGGGATACTTAAGGACAGCGGACTCAAGCTCAGAGAAGCATTCAAAAGTATGGATGCAATTGAAGTTATTGCAGTCGATGTAGAAGAGACCAGGCTAGATAAAGGCTGTATTTGCGGAGAAATATTGAAAGGACTCAAAACGCCGGGTGATTGTCAATTATTCGGAAAAGCCTGTACCCCAAATGATCCTGTGGGAGCTTGCATGGTTTCGAATGAAGGGGCATGTCATGCCTGGTTCCGCTATAAAGGGATATAATAGTGCCTGGTGATGAGTGAGCATTTAATTTAAAATTCAAAATTCAAAACTTAAAATTAGAAGGGTATGTCCGGGAAAGATGAGAGGATAAAGTTAGGGCATGGAAGTGGCGGTAAGATGACTCATGAGCTGATCGACAAGCTATTTGTGAAGCATTTCAGCAATCCGGTGCTCGACAGTCAAACGGATGCAGCCCTGCTTGAGATCCCGACCGGCAGGCTGGCCTTTACCACGGATGCTTTTGTGGTGGATCCCATCTTTTTCCCGGGTGGGGACATCGGAAAGCTGGCCGTTTGCGGTACCGTAAACGATGTAGCCGTATCAGGGGCCACCCCACTCTATCTTAGCGCTGCATTTATAATAGAAGAAGGATTTCCCATGGAAGAGCTCGAGCGTATCGTGATCTCCATGGCCAAAGAGGCCGAAAAGGCCGGCGTAACTATAGTAACCGGCGACACCAAAGTGGTAGGCAAAGGACATTGCGACAAGGTATTTATTACTACAACCGGTGTAGGTGCGCTTGAAGAAAAGCACCTGCATATCAGCGAAGGCAAGCGTATTCAGGCAGGCGACAAGATCATCATCAATGGGTCTATTGGTGACCATGGCATGGCCATCATGAGTGCACGAAATGAATTGAAACTCTCAGCTCCACTCCAATCCGATTGTGCCTCACTCAATGGTTTGATCACTGAGATCACAGGGGCAACACAGCAAGTCCGTTTTATGCGGGATGCAACACGCGGAGGGCTGGCAACAGTAATCACCGAACTAAGCACAGCTAAGGATTATGGCGTAAATATCAATGAAGAGGCACTCCTAATTGATGAGGGTGTACGTGGCATGTGTGAACTTCTAGGTTTTGACCCCATGTATGTTGCCAATGAAGGCAAGGTCGTTATAGTCGTGGCCGCAGATGATGCCGATAAGGCACTTAAGGCTATGCAAAAGCACGAATTCGGGAAAAATGCCCGTATTATTGGTGAAGTTGTGCCGGAACATCCAGGAAAGGCCTGGCTGAAAACCGCTATCGGAGGGAACCGAATTATTGACATGCTGGCGGGAGAGCAACTACCCAGGATTTGTTAATTAATTAACAATGCATTGCCTGTTGTAAAGGCATATTTCCTTTCTCGTTTTAAGGATTAATAGCCGTATTCAGAATAGAACTTCCTGACTGCCGTATCCAGGTTTTCAAATACCACATAGTGGTTTTTGCAACCATTACGTGAGCAGATACTGACCTTACCGCCGATGCTGCATGTAAATGAAACAATAGGTGCATTGCATACTTCGCATTCGAGCGGCCTTGCCAGATTCTCAGCGCAGTGTGGGCAGATAAAAGTAACCACATCCCCTTCCGGGATGGGATTTTCGGATGTATAATTGTAATCGCCGTAAATGGAGCTTAACCAGATATTTCCTTCCTTGTTGTCAGTAGTTTTAATGTTGAGCTTAATGGCTTTCCTGTTGTTGATCAGGTGTGCATCATCCATTAATAATTCCCCGCACTTGGGGCACTTAACTGTTAATGATACTTTCTTGTGCATGGTCCCTCCAAAGATTAAAATTTGAAAAATTATTAATTATTCTCTACCAATGTACATAAAATCCTGTATCAAATCAAGTATTTCCTTCAAATTCCCCAAATCTCAGACATATTTATCTAATTTTGCAACTTAAACAACAGCATATGCATGAACTGTCGATAGCGATGAACATAGTGGAGATCGTAGAAGATCATGTCGGGGGGCCGGATGGCAGTGCCGTTACTGAGGTTGAACTCGATATTGGGCAGAATTCCGGCGTAGTTTTGGAAGCCCTGCAGTTCGCCCTGGAAGAAGCCGTAAAATCAAGCGTGATGGCTACCGCCAGGATAAAAATTAATGACATACCGGCAATCTGTAAATGCCTGTCATGCGCCCATGAATTCGTACCCGAGGATATTATTACACCCTGTCCGAAATGCGGGCACCTGTACTCGGACAATATACAGGGGGGGGAGATGAAAATAAAAGCTATTAGATTTTAGGTACAGGGTACCGGATACCAGGTACCAGGTGATTGTAATTCAAAATTAAAAATTAAAAATTTATAAATATGTGTGGAACTTGCGGATGCGGAGATGACGGAATCAGGATCACGAAACCCGGAGATAAACAGGAACACAATCATATCCATAACCATGAACATGATCACCATCATGAACACGACAGGGAGGTGATCCTCGAACAGGATGTCCTTCACAAGAATAACCTTCTGGCAGAACGTAACAGGGGCTTTTTCGAAGGGAAGAATATCAGGGCGATCAACCTGGTGAGTTCTCCCGGCTCCGGGAAAACTACCCTGCTGGAAAGAACCCTCACGGACCTGAAAGGTGAGTTGCCCTTTTACATTGTGGAAGGCGATCAGCAAACCATGAATGATGCCGAACGCATCAGTGCCACGGGAGCCCCCGTAGTACAGGTAAACACCGGAAGCGGATGCCATCTGGATGCCTCCATGGTGAATAGGGCTTTAAAGGAACTGGATATCAAAGATGACTCCATTCTGGTGATAGAGAATGTCGGAAACCTGGTATGCCCATCAATGTTTGACCTGGGCGAATCCACCCGTGTAGTGGTTATCAGCGTAACGGAAGGTGACGATAAGCCTATTAAATACCCGGATATGTTCCGCACCTCCGATATCTGTATTATCAATAAAACTGATCTCCTCCCCTATGTCGATTTCGATGTAGAAAAGGCAAAAGAATATGCACTCAGGGTGAACCATCACCTCAAGTTTTTCGAAGTTTCCGCCAAGAGTGGTCAAGGCATGGACGCCTGGTACGCCTGGCTCAGGCAGTGTTAATTATTAACATTGTGAAATAATTAACATTTTTCTTGCATTATAATTTCATGCCCTCTATTTTTGCATTGTTAGTGAACTAACAATACATAATTACCAATTTCATGAAAAACTTACCGCACAAAACCATTGAAAGGTTAAGCCAGTACAGGAGGGCTTTACTGCTCTGTCATGCAAAGGGCATGTCGCATATCTATTCTCATGAAATAGCTAAGATACAGCATATTACATCGGTCCAGGTGAGGCGCGACATCATGTTGATCGGGTATACCGGCACACTAAGAAAAGGTTATAATGTGAAGGAGCTGATCGATCTGATCGGGCATATCATTGACAGTGATGAAGGAATCAATGTATGTGTTGTTGGGATCGGGAACCTGGGACATGCCATCACGAATTATTTCAGTGGCAAGCGTACCAAACTTTCTATTGTTGCAGTATTTGATGTGGATAAAAGCAAGATCGGCAAAAAATATCATGGCATAGAATGTTTCGACGTAACCGATATAAAAAAAATAATCAAAGAGAAGAATATAGAGATTGGCATTATGACGGTCCCTGGCGAAGATGCCCCTGCCATCAGCGAATTGCTGGTTAAGGGAGGAATCAAAGGCCTGCTGAACTATACACCCAAACCGGTACATGTTCCCAAAGAAGTTTACCTCGAGGAGTATGACATGATCACATCCCTTGAAAAAGTAGCCTTTTTCGTAAAAACCCATTAACATTTTATGAATAAGATAGCCAAATCCATACTCAGGTACAGATGGCTGATCATCACACTGGTCATTCTGTTTACAGCATTTACCGCTTACCAGATTACCAAAATGCAGATCAACTCCGATGTGATCAGTTCCCTGCCTGATGATGATCCGGATGCGGCCCTGCTCAAAGAAATCGCCACAGAATTTGGCAGCAACAAGATGGGCATGGTGATCCTGGAATCGGATGATATATTCCAAACCGAGATCCTGCAACATGTTCAGCAGATCACTGATACCATCAAAGATATCGACGGTGTCATATCCGTCAGTAGCCTCACCAACATTATCGACATCAACGAACTTGGTATCGGTACCCTTGTTGACCCATACGACCTGCCCGATGAAACCGAAGAACTGGAAGCACTACGTGAGCGAGTCAATGCCAAGGATATGTATCGCGGGAATATTGTATCTGAAGATGGGACCGCCACTTTGATCGTCTTCTCCCTGGCGGAAGATGCAGATGTTGAGATGGTTGCCAAGGCAGTAATCAGGAAGACTGAAGAAATGAACCTGCCCGAGACGCTGTATTATGCCGGTTCACCAATGATGGTCACAGCTATTGCGGACCTGATCTCTAACGATCTTATTCGCCTGCTCCCCATCGCCTTTTTACTCATTGCACTCATCCTTGCCTTGTTTTTTAAGACCGTTCGAGGCGTGGCACTGCCTTTGCTTACTGTAGTCATTGCTATCGTTTGGACCCTGGGGATTATGGCCCTGATAGGATATAAGATGTCTATGATCTCCAACAATATTCCCATCATCCTCCTGGCCGTGGGCAGTGCGTACACTATCCATGTACTGAACAGGGTCAATCAAATGAAGGATGCTGACAGACGGAAGGCCCTGCTAAAAGCGATGATATATATCTTTATACCGGTCATTCTGGCCGCTATCACAACAGCCATCGGTTTTATGTCATTTATTTTTGGTGCCTACCTGGAGATGATCCGCGACTTCGGGATATTCACTGCTCTCGGAACTTTCTTTGCAGCAGCCCTGTCACTATTTTTTATTCCGGCCCTGATCGCAGCACTGTCGATTTACAATAAAAATGCTTCAAAGAATAATCAAGTAAACAAGAATCATCTCCTCGATAATTATTTCCTGATACCCCTGAAAAACCTTCTAATTAAACACCCGAAGTATATCCTCACTACATGGAGTATCCTGATCCTCATCAGCATCATTGGCATTTTTCTGATCCAGAGGAGTGTCGATATACAGGAATACTTTAGGAAGGACAACCCTGCCCGTACGGCAGAAAACATCATGATCAACAAGTTTGGTGGTTCCAAGCCCATCTTTGTACTATTTAAAGGTGATGTGCAGAGCCCGGAGGTGCTGAATATGATCGTGGAGACTTCAAACTATATGAAGGGAAGCCCCGACGTGCGTGCTACCAACTCAGTAGCAAACCTGGTAATGGAGGTCAATTACGGTATGGGAGAAGGCATCCGGAGGATACCACCCAATAAGGATATGATAGAGCAATTGTGGGCTTTTACCCTTGATGGCAATGATATCCTGAAAACATATGTGAATGAGGACATGACAGAGGCCGTACTTATCTCCAAGTTCATGTCGCCTGACAATAAAGCCAAGATAGAATTTGCCAAATATATGGATAAGTTCATCCTTAAAAACTCTTCTGAAGAATGTGAAATTCTAATCACCGGGATGCCTTTTGTTGATGTAACCATGGATCGCAGTCTGATCAGAAGCCAGTTTGGCAGTCTGAGTATTGCCCTCATCATGGTAATTATTTTTGTCGGTCTGATCCTGCGATCGCTAAAGACCGGATTCTTCGCTACAATCCCTATCATTGCTGCAATTATCATACTTTTCGGGGTAATGGGATTTGCCGGTATTCCGCTCAATATTGCAACAGTTTTGGTGGCCAGCGTCGCACTTGGCATAGGAATTGATTATTCCATACATGTGATCAGCAATGTCAAGTACCTGATGAAATCCCACGACGACGACATCAGCCATGCATTGGGAGAAACCATTCTGGTCAGTGGTAAGGCCATCGTGATCAATGTGATCTCAGTGTCGGCAGGATTCCTGATCCTCTTATTCTCAGAGATGGTACCACTGCAGTACTTCGGTTTCCTGGTGGCATTAAGTATGATTGGTTCGGGAGTGGGTTCACTCACTTTGTTACCGGTGATCCTTATCCTGGATAATAGGCGTGTATTGAGGAGGAGGAGCAAAAGGTAGGTAGTAGGCAGTAGGCAGTAGGCAGTAGGCAGTAGGCAGT
>JAOZTN010000126.1:0-7038 GCA_029942245.1 Bacteroidales bacterium | reverse complement strand
AACAATGTTAGCATGCGAAAGATTGTGAAACAGTAGGTATTCAGCAGCTAGTAAGCAGTATGTAAAAACTTCATGCTTCAAAGTTCAAAGTTCAGACTTCATAAAAGTCCTTTCTCTTCCAGCGAAGCCTTCATCTCATGATGATATTCCCAAAACCGGGTTTCAATGTCATCAAGCATCTTTCTGAACTCAGGCTGGTCTTGAATATTATCGAATAAGGGGTCAATATCGATAAAAATAAGCATCCGGAAAAAATATGAAATAGCCATATCGGCATATGCATGGGCAAACTCCGGATCCTGTTTTATGGCCTTCGTAAACCATGGGATAGCCATTTCAAGATGGAGCGTCTTTTATTCTTAATCTCGATCCTGAGATCAGTCAGTTGTTGTGAGCGCGCGGCTTCCTCCTCCTGCTCTTTCTCTTCCTTCATCCTTTTCCCCAGTTCTCCTGGCGGATACCCAAAATGCTCACGAAAACACTTGATAAAATAAGAGGTGCTGTTAAAGCCTACCTTGAAGGATACTTCAGAAACGGTGTGATCTTGCTTCTTTAACATGCCCACGGCCCTCTCAAGGCGTACCTGGCTAATAAAGCGGCTGGCAGAAAGACTCGTTTGTTTTTTGATCTTTCTCAGCAGGTTTGACCTGCTCATGCCTATGGCTGCAGCCAGTTCAGAAACCCCGAACTGCTCATCCGAGATATTCTCCTCGATTATTCTGGTGATTTTCTTAATAAAATCCTGTTCCATACGGCACGATCTCTCGAATTTTTGATGAAGATACATATAAAGTATAACATCTGATTTTAAGGGATATAAAACCTCTTTTGCGTCATATTTTATATCACTGCACCATACTTACCAGAACTTCTACAAACTTGATATCATCGGCAACATACGTGATTAGTGCTGCGCCCGGAAATTGCCAGTATGCTTCAAGATTCATCAATTAGTCAATAAAATATCTCAAATTAGAACAAAAATATATTGTTATGGAAAACAAGACAAAGGTTAGATCAACAGTTGGCGGAGTCGTATTCGACGGGTGTATGTTCGTAGGCATTGGATCAGGCATGTATTTCAATCAGCTCGTTGTTGGTTTGATTACAGGAATGGGTGGTGGCTTCATTTTAATGGGATTGACCTGGGCCCTGGTCAAAAGCTAGCGACTGTTTTAGCAAAGTAATCTATATTAAAATAATAGTTTACCTTTGCAATGATGCGGATTTGAGATCTTGCGCAATTGTTTCTAATTCCCTCCGCGCAATTAGTAATTAATGCCACCTTTTTAAATCGGTCGAAAAATAAGAAACAGACTTGCTCACTTGAGAAGTCTATTTATTAACACAAGTAATTAAAACTTTAAGAAGATGAACATCTACGTAGGAAACCTTGATTTTAAGGTACAAGAAAACGATTTAGAAGAACTTTTTGGCGAATTTGGCGAAGTAGAATCAGCCAGGGTAATCACCGATAAGTACAGCGGCCGCAGTAAAGGCTTTGGCTTTGTAACCATGGAAGATGATGGAGCAGCTAATGAAGCCATTGAAGCGCTGAACGGAAAAGAATACAAGGACAGGCCTCTCACAGTAAACGAAGCCAAGCCACGCAAGGAGAATTATTAACAAAAACTAAAATAATACATGGGAAGATCACAGGAATCATTCAATAAGAAAGAAGTCAGAAGCAGAAAAGAGAAGAAACGCAAAGAGAAGGAGAAGAAACGGCTCGCAAAAAAAGAAGGCGAAAAAGGTGCCAATGACATGATCGCCTACGTTGACGAACATGGTAACATTACGTCTACCCCACCCGATCCCACTCAAAAAGAAGAGATTGAAGCTGAGGACATTGAGGTAAGTGTTCCCAGGACTGATAATTCCGAGAGAGATGATCCATCCAGAACCGGCACCATCACGTTCTTTAATGATTCTAAAGGATTTGGCTTTATTGCTGACTCGATATCTAAGCAAAGTATATTTTTCCATGTGAACGATACACTTGAAGATGTTAAAGAGGGAAACCTTGTATCGTTTGAGGTTGGTGCAGGACAGAAAGGTCCTGCTGCCATGAAGGTGAAACTGGTAAAATAATCCATGAACAGGAAATTAAATCAATTCGTGGCGATGCTGCAAGCAGCTCTCGGGCTTTTACTCAGCATCAGTTTCGCTATTTTCCTGTTCGTTTTATTTTTTGAACCTTTTCCCCTGGATGGTTTTGCTCTCAACAATGGAATACTTTTCGTTGCTGCGATGGGCGCCATCGCTTTTGTCATCATGAGCCTGGTCAGGATCACCCTGCCCTGGCTCATTAAAAAGTACGATCAACACCAGTTTGATCCATTACTTCCCCCCTACGCTAACAGCTTTCTGATCTACGTACTCACCTTTGTATCATTTACATTTTATATTCGCTATGTTGGCTCTATCGATCTAAGCATATCTATTATGTTTAAAATGGGTCTGCTCAGCCTTGCACCGCCGGTTTCCCTCTGGCTGCACGACCTGATCAAAGATCTGAAAAAACAAAATAAATCCCTGCGTAAAGAAATAGAACTGGCTCAGGGAAAAGTCGAACAATACGAAGAGGATTATCTCAGTAAGGCCATTGAATTCATTTCTGACTCCAGCACTGAAACCTTCAGTTTGCTTATGACTGATGTTGCCTTTGTAAAATCGGCCGACAATTATGTGGAGATCGTTTATAGAGAAGGTGATACGATGAAAAGTAAACTGATCAGGAACACCCTGAAGAATATTGAATTACAGCTCAAAACACACCCGAATTTTATCCGTTGCCACAGGACTTGCATTGTGAACATGCATCATGTCGAGAAACTGAATAAGGATATAAACACTTACTGGCTCACCATAAAAAGCTACAGCGAACACATTCCTGTCTCCCGTCAATACCTCCTTAAGCTAAAGGAATCCATCTAATATCCAGCATAGTAGGGGCGAATAGCATTCGCCACGCCCCATATTCGTTTACCACAGATTGCGTGGATTAACCCCTGATTAAGGCACCCTAATCCCTTTTTGTTTTTTATGGGAAATTCTGGGAATACATTTGTCGTTGATAAAAAAAGACACTTATGTCCAGAATGCATACATTTCATATCCCCGTGTTGGGAATCGGCTACTCGGCTGACTCCCCATTGAAGATCTCACAATTTGGGATGGATTCAGTCCTGTCGCTAGTTGATGACATTTTGCTTGAGAAACTCAGGAAGATGTATTGCGAACGTAACGGGATTAATTATGTGGAGATTTCAGGCAAGGCGGAAGATTACAGAGCCAAACGTATCACAGCCTATCTCGATCTTCTCAAACTCCTTACTGAGAAGAAATTTACTGAAATGAAAAAGATGGGATCTACGGATCCTGATGCACTCAATGAATTCTTCAGCTTTCTACCTGAAAGCAGCAGCTTATGGGACGAATTCACGGCTCTATTTTCTAGCGGAAAGGACAACAATGAAATCCTAAACTGGTTAGATGATAACTTATCGATGGGAAGTATCGATGTTAACATCATGACCAAATTAGATAAAGAGAATTACAAAAAAGGTGAAAAGCTTGCAATTGAATACAATGATGCCCATGCAGCTTTACGCGGTTTCGCAAACTCCGGACTGGAATCCACACTTGTGCTTTCTGCAGGAATCAATCCCCGCTTGTATAGTTATATGCAGGAATTCGAGGATTTTTATCCCGACGAGCATGGGTATATCAAGAAAAAGATCGCATTGAAGGTCAGTGACTTCAAATCAGCCTTGATCCAGGGGAAATTCCTGGCCAAGAAAGGGATATGGGTCTCTGAATATCGCATAGAATCAGGCTTGAATTGTGGCGGTCATGCTTTTGCTACCGATGGCCATCTTATGGGGCCTATTTTAGCTGAGTTTAGCAGCAAACGTGACGAATTGATCCGCTCAATACATGATGTTTTGATCCCTGCCCTCTCCGGAAAGAATCGTACAATTCCGGAAACAGATCTCTCCTTAGAGATCACAGCACAGGGTGGGGTTGGCACTTCTGAAGAGCATCAATTCCTCATCGATCATTACGGTATAGACTCTGTAGGCTGGGGCACTCCTTTTCTGCTGGTCCCCGAAGCCACGACAGTGGATGAAGCTACCTTGGGAAAATTATGCCAGGCAAAGGAAGACGACCTCTATTTAAGCGATATCTCTCCCCTGGGAATTCCCTTTAACAGTCTGAGAGGCAACACTAAAGACCTTGAAAAACTATCCCATATAGCGAATGGTAAACCGGGCAGTTCCTGCTCCAAAAAATATGCTGCATTAAGCAATGAGTTTTCCGACAAAACCCTTTGCACCGCATCAAGGCATTATCAAACACTGAAACTGAAAGAACTCGGTAAGGCCGCTCTTTCTGCAGAAGAGTACATGGATCAGTACAAAAAGATTGTTGGAAAAGCATGCATTTGTGTTGGCTTAGGCACCTCCTGCATGATTGTACATAAGCTTGACAATAAGATCGAAGGTGACGGGGTTTCTGTTTGCCCAGGACCCAATATGGCATATTTTTCTTCAGCCATGAGCTTAAAGGACATCACCAATCATATTTATGGGAGGACAAATATTATCCAAAGAAAAGACCGCCCCAATATGTTTATAAAGGAACTTGAGATCTATCTGGATTTTCTGAAGAATAAAATTGATGAGATGGTCGATCCTGCAGATGAAAAGAACAGGAAATATTTTCATCGTTTTGCCATGAATTTAATTTCAGGAATTGAATATTATAGAGAAATGTTCGGCACCGAAGGTGTATACCAGGATTCAAAATTTACTACCCTCAAGGAACTTGACAGGTGTCAGGAATCTGCAACCCAGCTTATTGAAGACTTAGAACCCTCTCTTGTAACGAGCTTCTAATCGAATCATCAAATCAAGTACTCCAAGGGATCTTACTTCCTCCTGTAAGGTTTCTTACCCGATTTCTTTCTTGAATTTTCAAACTTTTTATAAGGACGGTCGCTTTTCTTAAATCCCCTTTTTTCTTTGCCGGATTCCGGTTTGGATAATTCAACAGCAACCTTAATACCATCGTGTTTGATCCCTTTACTAAATGACTGTAAGACGAGATCTTCATGTTTTTTCTCAATCTCAAAAAAGGAGAACTTCTTCAAAATATCGATCTTACCGATTTCGATATCCTTGGTCCGTGTTGCATCATTGATCAGGCCGATAATTTTGGCAGTGGTCAAATTATTAAGTTTCCCAAGGTTGATGAAAAAGCGCGAAAATTCTCCTGATGAACGAGGTTTCTTTCCATCTCTCTTACCCCTTTTATCTCTGTCATTTCTGCCGGGTCCCTTTTCTGCATCGACATTCAGGTCGGGTGCATTTTTATAATAAGAGGAGAAGCGGTTGAATTCCACAGATACAAAATGCTTGATCAGGTCTTCGCGGCTAAGCCAATCGAGCTTTGCAAGTATTTCAGGAAGGAACTCCTCGATCTGCTCTTCATTCATTTCAACTTTTTCCACCTTATCGATCAGGTTAAACAGCTGCTTCTTACATATATCCCTGCCATCAGGGATAGGTTTGCGTTTGAATGTCTTGCCCGTAATCTTTTGGAGACTCTTAATCTTATTCGTTTCCCGCGTATGCACTATGGCAATGGAAATACCACTTTTCCCGGCCCTTCCTGTACGACCGCTTCTGTGCACGTACACCTCGAGATCATCGGGAAGATTATAATTGATCACATGCGTCAGGTCATTCACATCCAGTCCTCGGGCAGCCACATCAGTAGCCACCAGCATTTGCAGGTGCTTGTTCCTGAAGCGGTTCATTACGTAATCGCGCTGCGATTGCGAGAGGTCGCCATGCAAAGCATCGGCATTATAGCCATCGTTCATGAACTTATCTGCTACTTCTTTTGTCTCCCGCCGGGTACGGCAAAAAACGATCCCGTAGATCTTGGGATTCATGTCGGCAATACGCTTTAAAACCTCATAGCGGTATTTTGCCTGGGTCACATAATATTCATGATGTACATTTTCGGCACCAACAGTATCCCTGCCTACTGAGATCTGCTCAGGTTCGTGCATATATGTATTGGCAATCCGCAGGATCTCTTTTGGCATAGTGGCCGAAAAGAGGAGTGTTTGTTTTTCAGACGGTGTTCCGGCCAGGATGGCATCCAGGTCTTCCTTGAAGCCCATATTGAGCATCTCATCAGCCTCATCGAGCACCAACCACTTGATATTTCCAACTTTTACAACTCTCCTCTTGATCAGGTCCAGCATACGTCCCGGTGTTCCGACAACGATCTGTGCACCTTTTTTTACGCTTTTGATCTGAGGATCGGCGGGTGCGCCACCATAAACGGGCACCACATTAAAGCCTTTCTGATATTTTGAAAATGATTTCAGATCGTTCGTGATCTGTATACATAATTCGCGTGTGGGGCACAATATAAGTGCCTGTATCGACTGATCAGAAACATCAGCCATCTGGATCAGAGGCAAGCCAAATGCTGCGGTTTTTCCTGTGCCTGTCTGTGCCAGGGCAATCAAATCTCTTTTTTCATTCAGTATTCCGGGGATAACCTTTTCCTGTACCGGTGTAGGATTAACAAAACCCAATTCTTTTACAGCCTTTTGCAAAGGACCATCAAGGGCCATTTCTTCAAATAAAATCATTCTATATCTTTTAAACTTTGTGTTTCAATAAAGGCTGGATGGAACTTTTTGAGGCTGTTCTCTCGCTACCTCTTGTAAATAAGCGGCAAAGGTACGCTTATTTCGCTGATAATCAATTTACGCCATTGGATTTGACAATGCATATTTGGCATCTTACCCTAATATTTCATATATTTACTAAACAAATACTTAAAAGATGGCTCTTCTTGAGACTCGAGACATGAGACTTGAGACGTGAGACATGAGACTTGAAAGAAAATCCAGCAACCAGCAACCAGCAACCAGTAACCAGCAACCAGTAACCAGTAACCAGTTATTATGAAAAAAATCATCATTCTAATCTTCCTACTTGCTTGCATCAG
>JAOZTN010000125.1:0-7260 GCA_029942245.1 Bacteroidales bacterium | reverse complement strand
CTTTTTCATAGAAGAGAGAAGAATGAAGAAGTGGATTGTAGAAGGAGAATGTAAAAGTTATATCTCTTGTCGTTATTTCTTCAGTACGATAAGCGCTACAGTGGCATTGATGATGCCCAACGCCTAGCGCCTAATATCGATGCTATGCATCGATGTTCGCATACTTCGCATTCTTCTCGATGAACTCACGGCGTGGTGGAACCTCGTCGCCCATGAGCATGGAGAATACGCGGTCGGCTTCGGTAGCGTTATCGATGGTGATCTGACGCAATGTCCTGAAGCCGGGATCCATGGTGGTGTTCCAAAGCTGTTCGGCATTCATCTCACCAAGACCTTTATAGCGCTGTATGTGCATGCCCTTTTCCCCGTCGGGGCTGAGCTCTTTCATCACGGCTGTCCTTTCCTCTTCCGTCCAGCAATAGCGTTCTTCTTTGCCTCTGCGGATCAGGTAGAGTGGGGGTGTGGCAACATATACATAGCCGTTCTCGATCAGGTCGTGCATATAGCGGAAGAAGAAGGTGAGGATGAGGGTAGCGATATGGCTACCATCCACGTCCGCATCCGTCATGATGATGATCTTATGATAGCGGAGCTTATCGAGGTTCAGCGCCTTGCTGTCTTCTTCGGTACCGATGGAAACACCCAGTGCGGTAAACATATTTTTGATCTCTTCGTTCTCGAAGATCTTATGCTGCATGGCTTTTTCCACGTTCAGGATCTTACCGCGGAGCGGAAGGATAGCCTGAAACTTACGGTCGCGGCCCTGTTTGGCCGTGCCGCCCGCAGAGTCGCCCTCCACGAGGTATATCTCTGACAATTCAGGATCTTTCTCTTCGCAGTCGGCCAGCTTGCCGGGAAGGCCGGTGCCGGACAATACATTTTTACGCTGCACCAGCTCACGTGCCTTGCGTGCTGCATGGCGTGCTGTGGCGGCCAGGATCACCTTGTTCACGATGATTCTGGCTTCCTTGGGGTGTTCTTCCAGGAAGTGGGCGAGGTGCTCGCTCACCATCTGGTCGACAGCTCCCATAGCCTCTGAGTTACCGAGCTTGGTCTTGGTCTGACCTTCAAACTGCGGCTCTGCCACCTTCACCGAGATGATGGCAGTAAGGCCTTCACGGAAGTCATCACCATTGATGTCGAACTTCAGCTTCGCCAGCATACCCGATTTATCGGCATATGTTTTCAGGGTACGTGTGAGCCCGCGGCGGAAGCCGGAAAGGTGTGTACCACCCTCGTGGGTGTTAATATTATTGACATAGGAATGTACATTCTCCGTAAAGGAGGTGTTGTATGCCATGGAAATCTCGATTGGGAAGCCATTCTTTTCGCCTTCCATATTGATGGGGTCGGGCATCAGGCTTTCGCGTGTGGCATCGAGGTATTTCAAAAAGTCGTTCAGTCCTTCTTCTGAATAGAATGAATCAGACTGCTGCTCTCCGTTCCCGTTCACCGGGCGCTCATCCAGCAGGTTGAGGCGTATGCCCTTGTTCAGGAAGGCCAGCTCTCTCAGTCGTGTCGCCAGGATGCTGTACTCATACTCCTCGACAATAAAAATGCTGTCGTCCGGGATGAAGGTAACGATGGTACCCGTTTTGTCTGAATCTCCGATCTCCCTGACATCATACTGTGGCTTGCCGAATTTGTATTCCTGTTCGAATACTTTTCCTTCACGGTGTACCGTGACCTTCAGATGGGAAGAAAGCGCGTTCACACATGACACACCCACACCGTGCAGCCCGCCGGATACTTTATAGGATCCTTTATCGAACTTACCCCCGGCATGGAGGACGGTCATGACCACTTCCAGGGCCGACCTGTTTTCTTTTTCATGCAATCCCGTGGGGATACCACGGCCATTATCGGTAACAGTGATGGAATTATCTTTGTGGATGATGACTTCTATCAAATCGCAGTATCCTACAAGTGCCTCATCGATGGAATTGTCTACAACTTCATATACCAGGTGGTGTAAGCCCTTGACACTCACGTCGCCAATGAACATGGCGGGACGCTTGCGCACGGCCTCCAGACCTTCAAGTACCTGAATATTATCGGCGTTGTAATTTTGCTTGCCGTCCTGCATCTTTTCTTCGTTCGTCATAGTCGATATTTGGTATTGAAATTTATAACACAAAAGTACTGAAATATACAACACAAAAGCCCCAAAAAGGCTTTAAAAACAAGCGTTTTATTAACATTTAGGTGTTAAAATTCCTTGAAGGAATATGGGCATTTAAAACGAGAAGCCGATACCCACCATCGCATTGAGCTTTTGAACCGGATAGTTATACCACTTCTCGTAGCCCTGGTTGAGCAGGTTGTTGAGCTTTACAAAGGCCGAAAAGCGTTGGTTGATGCGGTATTCGGCACCCAGACCGAGGTCGAGCCAGCCCTTCATCTTCTCGGCTACCACATCCGTGCCTACGAAAGTACGTGCCTGCATGCCGCTCTGAGTAGTGAGGTTGGCACTCAGGGTAAGCTTCTTCTTCTTCACGATATAATAGGTCTCCAGCGAAGCAGTCAGGCCGGGCTTCTGCCAGGCTTTTTCTTCCTTGTCCATGGAATAGGTGTAGAAACCTGCCTTTAATATGAGCCCGAAGTCGGATTTGCTCCTGAACCCCAGCTCACCATTCACCTGGAAGAGGCTTCCTTTGTCGTAGATCACCTCAAAGGTGTTTCCCAGGACAGTTGAAGTGTCGGTCACGAAGAGGGGCATATCCTCTATGGTGCTGTGCCTGGCCTGTATGTTGAAATCGACAATTTCGGTGATCCTTCCACGCACACCGCCAAACACCTCAAACTTATGGTTGGTATAGTGCAGCGGAATGATGGAATTTATGAATGGATTCTCGCTGCTGAGTCCTTCAAAGCTATTCTTCTTCAATCCGCCTTCAATACCGGCATACACAACGATCATGTCTTCCAGCAGGCTGGCCTCCGCCCTCACCACCGGGTAGAGGTGAAATTTTGATGCTGTATCCATCCTGTAATCGGCCTGCAGGCCAATGTATATCCTGTATGGGCTCAGGTCCATATCGAAAAATGGCCTGGCACTGAAGATGCCTGCATTATGATCGGTCAGGCTGTCCTTGTTCATGTAGTAGTCGAGGCGCAGGTCGAGCCCGAGCTCCTGCCCGCGGCCGTTGTCGAACATATCCCATTTTTTGGAGATCCCCGGCATGAAGAACAATCCGGTCTCCTTGCTGTCGAACTTATCGAAATAATAATATCCGTCGAGGATCACATAATAGTTGAATGCATCATCAGCCTCATTGTCGCTTTCCACGCCCAGGTTGAAGCCGATGCGCTGGTATACCTGCTTGATGTCATCATCCGGGACATCCAGCCCGGGATAATCATCCGGTTTAAAGCCATAGCGGTACACCATATTCCGTTTATAATCCACTTTGGCACCCAGAGCCCCGCCCGTGAAAAATTTCGTGCCATAGGCCTCCACAAGGGTGTTGCTGTATTTGCTGGTTGCATAATCCTTGATCTGCCCGAAGGAAGAGATATGCCCGATATGTGCCCCGGCATTGAATTCGTCCGATTGCAGGCTATTCACCCAGAGCTCGACATAAGGTGTATAATAATTCCCGAAGCCTGCTCTCAGGTGGCTCCTGTACAGGTCTTTGCTCGGCTCACCGGGTACCCGTGAAGGATTGGGCTTATCCGGTGCTACGGTGGTGTTTAGCCGCTCCGACTTGATGTCGTATTCGATCTCCGGCAGGGCGCCGCTCTCCTCCAGCTTGATCCTGGGGTTGCGGTTGATCTTCTGCGCACTGGTCACCGTCGGGTTATAGGGTGCTATGATGGTCACCTCCTCATTTTTCTCCTGTGCCTGCGCTCCACCCGCCACAAACAGTGATACCATGAGCAGCATGCTGATAAAAGTGATTACCGGCTTCATATTGGCTTGTTTATTTTTTTTAAAGATCATATCAGGCTTATGTCTAAATGATTATAATGTATCCCCAGTGTTTACGGGTGTTTGCTGTTCTTCCAGGCCCTTGAGCTTACGGGCAGCGATCTCGCCCAGCTCGGGTCCGCGATAGTTCTCCACGATGCTCTTCAGGGTTTCCCTGGCCTGGAACTCATTGTCGGTGGCCAGGTACACGTCCGACAGAAGCAGGAAGCCTTTGGCTACCCAGTAGTCGTAGGAAGCATAGCTCTCGCTGAGCTCGAAGATGCCATTCTCGGATTCGGTGTACTTGCCCATCACAAAGTCGATATAGGCCACCATATACTTGGATTCGGCACCGATGAGATAATCGTCGAGCTTCTCGCTGATGTTATATTCGACACGTGCATTTTCGAGGTTGTCCATGGCATAGTACGACTGCGCCATGATAAAATGTGCTTTGTTGATACGCGCATCATCTACCTTGTCGTTGCCCAGCATCAGCATGGCGGAGGTGATGGCATCGGCCCAGTTCCTGAGCTCGAAATTACAGTCGGTGATGCCTTCCAGGGCTTCCATCTCATACTCTTTCAGTTCAGAGAATCCCGACATGCGTGAGTAATATTTCAGTGCCTTTTCCCATGCTTCCATCATCATGCTCAGGCGTGCTGCCTGCAGGAGGCTGTTGCCGCTGAATTCGGAAGTGGGCTGTGCGATCACATGTTCGAGGTCTTTCAGGGCTTCTTCACGATTCCCGTTCTTCAGCTCACATTCAGCCTTGTAATAGCTGGCATTCACCGAAAAGCTCCCATAGGGGAAGCGCTCGAGGTAGGCGCCAAAGGCCTGCACTGCTTCGAGGCAGTCATTATCCATGTAAACGTTCTCAGCTGCGATATAGGTGATGGAATCCTGCTCCGACACCGTAACATCGGCAAAGGATAGTCCTTCAGCATAGGCGTAGTATTCGCTCACCTTGTTTTGGTCCATGTATATGTTCCGTATGCTGTTGAGCGCCTCACGCGATTCCGCGGTGTTGGGATATTTCTCCACCACCTTCTTGAGCACGCTGAGGGCCTTGGCATTCTGGTTCTCATTATAATATATGAGCCCGCTTTTCAGCATCGACTTCACCGCAAAGCGGCTGTTCGGATGGTCGGTCACCAGCCTGTTGAACCAGCTGAGGGCATCATTGTTCTTGCTCAGCAGCATATAGGTCACCGCCAGCTCATACTTGGCATCATCGGTATATGTCGATTTGCCCTGTCCGTTGATCAGCTCCTTGAGGGTACGGGTCTTGTCGTTGAACAGGCCCGAGGCACCCTGTGTGATGGCCTTCTGGTAGAGGGCATAGTCTGACTTCCCGTTACCGGAGCGGATGGCCTTGTTATAATAGCTGATGGCCTGGTTATAGTCCTTCCTGATGAAGTAGCAGTCGCCCAGCCTCAGCAAGGCGTCGCCCTCCAGCTTGGCATCTTTCCTGCCGCGGTAGTTCACGAACTTCCCAAACCAGGTGATGGCAGTGCCGTATTCTTTCTTGTTAAAGTAGGTATAGCCCAGGTTGTAGTAGGCGTTGCTGTAGCCTTCCACCTTCTCAGCCCCCGGCCTGTCGAGAAACTCCTTATAATATTTTATCGCCGCCCAGGCATTGTTCTGGCGGTAGAAGGCCTCACCGATCCACAGGTTAGACTCCGCAGCGATAAACTGGTCGTGGTCTTCCAGACTGGCCTTTTTAAAGAGGTCGATGGCAGCTTCATAATCGCCTGCATTGAAGAGCTCTATGCCACGGTAGAAGCAGATCTTCTGATAGGCCTCCTGCAGGGCGCCGCTCCTGGCCTTGATACGTTCCACCGAGCTCAGGGCATCCTTGAAATTGCGTGTAGAAAGGTAGAGGTTGGCCAGGTATTCGTAGGCTTCCTCCGTACGTGCTGATTCAGGGTACTGTTCAATATAATCTTCCAGTGCCGTGATGGCTGTATTGTAAGGGTCGCTGGCCACCTCCATGCTCAGCTTGGCGTAGTTGAAAAGGGCGTCTTCGGCTATGCCGGGATCGAAATCCATCTTCTGCGCCGCAGAAAAGGCATTGGAAGCAAATTTTTTCTGTCCTGTCTTTAAGTAGCAGTATCCCAGGTGGTAGTAGGCATTCTGTGTGAGCTGGTCTTCCTCGCCAATGGCCTCCTGGAAATTCTGTATCGCAGCCCTGTAGTTTTCTGTCATGAAGAAGGTATATCCCAGCTGGTAGGCCTCTTCACGACCCATGGAGCGGCGTGAGGTGCGCTCATAAAACTCGAAGTAGGGCAGGGCCTCTTCATAGTTTTCTGTACGGTAGTAGGCGTCGCCAATGAGCAACGCCAGGCCCGGCTTGTCTTTGCTCGAAGCCTCATTATAGGCAGGTACCGCCACCTCCATCATCTTTTCGTAGTCGCCGGCACGGTGGTAGAGGTGTGCCAGGTAGGTACGTACCGACTTACGGAAGGTACGGTTGTCTTGGATCTTCTCGAAGTTTTCCAGTGCATCCTTGTTGTCGCCCTCCTCATAGGAGATCACCGCATAGTAATAGATGGCATAGGGTGCATATTTCGACTTGGTGTTCAGTACCTTGGATAAAGATGTTTTGGCCCTGTCGGGATCCTTTGTCTTATACTGGCTGTATCCTTTTTTATAGAAATATTCGGTGCGCTCTTCCCTGTCGAGATCCGGCAGTTCCACCTCCCTGAACGATTCCAGCGCTTTCTTGTACTTTCCGTTGCTGAACTGTATCTTTCCCAGCTGGAAGTAGGCCCTTTTGGAGAGGGTGTTTTCCGCATTTTCGCGTATGAACTCCGTGAGCTGGTATTCCGCATCATCATGCTCCAGCTCCATGGCGCATACGGCAGCGTAGTAGCGAGCGTTTACCCGCAAAAGTTCATCGCCGGTGACAGCTGTCTTGGTGACCTTTTGAAATGCCTTTTCCGCAGCACCGTACTGTTGCTGTTCGAAGAGCATATGTGCGGTGTTATAAGCCGCCTCCGGGTTGTCGTAAACGGCGGTCTGCTGAGCGTTGGCCGTGATACTGAAGAACATGCCCGATAAGAGCAACAGCCCAATAAAGAAATGTCTGTTCATAGCTATGAAAAGTGAATGATGAAGCACAAAAATATGAATTTGGGTATCGGTTTTCCCTGGCTTCTGGTTTTGTTATTAACAGGAATGCTTTAACAACTAACGTGGGTTGATTTCGATTAGTATTTCGATTGAAAAAAACTGGGTTCGTGGTATGTGGTTCGTGGTATGTGGTGTGTGGTATGTGGTGTGTGGTTTGAGGTATGAGGTATGTGGTGTGTGGGCATTACAACCATTTAACAATGAAACAATGAAAC
>JAOZTN010000124.1:0-7265 GCA_029942245.1 Bacteroidales bacterium | reverse complement strand
CAAATCTCTTAATGAAAGTATCTTTCTCTGCCATTAAATATCCATTGTTATTCAGTGCGATCATCACATTGCTTCTTATCGTTTTCTACCCTTTTTCATTTCATGAATCTCATCGTTTCGAGCTTTTGAAAGAATATGGTGGTTTATCCTTTTACGAATATCACGATATGAATAATGATGGGGATGCAGAAGTGATACATATCGGCTACAATAGATTGACCGATAACACCCTGCCTTTTGTGAGACTCGGACATGGTATCGACAGCCGGGTTGAATTGCTGGAACAGATAAATTTCATCAATAACAAACTTCCCTGGCGTGCTTGTGTGATGTATGGAGATTATAACCACAATGGTTTGGAAGAGCTGTATACTTTTACCCTGGCTGATACGACTTTATTTCTGGAAGCATTCGAGTATGACAGCATACCTGAGCGAATAAAACTGTTTGCATATAAAAAGCTATGTGAGATAAATCGCTACAAGGACAAAATGGATGTGAATATCCCTTTAAAATATGAGCTTATTGATCTGAATCATGATGGTTTTTCGGAGCTGATATTCCTGATAAATGGTTTGTATACTGCTGAGCCCAGAGGGATTTATGCATATGATATTAAGAATGACAGTTTGTGGCAAACCAGCACACAATCAATTCAATACATAGATTTCAGCTTTCTTGAGTTTGAGGAGAAAACATATTTCAGTGCCTACACGGGAACCGTTCATAACAGCAAAGAACCATTGGTTCAATATCATGACCACTGCGGATGGGCTTTGCTTTTTGATGAGAAATTAAACATGATCATGGATCCTGTACCGAGCAAGCATGGATACCATTATGATGTTGTAGGCTACCCTGTAATCTATAAAGGAAGCCTTCATTTATTGGGAATCTTTATTTCGCCACAAAATTCAAATGATAGCACGAAAATAAGAATATATAACACTGATGGTCATACTGTTGAGGAGTATTCTATGGGTGTGAACGGCAGATTTTTATTCAAAGAGCAGGGAATGAATAATGACTCCATCATTTTAACGCAGTCCGGGAGTTCATGGCTTTGCACATTGGCTGATAAATTAGATGTGGAATTATTGAAAAGCGTTGATCAGGAATACACTTCATTAGAATATATTTCTCCTGTAGTCATTGCCGGAAAAGAGTTTGCTATCAGGTGGCTGGGTGAAAAACAAAAAATTGTCCTCTTAAGAGCAAACAGGAATATAGCGGAGTTGAATTTCCCTGACCAAATGGGACATTATCAGATTTCTTATGGGTCTTATAATAGCCGCCATGGATTGCTAATCTCTAACTTCTACAAGACTCATTTTGCAGAGATTGTCAGCAATCCCGGATATGAATACAGATACCTGTACTGGTTCTTATTCTTTTTAGTTCTTTTTATCTTTTTCAGTGTCATGAGGCTGGTTTTTACCTTCCAAATTAAACGCCAGCAAACTATCAGGGCAGAACTGATCAGAGGTCAGCTGGCTATTTCCAGGAAACAGCTCGAGCCTCATTTTATGCTGAATATACTCAACAACATTGGTTATATGTTCGCAAAAGAAGACACGAAGCAAGGCCAGTATTATTTTGGAAAATATGCTTCATTATTACATCATGGATTAAAATATGCCGACCAGACAGAAACCAGTCTGGAGGTAGAGCTAAAATTCATTCAGGACTACCTTGATCTTCAAAAAATGCGATTGGATGATGGTCTGAACTACCATATTGATATAGCAGAAAATGTACACCCTGAATTGATAAACATCCCCCACTCCCTAGTTTATACTTTTACTGAAAACGCAATAAAACACGGCCTTACTCTCAAAGAAGGCCAGAAAAACCTATGGGTTATAGTCTCTGAACGGGATAAGAAAGTTGAAATAGTAATCAGGGATAATGGTATAGGCAGAGAAATGTCAAAAAGGCTTCAAACCTCCGGGACCGGAAAAGGCCTCGGCATTGTTCAAGATATAGTGAGCGCATATAATAAACTCTATAACCGAAGTATTACCTTTAATATTATTGATCTTGAAGAAGGCACCGAGGTTATAATTCGGGTGATATAGCTGGACTTGTATTTGATGCTTTTTCTATAGAAATTTGCCAGATCAAATCTAACTACATGCCAGCAACAGTCTATTTAGTCGATGATGACAGCAAATCCCGGGAGAGGTTGTTGTATCTTATCAGGGAATTTATGAAAGATGATCTGGAGGTACTTGGTGATTCCTCAGACCCCAGACTGGCATTAGAGCAGATACTTGAGCTTTCACCGGAATTGGCCTTCCTCGACGTTGAAATGCCCGGTATGACAGGCTTGGAATTGGCTGAACTTCTTAGCAAAAAAGGGTATAAGGGTAAGATCATCTTCGTAACGGGGCATGGGCATTATTCAATAAAAGCCATAAAGTCAGAAGCATTCGACTATATTTTAAAACCTGTAGATGTCGATGAGTTGAAAGAAAGCATAAAGCGCTATAAAGCGCATACTTCAGGGGGATTTAATCCTGAAATCGTTCAGAATTTTGATCTTTCGGAAAGAGAATTTGAAATTATTCAGCTATTATCCACCGGATTATCATCTGAAGAAATAGCCGGCAAGATGTTCCTCAGCAGGCATACCATTGATACACACAGGCGAAATATCCTGTCGAAAACCGGTACACGCAATTCTATCGAGCTGCTAAACCTTCTAAAGCAATCCTGATCCCAGTTATTTGCTGAAATTGGAGTTTATAATTTTATGAATTTAGCTGTGCCCGAAACATCTCCGATCACTTTAATCACATAAAATCCACTTTTCAGTCCGTTTATGTTGATTTCCTGTACACCTGAAGGCGTGAAATATCCCTGTGCCACCATCGTGCCCAGGTTGTCATAAATGCAATATTGAACAGAAGTATTTTCAATACCCTTGATGGAAACATAAATTCTTTCCCTGGCCGGGTTAGGATAAATTCCAATCTCAGTCTCGACAACTTCTGTGTCTGACACAGAAAGTTCATCAGCAGGAATAATTATTTCACCCTGATTCACCAGGTTGAATAAATTGGTCAGGTTATTAAATAGTTCCGCCATGCCCGATGCGGGTCCGTCAGTACCTCGTCCAACTGAAAATGCCAGTTCTACCTCTTGCCTGTCTCCGGGCTCAAAAGTAAATGGCCCTGATACGCCCAGCCCTCTCCTATCGGAGGGATTGTTTCCTGTTTCTGCTTCTGTCCAGTACTTACCGCCCTGGTTATAACCTCCATTCGGTAATGAGCCGGCAGTTCCCCAGTTGCATTCGTCGCTATCATCCGGAAACATAAATTTGCACTCCGGTCCCACGGCACCTGAATTGAGATGTCCGTTACCTCCAAAGAGTACTGGAGTACCATCTTTCCATAAACCTCTGAGATAATAGTAATACTCAGGTGCAATATTGGGATTACCGTTTGCACCGGAATGATTATCATGAAATGTAAACCTGGTCAATCCGAACCTCTCGTTATCGGCAACACCATCGCCAAAGTTTAATCCATTGATACTATAATCACATTCTCCGTCAGGATTGTCCTCTCCATCTGCATCCAAAAATGGCCCGGCAACTACAGTAACAGACTGCACAGGGGGATTTTCGCCATACGACCAGGGTTCTCCGGAACCATCAAATTCGGTTCCGTTGTATCCATAATATGACCCTAACTCAACGTTGCTACCTACATAATCATCCCATGCATAGCCGATATCAAAATCAGTCCACATGCCGAAATAGGTATTGCTGTATGTATTGCTTGAGCGGTTATAAATATCATAATGCAGAAAAACAGTATTCTTGAAGAGTGAATCCCCCGGATTGTCAAAAGCATAAGCCATGCCATGTAGTTCAACTTTCAGAGCCTCCCCGTTTGTTTCAGTGTGTATTCTGTCATCGTTAAAAATAAATAGAATACACTGGTCTCCCCTGATCAGTGGGTAATCGCCGGCCATGGGGTCATAATAACCATTTGCGTCAGAATCAAAATAAGGTGCGAGTTGTGCTGCCTCTCCATTTGCAACATTTCCATTTCCCGGCCAATACTCAATCTCTGGTATAGGATCATATGATTCCTTCCAGTAGTTGTCAACATGAAAGTTAACCTGTTCTTTGCTCAACTTCCACACCCTGGAATATAAAGAGAAATAATCTATTCCACTATAATCATCCGCAACCGGTCCGAATTGAAAATCATATCCATTCTGTTTAAACTGCTGGGCTGCAAGATGTAATTGATTACTTGCATCCAAACCTCCCAACCAAAATGACTGCATGAAAATGGTATGATGACCTGATCCTTTTGGATATTCAAAATGGGATGCGAAATCATCCGCGCCATAGTCGATGATTTCATTGTAATTATTAAACAAATGTCCGTCAGAACGTATACCCGCATTAATGTTATTTATATCGAGTGAATCATATGAATGATTTGATGTTATTGCGATATCAATATTTCCTGTAACCAAATAAGGGTTAGGGTAGGATAGTTTAAGAATATTATATTTGATGTGTGCTGTATCTGAAACTGACGACATATATGAAGTAAATGAATATACATTATCCACAAGCAAACCCTGACCATGATTAGTTGGCCCACTTGTATGAACAAACATCCCCACTTCATGGCCATTAAAATCATCATTAGCGAAAATATCTATCTCCATAGGAACTCCTGCAATAGTCTCGGCAAAATCATTCGCAAGAATTGGATAATCCTCATTCAAGGTCATACTGATATATATTCTTCCCCAATCAGAAAAGGAGTTTGTGTCATTGACCTCCCTAATTCTGTATTTCAGTTCAATCGCTGCCACATTAATCACTATATCTCCCACAGCTGTCAGCAGAAGTGCATTATCTACAATCTCTAAGCTCATGAGAGGACTAGGAATATCAATGAGTTGGGCATCCATAATTTCGATTGCCGCCCCGTCGGGGTCATAATCGTTGTCGAGTGCATTAATGAGCACATCTACACCGCATATCCCCGTTGTATAATCATCAACAGCTACAGGAAGCCCGGGATTAGGGGCAATGCTGACAGATACAGAACTACTGCTCCAGAGATATGGTTGATCAATATTCCTTGATTTATATGAAAATTGATCGATGCCCTGAGCAGATGTATTTGCTGTATAAAGCAGGTGGTCGCCTTCAATTTCTACTGTCCCCATTCCGGGGTTCCCAACCTCATAAATTTCAAGACCAGTTCCAGTAGGATCATTATCATTATTCAGCACAAAAATATTTACAGACTCTCCCCCTACAACATTTGCTTCGTCTTCGATTGCGGTAGGCAGATCCGGATTGGTGACGATATCGATATGAACTGTTGCCCAATCTGAAATATATCCGCCGGCTGTATTCTTCTCCTTGATCTTGTATTTGAAGTTTGCATAATAAATGCCGAGAGGATATGCCGATGTGAGTATCACCTTTGTTGAGTCTTCTGAGATGCTTACATCATAATGGTTGTATGGCAGTTGTTTCGAAAGCGCGTATATGATGAGTTCATCCCCGTTGGGATCTGAATCGTTTGCCAGTACATCAATTTCAGTTGGAACCAGCTGTAATACAGAGCCCTGGTCGTTTTCCGCCTCTGGAACATTCGGATTTTCATCTACCGTGATATAGATCCATGCATATTCTGAACGGTCACCTTCTGTATCCTCAATCCTGTAACGCATTGAATCAATACCTGAATGGCCAGGATCTGATGTATAATAAACAAGACTGTCATTATATATAACCTCACCATGCTCCGGGTTTTTTACAGTCTGTATGATAAATTCGTCTCCATCAGGATCGTAATCGTTTATCATGACATCGATCTCTATGGTTTGCTGACTCAATGAGGCCGCATAATCATCTACGGCAACAGGATCGGTCTGTGAATATACCGTCACGGAAAAAAGGAACAGGATAATAGGGAGTAGATACTTTTTCATAGCATTCTAGGTTAAATTATATATTGTAGATTTTGGGTATACAATAGTAACCAAATCTGCTAATTGTGTAATACTCATAACCCGGTATTGTACATACCGATTATTGATATTCCAGGAAAATTCTTCAAGTTATTTAAAAGGAAAATAAATGATCGTTTCCCATTTCGCGGGATCCGGCTCCTCACCAGGGTCGGTAACATAAACCTCATAGGCCATGCCAACTACATCAAGCTTCATCACTTTGATATATTGTTCCAGAGCTTCATAAACGACAGCCATTTCTTCGTAGGGTCCAAGATATGTTGCTTTTACAGCCTGTCCTCCCGGTGTACTAGCGGGCATGATCATATCTTCACCCTCTATGGCCTCTTCCAGCGGGATGCCCACCTCTACAAGGATCAATCCTTCAGGATCCCAGTTGTAGTAGATAGAGTAAGGGTGTCCTGCCATTTTGCCTCCCTGGCGGATGGCATACATATATAGCAGAGGCATATAGGTTTCCATGAATACCCCAAGATCAGCCATGGCTACAGAGTCCTTTACCGATATGGCAGGACCAGCAGCAAGTTCGGTAATGCTGATGCCTGGATAATCGGGAAGTGACTCACAAAGGGTTTTCAGGTTCTGAAGACCCAACTCATAATCAGCGCCAAGGTCGGAGTCGATCATCAGTCCCATATAGCGGTACAAGGGGTTATATCCAAGCTCACCATCTCCGGTCCAGCTAAGAAGGATATCATCGCCTTCCTGTTCAAATGTCATTTCCATGATCATTTTTTCGTTGATCCCTTCGAAGCCCAGTTCCCATTTAAGCATGTTTGCAGGATCCAGTTCAATCAGCTTCAGTTCCCCTTTACCCATCTCTTCACCATCCCATTTCTGGACAGCTCCAACTTCGCAATTTCCAATATTTTCGATCACAGCCGTAGTGTCGGATTCGGCTGACCAGGGTGTCCATAAGTCCCATTTTTCGAAATCACAGACCATATCATAAGCGACAGTTTTGTCTGTTTTTATCAATATTGAGCGTTCAACATGATAAGATCCCGGAAGCAGATAAGCTACCACTACCAGAAGGGCGATCAGTACGACCAGCCAGATGACAATTTTTTTAAGCAGTTTCATGTTTAGTTGTTTTAGGTGTATGAGGGTAAAGATAGTAAATCTGTTCGTGGAAGTAAAGAGAATTGTACTTTCCGGATACCGGTCACCGGCTACCGGTTACCGGTTACCGGTTTTGCCTGTTGCCGAAACGTGCATGCTCTGTACGATTACTTCCCTAATAC